>JAUIJB010000001.1 GCA_030430455.1 Verrucomicrobiia bacterium | reverse complement strand
AAGCCTACTACAACACGCACCGCAAACACTCCTCGCTCGACTACCGCACGCCGGCCCAGTTCGACGCCGAAATCACCTCTCTCAACTAACCGAAATTTGGTCCAAAAATCAGTCGCATCTCAATCCTGGTCGAGGACAACCTCAACACCCACTGCGACGATTCGCTCTACGCCACCTTCCCGCCGGAGAAGGCCCGCGAGCTGGCGAGCCGATTCGAGCGCCATCACACTCCGAAGCATGGCAGCTGGCTCAACATCGCCGAGAGCGAGATCTCGGCACTGGTGCGCACCGGCCTGAGCGAGCGGATTGCGAGTAAAGACCAATTGCGCGATGAACTCGCTGCGGTAGTCACAAGGCGCACCCGGTCCGAAGCCAAAACCAACTGGCAATTTACCAACGAACAGGCGCGGACCAAGCTAAGCAGTTTTTATCCCTCAGTTCAATTTTGACGCAGCACTAGGATGGATGGGATTGTGGATGAATGCGCTCCCCGCTCTTCAGCTCCCTCTCTGGCCGCATTGCCTTGCCAATCCGCGGATGGGTGACATAGATCCTTGGCACTCATGGATCCGATCAACCCCTACGCCACCAGCAGCGTCGCGGAAGCGCCGCCGGAGACCCGTACTGACTTCATTCGCAAGACCTACGGCCACCTCGCCCTGGCAGTCGGGGTCTTCATCCTGCTGGAGACCTTCATGCTCCAGGCCGGGCTCGGCGATGTCGCCCTGCAGCTGCTCGGCAGGAGCCATTTTTCCTGGCTGCTCGTCCTCGGCGCCTTCGCGATCGTCGGCTGGCTCGCCTCGCGCCTCGCCAGCAGCTCGAGCTCGATCGGCACCCAGTATGCCGGCTTGGCCATCTACACCCTGGCGGAGGCCCTCATCTTCCTGCCGATCATGGCGATCGCGATCCACATGACCGGCAGTGCCTTGATCCTCGGCCAGGCCGCCGTGATTACCGGCATGATGGTACTCGGCCTCACCACCATCGCCTTCACCACCCGCAAGGACTTCACCATGCTCGGCGGCATCCTCAAGATCGGGATGTTCGTCGCCCTCGGGCTGATCGTCGCCTCGATCCTGTTCGGCTTCTCGCTCGGCCTGTGGTTCAGCGTCGCCATGGTCGTCATCGCCAGCGGCGCGATTCTCTACGATACCAGCCGGATCATCTACCACTACCAGCCCGGCCAGCACGTCGCCGCCTCGCTGCAGCTCTTCGCCAGCGTCGCCCTGCTGTTCTGGTACGTGCTGCGGATCCTGATGGCCTTCAGCGGCCGGGACTGAGACAAGCGCCCGCCCTGTCCACCATTGGGGGACCAGGATGGATTGGATTGTGGATGGAGCGGACCGCGCGACCCCAGTCGCGCCCGGGTGGCTGCGGCGGGGCCGCCTCGGTGATTCGCGCGCGACTGGGGTTGCGCGGTCCGTGCCTTGCCGTTCCGTGCGGGAGCCATCCCATTCATCATGGTCTTCTCCCCTCGCGCTCCACCGGCCTAGTGGAACAGATTGCGGTCCAGGGTGCGGTACTGGATCGCCTCGAGCACGTGGTTGGCGGCGATGGCTTCCGACCCATCCAGGTCGGCCAGGGTGCGCGCGACCTTGAGGATGCGGTCGTGGGCGCGGGCGGAGAAGTTGAGGGTCTCCATGGCCTGCTCGAGGAAGCCGGCGCCCTCGGCATCGAGCTGGCAGTGCGCGCGCACCTCGCGGGGGCCCATCGCGGCGTTGGTCGCGGCGGTCGAGCGCTCGAAGCGGCCGGCCTGCACCTCGCGCGCCGCGCTGATCCGGTCGCGCATCGCGGCCGAGGACTCGCCGCCGCCATTGCCCGACAGCTCGCGGTAGTCGACCAGCGGGACCTCGACGTGGAGGTCGATGCGGTCGAGCAGCGGGCCCGAGATCCGCTGGCGGTACTGCTCGATCTTGCGCGGCGAGCAGCGGCACTCCCTCTTCAGGTCGCCGTAGAATCCGCAGGGGCAGGGATTCAACGCTGCCACCAGCATCGACCTCGCCGGGAAGGTCAGGGTGCCGGCGGCTCGTGATATGGTTACCTGGCCATCCTCCAACGGTTGTCGCAGTACTTCCAGGGTCTGACGCCTGAACTCCGGCAGTTCGTCGAGGAACAGCACGCCGAGGTGGGCCAGCGAGACCTCTCCGGGTCCCGGGTTGGTGCCGCCGCCGAGCAGGCCGGCATCGGAGATGGTGTGGTGCGGGGAGCGGAAGGGGCGCGCGGCGACCAGGCTCTCGCCCGGGTCGAGCAGGCCGGCGATCGACTGGATCTTGGTCACCTCGATCGCCTCCTCCTCGCTCATGTCCGGCATGATCGTCGGCAGGCGCTTGGCGAGCATCGACTTGCCGGTCCCCGGCGGGCCGATCATCAGGAGGTTGTGGCCGCCGGCGACGGCGACCTCGAGGGCGCGCTTGACGTGGTGCTGGCCCTTGACCTCGTCGAAGTCGGTCTCGTGGCGCCGGCGCCCCGCGAACAGGGCGGCGCGGTCGAGCTGGTGGGGGGCGATCGACTCCTCGCCGGTCAGGAAGCGCCAGGCCTGGTTGAGGTTGCGCACCGGGTAAACCTCGATGCCCTCGACGATGGCGGCCTCGGTGGCGTTGGCCTCCGGGACCAGCAGCCGGCGGCGGCCACGGCGGCGGGCCTCGATTGCAATTGGCAACACCCCCTTGACAGAACGCACGGTGCCATCGAGCGCCAGCTCGCCGATCACCGCGCAGTCGGTCGTCGAGGGCGGCTCGGTCTCGGCGGCACCGACCATGGCCAGGGCGATCGGCAGGTCGAAGGAGGGGCCCTCCTTGCGCAGGTCGGCCGGGGCCAGGTTCACCGTCTTGGTGCCGTCCTCGAGCCGCAGGGCCGAGGCGACGATGGCCGAGGTGACCCGCTGGGACGACTCGCGCACGGCGGCGTCGGGGAGCCCGACGATCACCACCAGCGGCTTCTCCGAGCCGTGGACGTTGACCTCGACCTCCACTTCGACCGCCTCCACCCCGCGCAGGGCCGCTGAGAAAATTCGACTGATCACATGAACAGTCCTAGAAGGACGAGCGGGGGAGGACAAGGGTCAACTTGGAGGGCTCACGTGTATTTACGCAGACCATTCGGGGCTGCATTTTGCGACAAGTTGTCCCGCCACTGCGGTTGGAGTTTCAGGCCATCGGCGACAAAAGCCCATGAAATCAGGGGTTTGCGGGCCACGGCCATCGAGGCACGGGAGTTGCTGGGAAGAAGCCAGTGAACGCTCCTTGACCCGGTGTTTACGATGTGTCTACAATCGAAAACATCGATTGGGGGAATAAATTTCCTCCCGGCGACGTTAATTCCCTAGAAACCCACAAACCGCCCGAAGGGCACCCCAACTTATGGCCTACGAAAACGACTCCAGTCTGAAGCTCTACCTGAGGGAGATTGCCAAGACCGACCTCTTGACTCCGGAAGAAGAGGTCAAGCTGGCCGCCAAGATCAAGCGCGGCGACAAGAAGGCCCGCGCCCACATGATCCAGGCGAACCTGCGCCTGGTGGTGAAGATTGCCCAGGACTACTCCGGCTACGGCCTGCCCCTCTCCGACCTGATTTCCGAGGGCAACATCGGCCTGATGAAGGCCGTCGAGCGCTTCGACCCCGCCAAGGGTGGCAAGCTCTCGACCTACGCGGCCTGGTGGATCAAGCAGTCGATCAAGCGCGCCCTGGCGAACCAGAGCAAGACGATCCGCCTGCCCGTCCACATGGTCGACAAGATCGCCAAGATGCGGCGCATCTCGACGATGCTCGCCGAGGCGCTCGGCCGCGACCCGACCGACGAGGAGCTGGCCGAGGAGCTCGGCCTGCCGCGCCGCAAGCTGTCGCTGCTCAAGCAGGCCTCGCAGCGGCCGACCTCGCTGGACGCCCCGGTCAACGAGGGCGAGGCGACCGCCTTCAGCGAGATCATCGGCGACGACCGCGCGGAGAACCCGCTCGAGGCGCTCAGCGACAAGAACCTCCACGGCGAGCTCGACGACCTGCTCGCGGTGCTCGACGAGCGCGAGCGCCAGATCATCGACGAGCGCTTCGGCCTCAACGGCAAGAAGCCGCTGACCCTCGAGGAAGTCGGGCGTGAGTTCGGCGTGACCCGCGAGCGCATCCGCCAGCTGCAGAACGTGGCGCTGACCAAGATGCGCAAGGCGCTGCGCCGCCGCGAGAAGCCGCTTCCCAAGGGCGTCGACCTGAACTTCGCCGGCTGATCCCATTTGTGCATCGTGCGTTCGATCGAGGTCGCGGGCATCCAGCCCGCGGCCTTTTTCGTGTCCGCAGCGCGGCCCCTCGGCCGGGTCCGCTCATGCGAGCTCCGGGAGACAAGCGGACTCGATCTCGTTCGGAGTGGGGAACCGCAGATGGACGCAGATGAACGCAGATTGGGGGAATGGGTCTGTGAACCGGAGCGGGGCGGACCGAACTGGAGCGAACTGGAGCGAGGCCCCTCGGCGAAATCTGGGGGAATCCATCGCGACCCGGGGCCTCAGGTCGTTTCGCGGAAACGGGCTCAGTCCGCCAGCTCGACGAGGCGGTCCGGGGTGACCAGCGCGAAGGCGTGGTGGCCGGCGGACTCGAAGCCGCACAGGCGGCCGTCGGAGGAGACCCGCACGGTCCAGCGTGAGGCGTGGTGGTCGTGCGGCACGAAGGTCATCGCGCCGTGCTCGAGCACGCCGATCCGGCGGCTGCGGCGCTGCTCGTCGATGCAGAACAACTCGACCACCTCGTCGAGCGCGTTGGCGACGACCAGGGTGTGCGGCACGCCGTTGGACGGGGCGCCCGCGCCGTCGGACTTCGCCGAGGTCCACACGACCTCGTCACGGCCGTGCAGGCGGCACAGGTCGGCCAGCTCGGCGTGGGCCAGCGAGGCCGAGTTCCAGGCCTTGCGGAACTGCAACGGCGTCCAGCCGAAGGCGCGGCGGAAGCTGCGGATGAAGTGCTCGCGGCTGTTGAAGCCGGTGGCCCGGCCGATCCCCTGGACCGAGTCGACCGAACGCTGCAGCATGGCGCGGGCGCGGATCAGCCGGTGCAGCCCGTAGTGCTCGGAAAAGCCGGCGCCCGAGGCCTCCTTGAGCAGCCGCGCGAGCTGGCGCGAGTTGAGGTTCATCTTGCCGGCGGCCTGCTCGATCTTGACCTGGCAGCCGTGGGTCTCGTCGAACCAGCGGTGCAGCCGCTCGGTGATTTCCTGGGCGGTCGAGCCGCGGCGCAGCTCGTGGGTGGCCGGCGCCTCGAGGCAGCGACGGACGCCGGCGATCAGGCGCGACAGCGCACCGATGCGGTCGAGCCGCTCGGGCCAGCGCGGCGACTCCGGCGGCCCGGCGCGGCTGACCTGCTGGATCCACGCGCCGAGCTGGCGCTTCACCGCGGCCTGCTTCAGCTCGACCACCAGCGGCGTGTGGTCGTTGGCGCGCACCAGCAGGGCGTCGCCGGACAGCTGCAGGCTCAGCGACTGGTGCCGGGCGGGATCGCGCGAGATCCACGCGTGGTGGTCGCGCATGCTGAATGAGACCGTCACCCCGCCGTCCGCGCGCGGCCAGGTGAGGACGATGGCCGCCAAGGGGTCACCGACGGGCGCCGAGGGATCGAGGATCTCCCAGCGCTGGCCGTGCAGGGCATCGCGCCCGAGCTGGTCGAGCACGAGCAGGGTCTTGGACGCCGCCTTCACCGGGAAACGACGAGAACTCCGGATGGACTGATCTGGCAAGCCCGTGACCAGACATGTGCGACATATTGCGCGTCACATCATGCCACGGGGGAAGACTTGAGCAGGCGGGCTCAGTCGTCGTCGCTCGAGCTGCCGTTCGACGGCGCGGTGGCCGACGACATGCCGATGCCCGGGATCACCCGGCGGACGAGCTTCTTGAGGCCGCCCTCGGTGGCCTCGATCTCGCCTTCCGCCTCGCGCACCGCCTTTTCCCAGGCGGGGGCGAAGCCCGGGGCCTGCTCGCGCATCAGCCGCACGGCCGCCTCGGTGACGTGGAACTGGCGGGCCTCGGCGCGGCCGGGCTTCGACTGCAGGGTGGCCACGGAGACCCGCAGGTTCTCGTTCTGGCGACGCAGCTCGTCGAGCTCCTTCTGCATCGAGTCATTGCCCTGGGCGTTGATCTTCAACTGGGTGTTGAGGTGGACCTGCATCTCGCGCAGCTCGTTCTCGAGCCGGCGGACATCGCGCGACAGGCGGGAGCGGGCCGAGAGGCCGGACTTCCAGACCGAGATGGCGAGGGCGAGACCGATGAGGAGGCCCCACACGAAGGGCTGCTTGATGATTTCGAGGAATTGGTCCATGGGATGATTCGGTGGTGTCAGCGGGATCGGGAGGGAGACGTGGGAAGGAGGCCGGATATTGCGGATAACTGGGCGGTGGGCGGGAGGTGAATCTGGGCGGCGGCGGGCGGGGGTTGCAACCCAGCTGCCTCAGCGCGGATTGCCCGAGGCCGTGGTCGTGCCGGCGGCGGCGCCGCCGAGCTCGGCCACCACCGCATCGGTGATGTCGGCAGGCTCCTTGGCGTAGAGCATGAAGGGAAGTCCGGTGTTCGTCTTGCCGGTGGCGTCGATGACCCAGTCGTAGCCCATCTGCTCGCCGACGCGGCGGGCGACCTCGTGGATCCGCGCGAGGCTCGACTCCATGCGCTCGACCATCCGGGCGTTGACCTGCTTGAGCTGGGCGGTGCGGAAGTTCTCGAACTCGCGTTGCAGGGTCAGCGCCTCCTGGCGCTTGACGGCGTGCTCGCGCTCGATGCGGCCGCGCGCCTCGGCGTCGAGCCCCTTGGCGTTGGCCAGCTGGTTGCGGACCGTCTCGAGCTCCTTGAGGACCGTCTGGTAGGCCGCCAGGCGGGGATCCTGGTAGATCGCGTCGCGCTCGGCCTTGAAGGCCGCCTGCGAGGACTGGGTGCTGTCGAGGCCCTGGTAGATCGCACTGACCCGGACCACCGCCACCTTGGTCTCCTCGGCGATGGCACCGGTGGCGTTGAGGAGCGGGATCAGGCCGAAAAAGGCCGCCAACAGGCGAGCTGGAAAGCGGGCTGACATCGGCGTCACCATGTACCCGGAGCGCCCGGCTGTCGAGCGCCGGACCCGGGGGAATCGGGGTCGGACGGGCCGGACGAGGGTGGTCCGGGAGGGGCCGTCGGGCGGATACGCGGACCGCGAGACGCGGTTTCGCAAGCCTTCACTGCCCTCCCCGCCAAGACCGGGGTGCTAGAGTGGGCTGCAAATGACCGAAGCTGGTGAGGAAATCGTGATCGTCGGCGCGGGGGTGATCGGCCTCTGCACCGCCCTCGAGCTGCTGCGTGCCGGGCGGCCGGTCCGGGTGCTCGACCGCGAGGCGGCGCCGCCCACCAACTGCTCGACCGGCAATGCCGGGATGGTGGTGCCGAGCCACTTCGTGCCGATCGCCGCGCCGGGGATGATCTCCCGCGGGCTGCGCTGGATGCTCGACCGCGAGAGCCCGTTCTTCGTCCGCCCGCGCGCCAGCACCGCGCTGGTCCGCTGGGGCTGGTTGTTCCACCGCTCGTGCCGGGCCAACGGCATGGAGCTGAAGCAGGAGCTGCTCCGCGACCTCAACCTCGAGAGCCGGCGGCAGTTCCTCGAGCTCGCCAAGGAGGACGACTTCGGTCTCGAGACCCGCGGCCTGCTGATGCTCTGCAACAGCGAGCACGGACTGCACGAGGAGGCCGGAGTGGCCGAGCAGGCCCGCGCGATGGGCCTGCGGGCCGAGCTGCTCGACCGCGAGCAGGTCGGCCGGCTCGACCCGGGGATCACCATGGACGTCGTCGGCGGGGTGCACTTTGCCGACGACTGCCACCTCGACCCGCGGCGCTTCCTGCGCGCGCTCGAGCGGCGCATCGAGGCGGCCGGCGGGGTGATCGAGCGCGGCGTCGAGGTCGACCGCCTGATCGCCGACGGCAAGCGCATCACCGCCGTGCAGGCCGGCGCTCGCCGCATCGGGGGCCGCGAGTTCATCCTCTGCGGCGGTGCCTGGACGCCGCGGCTGCTGGCGCCGCTCGGCTGGAAGCTCCCGCTCGAGGCGGGCAAGGGCTACTCGCTGACCCTCGAGGACCCGCCCGAGATGCCGCAGGTCTGCTCGATCCTCAGCGAGGCCAAGGTGGCGGTCACCCCGATCGGCCGCAGCCTCCGCTTTGCCGGCACCATGGAGATCGGCGGCCTGCAGCGGCGCATCGACCCGGTCCGGGTGCGCGGCATCATCAAGTCGGTGAAGCGCTACTTCCCGAAGATCGACCCCGCCGCCATCGAGGCGCTCGAGCCCTGGGCCGGCCTGCGCCCGGTCACACCCGACGGCCTGCCCTTCCTCGGTCGCCTGCCGGACTTCGACAACCTCGCCATCGGCACCGGCCACGCCATGATGGGGCTGAGCCTCGGCCCGGTCAGCGGCCGCCTGCTCGCCGGACTGGTGACCGGCGCGAAACCCTTCCGCCCGGTCGACCAGCTCGTCCCCGGGCGATTCGGCTAGGCTGCGGCCGGGTGATCCCGTTTGGGGAAAACCACCGGACCCCTTGCTGCGAGATGGACGACCGCGAGTCTTGCCGATGCGGCGTCTCCGCTTCGCGGATCCGACGAGCTCAGGGAAACAAGCTGACTCGATCAGGTTCGGAGGGTTCGGAGTGGGGAAACCGCAGCTGAACGCAGACGGACGCAGATGATGGGGATTCGTCTGCGGACGGGCGCGCAGCGAAGACGGCCCGCAGGCATGATCTGCGGATTCCCCTTCGATCGCCCCATGGGAAGCCGGGCTTCCGCCGGGGGGTCGGCGGCTCACCCGCCCTGCGTCCGGCGGCGGAAGGCGAGCGGACTGAAGCCGACGGCCTGCTTGAACTGGCGCGAGAACGACGACTGGTCGGAATAGCCGCAGTCGAGCGCGATCTCCGCGATCGGGGCGTCGCCCGCGGCGAGCGCCGCGCAGGCGGCATCGATGCGCAACTTGACCAGGTATTGTCCGGCGGTGAGCTGGAACAGCGCGCGGATCCGCTGGTCGAACTGGTACACCGAGAGCCCGGCGATCCGCGCCAGCTCGGGGAGCCGCAGTGGCTGGTCGAGGTTCTGGCGGATGTGCTCGAGGGCCGCCGACAGCGCCGACAGGTCGCACTCGCGCTCGCCCGGCATCTGCAGGTCGCGGGAGATCCCGCACAGGCCGATCGCCCGGCCGCGGGCGTCGCGCACCGGCTCCTTGTGGCTCAGGCACCAGCCGCGGCGGCCGCCGGGGTAGAAGTGCAGCTCGAGCCGGTCGCGCAGCCCGCGGCCCAGCGCCACGATCTCGGCGTCCTGCGCGGCGAAGCTCTCGCCCAGCTCGCCCGGAAAGATGTCGCGTGCGGTGCGGCCGAGCGCCTCCTCCTTGCAGGAGAGCTGGCAGCGGGCGACCAGGGTCTCGTTCACCGCGAGGTAGCGCCCGGCACGGTCCTTGACGAAGAAGACGATGTCCGGGACGCCGTCGAAGAGCTCCGCCACCGGCAGCAGGCCCTCGATCGACCCGGCGAACTCCAGCTGCAACCGACGGACCACGTCCGGACCGGGCCGGGCGGACCGGGCCGGCCGGTCGGATGGGGAGGAATGCGTCACAACCCGGCCGACCTATACCGATTCCGCAGGGCTCGCGAGTCCATTTCGCGGGAGCCATGGCGAATGGGCGGACGGCGGGTGGATGGCCCCGGGCGGTGGGCGGGCGTCCCGAGGCGGGGATGAGCCCCGGCCGGAGTCAGAAACCTCTGGCATGGCTCCCGGTTCCATCCTTGACTGGTCAGCATGAGCACTGAACTCAGCGGAACCTCGATCATCGGCTTTTCACGCGGCTTGGCCAACGGGTCGGCAAGCCACGCCGTGAACCCGGCCAGCGGCAATCAACTAGAACCCCCGTACCACGCGCCCGACGACGACGAGGTCGCGCGCGCCATCGAGCTCGCCGACGAGGCCTTCCCGGTTTACTCGGCGCTGCCCGGCGTGCGCCGCGCCGCCTTCCTGCGCGGCATCGCCGACGCGATCGAGGCGGTCGTCGACGACATCGTCGCGCGCGGCCAGAAGGAGACCGGGCTGCACGAGCCGCGCCTGCGCGGCGAGACGGCCCGCACCTCCGGCCAGCTGCGGATGTTCGCCGCGCTGCTCGAGGAGGGTTCCTGGGTCGACGCGCGCATCGAGCGCGCCCAGCCCGACCGCGAGCCGCAGCCCAAGCCGGACATCCGCGCGATGCGGCGCCCGCTCGGCCCGGTGGCGGTATTCTGCGCCAGCAACTTCCCGCTCGCCTTCTCGGTCGCCGGCGGTGACACCGCCTCGGCCCTCGCCGCCGGCTGCCCGGTGCTCGTCAAGGCCCACCACGCCCACCCCGGGGTCGCCGAGATCGTCGGCGCCGCCGTGGTCCGCGCGGCGCAGGAGGCCGGCATGCCCGAGGGGGTCTTCTCGCTGCTCTACGGCAGCGGCCGCGGGGTCGGCATCGACCTGGTCAAGCATGCGGTGATCCAGGCGGTCGGCTTCACCGGCTCGCGCAGCGGCGGCACCGCCCTGATGGCGGCCGCCGCGTCACGGCCGCAGCCGATCCCGGTCTATGCCGAGATGAGCTCGATCAACCCGGTCGTGCTGCTGCCCGAGAAGGTCGATGCCGACGGCGAGGCGATCGCCGAGGGGCTGTTCGCCTCGCTGACGCTCGGCTGCGGCCAGTTCTGCACCAACCCGGGCCTGATCTTCCTGCCCAGCGGCCACGGCGAGGGCTTCATCAGGAAGCTCCGCGAGCTGGTCGAGTCGGCGCCCTCCGGCGTGATGCTCAGCGCGGGCATCCTGCAGGCCTACCGCGACTCGGTGGCGGCGATCGGCGGCACCGAGGGGGTCGAGCTGATCGCCCACTGCCTCAGCAAGCAGACCGCCCACCGGGCGATCTCGCGGGTGTTCTCGGTCAAGCTGCGCCGCTTCCTCGAGGAACCCCGCCTGCACCACGAGATGTTCGGCCCGGCGACCCTCATCGTGCACGGCTCGCTCGAGGAAATCATCGCCACGGTCCCCGAGCTCGAGGGCCAGCTGACCGCGACGGTCCACGGCACCGAGGACGAGCTGCGCCGCCATGCCGAGCTGGTGAGCGCCCTCGAGCGCCGCGTCGGCCGGCTGATTTTCAACGGCTTTCCGACCGGCGTCGAGGTCTGCTCGAGTATGGTCCACGGCGGCCCCTTCCCGTCGACCTCCGACGGCCGCTCGACCTCGGTGGGCACGATGGCGATCGGTCGCTTCTGCCGCTCGGTCGCCTTCCAGGGCTTCCCCCAGGACGCGCTGCCGGACGAGTTGAAGGACGCCAACCCGCTCGGCATCCACCGCCTGGTCGATGGAGTTCAAGTCGCGGGTAGCCAGTAGCCAGTAGCAGGTAGCCGGGGGGCCTTGGGATCGGACCGCCGACTTCAGTCGGCCCCGAGGTGCCAAAGAGGAGCGCAAGGGTGACTCGTGCAGGCAGAAGCCCGCCCCAGAACCCCTTGCTACTGGCTACCGGTTACTTGCTACTAGGGTTCCCCGCTACCCGGCCACCAAGGGCCGCTTGCGGCCGCGGTCGTCGACGCTGACGTAGCTCACGGCAGTGGTGAAGATCGGCGCGGAGGGCTCATTGCGACGATCGCGGCGATCGAAGACCTCGACCCGGTAGGTCACCGAAGTGGTGCCCTGGTCCTGCCGGGTGCAGCGGATCGCCAGGATCGTCCCCTCGCGCACCGAGTGGCGGAACTCGACGGAGTCCATGCCGATGGTGACGAACTGGCAGTGCGGGTAGTCGAGCGAGGCGGCGATCCAGCAGGCCTCGTCGACCCAGGCCAGCAGGCGCCCGCCGAACAGGAACCCGAAGTGATTCAGGTCCTCGGGCAGTACCAGGCGGTGGGTTTCCATGGGTCCGCGGGATGTGGGGCCGGGCGGCCTTGGAGCCACCCTCAGGCGTCCTCAAAAGAAGCGGCGTTTCTTCTCCTTGTAGAGTCCGGCATCGGCCGACCAGCGCCCGGCGCCGGTGATCACCAGGGTGAGGCAGGCGACGAGGTAGAGCACGGCGGGCTCCTTGGCGCCGCCGCCACCGCCGAGGAAGAAGGGGTCGTGGGCGTGGACCTCGAAGGCGGCGACCACCATGGCGAAGCCGAGCACGAAGGCGGCCGGACGCGTCGCCAGGCCGAGGACCAGCAGCGCCGCGGCGCCGAGCTCGGCGGCGATCGTCGCCCCCAGGCTGACCGGCTGAGACATGGCGGAAAGCGGCCAGATGCCCGGCACGTGGAAGCCCTTCTCGAGGACCGCGTCGAAATTCTTCAGTTTCGGGAGGCCGTGGCCGACCAGCATCATCAGGCCGGTCGCCACCCGCAGGAACAGCAGGCCGGACGATGCCAGGGCATCGCGGGTGCCGCAGTCGAAGAGGAACTTCTTCATTCTTTGGGAGACTTCTTCAGCCGCAGGGTGATCCGCTTGAGGCGATCGTTGCCCTGGGGCGAAACGCTCTCCACCTCCGGGTGCCCGACAAGCGCGTTGTGGACCAGGCGGCGGTAGTAGGCGTTGAGCGGGCGCATCCGGAAGGGCTTGCCGCTCGCCTTGACGCGCTCGGCGAGGCCGTTGACCTCCTCGGCCAGCTTGTCCTCCTGGATCGCCCGGTAGTGCTCGCAGTCGACCCGCACCCGCGCGGCATCGGGGAAGTGCTTCCGGAGCACGCGGTTGACGAGGTACTGCAGGTCGTCGAGGCGCTCGCCGTTCCTGCCGATGAGGTACTGGCTCTCGCTGGTCAGCACCTGCAGGCAGGGGCCCTCCTCGGTCTCCTGGATCTCGATGGTCACCGGAAAGCCGAGATGCCCGAGCATGGTGTCGAGGATCTTGCGGGCGGCTTCGGGCGGCGTCATGACCCCGCCAAACTAACAATCCTGCGGGCGGGGTCAATGTCTCCGCCGTGGATGGCGGTGGATGGCGCCCGGCCAGGGATCGCGCGCCCGCCTACTCCCCCGACTGCCACTGCCGGGCGACCTCCGCGGCCACCGCGGCCAGCCGGGCCTTCTCCTCGGCGGAGAACGAGTAGGGCTCGACCTTGCCGATCCCGAGCGTGCCGAGCACCCGCCCGCCGTCGGCCGAAATCACCGGCACGGCCAGCGACCCCGAGACCTGGGTCTGGCGGGCCCCCTCCTTGGCGACGCCGCCGAGGTCCTGCTGCAGGTTGCACAGCTCGACCGGTTCGCGGGTCGCTGCCGCGGCCCCGGCGATCCCCTTGCCGAAGGGGATCCGCGTGATCACCGGCATCAGGGGTTGCGGGACCCCGATCGAGACCACCAGGTCGAGCCACTCGCCGTCGTGAGAGCGGTGAAGCGTCCCCGTCTGGCAGTCGAAGTCGCCGAGCACCCCCGCCAACCAATCCTCGCCGAAATCCTGCGGGTCCCGTCCTGCGTCCTTTCCTCCGTCGTGTCCCGTGTCGTGCGCCATGGTTGCGGGGGAAATCTTGCACCCAAAACGGTCCGCGGGAAAGCCTGCGGGCCGGACGCGCGGCGATTTGCCACACGGCCGGGCGCCGCTCAGCCGCGGCGCGGCTCCGCCGCGATGCCTGACTCGGGCGCCGCTTTACAGCCGGCCCCATCCCCGCTCTGATCTCCCTCCAAGCGGGTCGGCAGGCCGCCGTGGCCCGCCGGCCGGCTCCCACGTCCGCATCGGCGGCACCCGCGCTTCAACATGTCCCGGCAATCCTTCGGAAAACTCGACGACGGCCGCGAGGCCCGGCTGTTCACCCTGGTCAACGCCCACGGCCTGCGCGCCCGCGTCAGCGACTTCGGCGCCACGCTGGTCTCGATGGAGACCCCGGACCGCAACGGCGAGCTCGCCGACATCACCCTGGGATACGACGAGGCCGCCCCCTACGCCGGCCCGTCCAATCCCTATCTCGGCGCCACGGTGGGGCGCTTCGGCAACCGCATCGCCCACGGCCGCTTCGAGCTCGACGGCAGGCCCTACGAGCTGGCGACCAACAACGACCCCGGCGGCATTCCCTGCCACCTGCACGGCGGCGAGCAGGGTTTCAACCGCCGGCTGTGGACGGTCGTCGGCGAGCCCGGCTCCTCGCGGATCACCTTCGAGCATGTCTCGCCGGACGGCGAGGAGGGCTACCCGGGCACCCTCGTCGCCCGCGTGACCTACCAGCTCACCGACGACAACGAGCTCGTCTGGGAGGCCACCGCCACCACCGACGCCCCGACCATCGTCAACCTCGTCCACCACAGCTACTGGAACCTCTCGGGCGATCCGACCCGCGCCGTGCTCGGGCACGAGCTGAGCGTCCACGCCGACCACTACCTGCCGACCGACGCCGGCATGATCCCGACCGGCGAGCGGGCCCCGGTCGCCGGCACGCCGATGGACTTCACCTGGCCGACCCGGATCGGCGAGCGCATCGACGACGACTTCGAGGCACTCCGGATCGCCAACGGCTACGACCACTGCTGGGTGCTGCGGGCCGGCGACGGGCTGGTCCCGGCGGCCCGGCTGCACGACCCCGCCAGCGGCCGGACCCTCGAGGTGGCCACCGACCAGCCGGGAATCCACGTCTACACCGGCAACTTCCTCAGTGCCGCCGACTTCGACGGCAACGGCCGCCACGGCAAGGGCGGGCGGATCTACGATTTCCGCAGTGCCTGCTGCCTCGAGACCGAGAACTTCCCGGACTCGCCGAACCAGCCCGACTTCCCCAGCCCGGTCCTGCTCCCGGGGCGGGAATACCGCCACCAGCTGGTCCACCGCTTCTCCGTCGATTGACGGCCACGGCAAGCGGGTCCCACAGCATTTCCCACCAACAAACTCCGACCTTGCGACGTTTCGGGGGCGGCGGTTGAATCGCCGCCCAAGCCCGGGCCGCCATCCACCCGCCCCGCCCGCCCGTCCACGAATCCATCCAGCCCATGAATACCCTCGAAATCGTCCTGTTCATCGTCGCCGTCGTCGGCGTCGTCGGCCTCGGCATCTGGAAATCCCGCGACGAGGTCCACGCCGAGGAGGCCGGCGCCTCCGGCTACTTCCTCGCCGGCCGCGGCCTGACCTGGTGGCTGGTCGGCTTCTCGCTCATCGCCGCCAACATCTCGACCGAGCAGTTCGTCGGGATGTCGGGATCCGCCGCGAACTGGCTCGGCCTGGCCATCGCCTCCTACGAGTGGATGGCCGCGGTGACGCTGGTGTTCGTCGCCTTCTGGTTCCTTCCCAAGTTCCTCAAGGCCGGCCTCTACACGATCCCCGAGTTCCTGCAGTACCGCTTCGACGGGGTCGCGCGCCTCGCCATGGCGATCCCCGCCATCGTGACCCTCGTCTTCGTCACGACCTCCTCGGTGATCTTCTCGGGCGCCAAGTTCGTCTCCGAGTACTACAACGACGTGCCGGTGCTCAACAACCTGACCGCGATGTGCTGGCTGATCGCGGCGGTGGCGGCGATCTACGTCTTCGTCGGCGGCCTCAAGGCCTGCGCGTGGACCGACCTCATCTGGGGGGCCGCCCTCGTCCTCGGGGGTGCCGTGGTGATGTTCTTCGCCTTCCAGACCCTCGCGGACCGGCCCGCCGAGGAGCTCATCCTGACCAAGGTCGAGAACTCCGACGCCACGGTGGCCGACCTCGAGGGGGCCGGCGCCTGGGAGCGGCTGATGCTGCTCAACGACGGCAAGGACGGCGAGGCCGTGGCCCGCAATGGCGACAACCTCTCCGGAGGCAAGATGCACATGGTCCGGCCGAAGGAGGACTCCGACATCCCCTGGACCGCCCTGCTCGTCGGCCTGTGGATTCCCAACTTCTTCTACTGGGGCCTCAACCAGTACATCGTCCAGCGGACGCTCGGCTCGAAGTCCCTCGCCGAGGGCCAGAAGGGCATCGTCTTCGCCGCCTTCCTCAAGCTGATCATTCCCTTCGTGGTCGTCATCCCGGGGATCCTGGCCTTCAACCTCTTCTCGGGCGACCTGCGCCAGTCGGCGATCAAGCCGAACGCCACCGGCCTGGCCAAGGCCGGCCTGGTCGAGGATGCCACGGAGCTCGCCGGAGCCGCCTCGAACGAGACGCTCCGCGCGGACATCATGAAGGCGGTGGAACTCGCCGCCGGCGGCGCGGACGAGAAGACCGCCCTCAAGGCCAACGCCGAGTTCGTCCAATACAACGGCGAGCTGGCCGACAAGGTCCTCAGCCGCAACGCCCGCCTCGCCGGCAACGAGGGCGCCATCGACGAGACGCTCGCCGAGCTCGCCAGCGAGCTCGAGCTCGAGGTCGGCGATCCCGGGGTCGTGGCCAGCGCGATCAACCAGTTCGCCTCCGAGGCGGTCGCCAAAGGCTCCCCCGACGGCTCAGAACTCAAGGGTCACGACTACGACGCCGCCTTCCCGGTGCTGGTGCGAAACCTGATCAAGCAGTACTGGTGGATCTCCTGGTTCGTCCTCGCCGCCCTCTGTGGTGCGGTGATCAGCTCGCTGGCCTCGATGCTCAACTCGGCCTCGACCATCGCCACCATGGACCTCTACTCGAAGTTCACCGGCGTGAACGACTCGGCGCGGCTGGTTTCGGTCGGCCGCGTCTTCGTGGTCATCTTCGTCCTGATGGCCGCCCTGGTGGCGCCGAAGCTGAATAACTTCACGAGCATCTTCGCCTACATCCAGGAATTCCAGGGCTTCATCTCCCCGGGCATCCTCGCGGTGTTCATCTTCGGCTTCTTCTCGCACCGCACCCCGCGCTGGTTCGGGGTGGTCGGCATCCTCACCAACGTGGTCGCCTACGCGGCCTTCAAGTGGGTGATCGGCCCCTGGCTGGTCGGCAACGGGTGGTGGTACTCGGACTCGATCGCCTTCCTCGACCGCATGGCGATCTGCTTCTTCATCGTGCTGCTGCTCGGCGTGGTGATCACCCTGGTCAAGCCGCTCGACAAGCCGGTCGAGCTCCCGGTCAACGACCAGATCGCCCTCGAGACCTCGCCGGTCGCCAAGGTCGTCGGCGTCGGGGTGATCATCCTGACCATCGTCCTCTACGCGGTCTTCTGGTAGCCCGCCGCGGCTGGTGCGACCCCGCTCCCCAGGGAGCGGGGTCTTTTTTTGGCCCTGGCGGTGGGAGGCCGCCCGAAAAGTCGGCCTTTTCCACTTTCGCCACCGCATCCGCCGGGGGCACAATCGCGCCAGTGACCATGAGCCTCCAGCACCTCCTCCTCAGCGCGATCTCGATCGGCGCCCTTGCCGCGCCCACCGCCCTCCGGGGCCAGGATCCGGGCCCTCCCGACTGGGAGAACCCGGCCGTCTTCCGCATCAACAAGGAGGCCCCGCGGGCCACCAGCACGCCGTATCCCGACCGCGAGTCCGCGCTCGCCGGCGAGGAATCGGGCTGGAAGCTCCTGCTCAACGACCGCGGCGAGGGCCAGACCCCCGTCCTGGTGCCCTGGAAGGACGAGGAATTCAGCGGGGCGTGGAAGTTCCACTGGAGCGGCAACCCGGCGGGCGTCCCCGCGGGGTTCCACGAGGACGGCTTCGACGACTCGTCCTGGGACCACCTCCCGGTGCCCTCCAACTGGCAGGTCCACGGCTACGGCGTCCCGCTCTACACCAACTCCGAGTATCCCTTCCGCCAGGACCCGCCGGAGGTGATGGGCCGCCCGCCCGGCCACTACACCAACTTCCCCGAGGAGCTGCGCAATCCGGTGGGCTGCTACCGCCGCAGCTTCACCCTCCCGGATGACTGGGGGGACCGCCACACCTTCATCACCTTCAACGGCGTCGACTCGGCCTTCTACCTGTGGGTCAACGGCAGCAAGGTCGGCTACTCGCAGGACTCGCGCACCCCGGCCGAGTTCGACATCACCAAGTTCCTCCGCGAGGGCGACAACCTGCTCGCCGTGCAGGTGTTCCAGAATTGCGACGGCTCCTACCTCGAGGACCAGGACATGTGGCGCCTGTCCGGCATCTTCCGCGACGTCTACCTGTGGTCCTCGGCCCCGCTCCAGCTGCGCGACCACTGGGTCAAGGCCGGGCTCGCCGACGACTACGAGACGGGCACCCTCGAGGTGGAGGCCGAGGTCCGCGACCTCGCTGGCGGCGGGCTCGGCGGCACGCTCGAGTTCGAGCTCCTCGACCCGTCGGGCGAGGCGCTGGCCGCGGCCAGCCAGGAGCTCGGCCCCGACCTCGACTCGCCCTTCCTCATGGATGCCGGCGAGATCCCCGAGGTCGCCGCCTGGACCGCGGAGACCCCCACCCTCCACACCTACCTGCTGACCCTGCGCGACGGCGACGGCGAGGTCGTCGCCGTCCACCGCGGCCGCACCGGCTTCCGCCGCAACGAGGTCGTCGACGGCAACTTCCTCCACAACGGCAAGCCGATCCTCATCAAGGGGGTCAACCGCCACGACCACCACCCGCTGACCGGCCACTACGTCAGCGAGGAGGACATGCGCGCCGACCTGCTGCAGATGAAGCGCGGCAACGTCAATGCCGTGCGCTGCTCCCACTACCCCAACGAGCCGCGCTTCCTCGAGCTGTGCGACGAACTCGGCTTCTACGTCGTCGACGAGGCCAACATCGAGTCCCACGGCATGGGCTGGGGGCCCGACGCGAACGCACTGGCCAAGGACCCCGCCTGGGGCCCGGCCCACATGGACCGCATGAAGAACTGCCTCGAGCGCGACAAGAACCACCCCTCCATCATCATGTGGTCGATGGGCAACGAGTCGGGCGACGGGGTGAACTTCCGCGACATGGCGGCATGGATCCACCAGCGCGACCCGTCGCGGCCGGTCCACTACGAGCAGGCCCAGCAGCGCGACCACGTCGACCTCTTCGTCCCGATGTACGCGCCGGTCGACCGCTGCGTCGAGTACGCCCGCGAGCAGGAGGCCAAGCCGCCGGCGGAACAGCGCCCGATGATCCAGTGCGAATACAACCACGCCATGGGCAACTCGTCGGGCAACCTGGCCGACTACTGGGAGGTGTTCCGCAGCGAGCGCCTGCTCCAAGGCGGCTTCATCTGGGACTGGAAGGACCAGGGGCTGTTCACCAGCAAGCACGCGATCGACGCCGTCAGCGACCTCTCGCCGAACGAACACCCGACCCGGCTCCTCGGCTCGCTCGACGCCGACGAGGGCCTCTACGGCGGCGGCCTGGTGGTCGAGTCCGGCGAGGCGCTCGACCTCACCGAGCAGGTCACGATCGTCGCCGAGGTGCGCGGCAACTTCGGTGGCGCGGCGTCGCGCGGCGGCGGCGACAACAACCGCAACGCCTCCGACGGCTACCCGATCGTCACCAAGGGCGACACGGCCTACACCCTGAAGGTCGACGCCAGCGGGACCCGCCTCGAGTTCTTCGTCTACACCGACACCTGGAACACCCTTCACACGCCCCTGCCGCAGGGCTGGCGCTCGGAGTTCCACGAGGTCGCCGGCTCCTACGACGGCAGCCAGATGAAGATCCACATCGACGGCAAGGTCGCCGCGTCGCGCGCCCTGACCGGCCGGATCCACACCAACGGCTTCGACCTCGCCATCGGCCTGAACAGCGAGATCCCGGCGCGGCGCTTCGACGGCTCCGTCCGCCGCGCCGCCGTCTACGCCAGCGGATTCGATCCCTCCGCCGGCGGCGACGCGCGACCGGACCCCGTGGCCAGCTTCGACTTCACCGCGGACGCGGCGAAGGACAAGAACCGGCTGTTCTACGCCTACGGCGGGGACTTCAACGACCGGCCGAGCCAGCGCTCGTTCTGCCTCAACGGCATTGTGCAGCCGCTGGGGAACCCGGGTCCGCAGTTCCACGAGATGAGGAAGGTCCACCAGGACGCCCACGTGAAGGCCGTCGACCTGGACTCCCCGACGCTCCGGATCGGCGTGTTCAACGAGCGCTTCTTCCGCCCCCTCGACGACCTCGCCGCCAGCTGGAAGCTGCTCGAGGGCGACCAGGAGATCGCCGCCGGCGAGCTCGACCTTCCGCCCATCGGCCCCGGCGAGACCCACGAGCTGGAGGTCGCGACCGGGGCAAACCCGGACGATTCGTCGGAGTATGTCTTCCGGGTCCGCTTCGACCTGAAGTCGGCGACCGCCTGGTACCCGGCCGGCTACCCGGTCGCCTGGGACGAGTTCGAGCTGCCCTGGGGAAAGCGGTCGGATCCGGAGATCCGCGAGGGCGGGGAAGCGCTCGCCATGGAGGAAACCGATGCGGCCGTCGAGATCCGCCACGGCGAATCCGGCGCCCGGATCGACAAGGCCACCGGCATGCTCTCGTCGTGGACCCGCGACGGCAGCGAGCTGCTGCTCGAGCCCTTCGCCTTCGACTTCTGGCGCCCGACGACCAACAACGACGAGGGCGCCGGGTTCGACCGCCGTCTCGCCGCCTGGCGCAACGCCGGCGCGGAGGCCCGCGCCACCTCGGTCACCGCCCGCCGGGCGGGTGACTCGGTGGAGGTGGTGTCCGCGATCCGGGTGCCGGTCGGCGACAGCACGGCATCGGTCACCTGGACCTTCCACCCCTCCGGCCAGATCGAGGTCGACAACGTCTTCGAGCCCCGCGGCGGGCCGCTCATCCCGCGGATCGGGATGCGCGCCGGCATCGACCCGGCAATCAACTCGTGGAGCTGGTTCGGCAAGGGGCCCTACGAGAACTACCCCGACCGTCACGAGGGGTCGTGGACGGCGGTCCACCGGGGACGGGTTTCAAACCTGTTCCACCGCTACCTCGACCCCCAGGAGGCCGGGATCCGCACCCAGGTCCGCTGGGCCCGCTTCACCCCGGACATGGGCGGGACCGGCATCCGGGTCGACGCGCTGGGCGGGTCGCTCCTGCAGGTCGCCGCGATCCCGGTGCCGGTCCTCGACATCGAGCTCGGCAGGCACGGCGTCGACCTGGTCGACCGGGGCCCGGTGACGCTGAGGATCGACCACCGCAACATGGGCGTCGGCGGGACGAACTCGTGGGGGCAGTTGCCGCTGCCGAAGTACCGGATCGAGTCCGGTGGCACGTATCGCTGGGGCTTCATGCTCGACACCATGGAGGTCGCCCGGGCGAGCGGGGCGGGGCCGCTGCCGCGGCGGCTCCCCCGCGAGCGCGAGGAAGCGCCATCGACAAGCCCCGAGGAATAGGCCAAAAAAAAGCCCGATCCCATGCCTCTCCAGCTCAACGAACCGCTCCAGGACCTCGCCGCCGACGCCGCCGCCGAGCTCAAGAAGCACCTCGACGCGGACGCCGCCCTGACGGCCGCCGCGCCGGGCCGCGTCAACCTGATCGGCGAGCACATCGACTACTGCGACGGCTTCGTCCTGCCCTTCGCGATCGAGCGCTACATCGTCATCGCCGCGGCGGAGAACGGCACCCGCGAGGCGCGGATCGGGACCTCCTGCGAGGGCATCGTCACGCTCGACCTCACCAAGCGCAAGGAGCCCGGTGTCCCGAAGTGGGCGAACTACCTGCGCGGCGTGATCCGCGGCTTCCAGGACCGCGGCCACACGATCCCGGGCTTTGATGCCTACATCGTCTCCTCGGTGCCGCTCGGCGCCGGGCTGTCCTCCTCGGCGGCGCTCGAGTGCGCCATGGCCACCCTGCTCGAGGGGCTGCTCGACACCGTCCTCGACACCCGCGAGAAGGCCCTGCTGGCGCAGCGGGCCGAGCACGACTTCGCCGGCGTCCCCTGCGGCATCATGGACCAGTTCGCCTCCGCCTTCGGCAAGGTGAACCAGCTGGTCCTGATCGACTGCCGGAGCGGCGAGCCCGAGATGGTCCCCTTCGAGAACCCCGACCTCACGGTGTTGATCTCGAACACGACGGTGCACCACGAGTTGTCCGACGGCGGCTACGCCGCGCGCCGCAAGAACACCGAGGACGGCCTCGCCGTGATCGGCAAGGACTCCTGGCGCGACGTCACCATGGACGAGGTCGAGGCCGCGTGGGACCGGCTCGGCGACCCGGTGAACCGCCGCTCGCGCCACGTCGTCGGCGAGATCGCCCGCACGATCTCCGCCGCCAAGGCGCTCAAGGAGAACGACTTCGAGACGCTCGGCCCGCTCATGTCGGCGAGCCACGACTCGCTGCGCGACGACTTCGAGGTGTCCTGCAAGGAACTCGACATCCTCGTCGACATCGCCCGCGGGATCGGCCGCGAGGGCGGCGTGATCGGCGCGCGGATGACCGGCGGCGGCTTCGGCGGCTCCACCGTGACCCTGTGCGAGTCGGACAAGGCCGCGGCCATCGCCGCCACCCTCGCCGGCGAGTACAAGAAGGCGACCGGGATCGACGCCCAAATCTTCGCCTCGCGGCCGGCCGAGGGCGCCCACCTGCTCTGAGCGCCCCCCCTTTCCGTCAGGTGGAAGGGCGAAAGATTCCCCGCGCCGCAGGCGTCTGGATCGGCGCCGGGCGGCCCGAGCCGCCGGCATTCCCCGAATTTCCGCTGCAAGCCGGGAAGCCCCGGCCCGGATTGACACCCAATCAAAGAATCCGTCGGACCCTTCGGGACCCTCCGAGGGGATTCCGCGGATTCCAGAATCGAATCAGCGAAAATCTGCGAAATCTGCGGTAATCACCCCGAACCAGAGAATTCGGTGGATTTCCAGAAGCGGGATGACTCCCATGTCGTCCCGCGGCATCGAAAGCCAGCCAATCCCATCATGAAGCCCGCCCGCCACTGCCTGCTCGCCATGCTCACCCTCGCCACCGCCACCGCCCGGGACTGGGAGGACGAGTCGATCTTCCGGATCAACAAGGAGGAGCCGCGCGCGGTCTCCATGCCGTTCTCCTCGGCCGAGCAGGCCGTCGCCTCCAAGCGCCTCGATTCGCCGTGGTGCCGGGTCCTCAATGGTGACTGGAAGTTCCACTGGGCCCCCCACCCCGACGAGCGGCCGGCCGACTTCTTCAGTACCGACTTCGATGCCAGCGGCTGGGGGACCATCCCGGTTCCCTCGAACGTCGAGCTCCAGGGCCACGGCACGCCGATCTACACCAACGTCACCTACCCCTTCCGGAAGGACCCGCCCTTCGTGATGGGCGAGCCGCCGCGCCACTACACCAACTTCACCGAGCGCAACCCGGTCTCCTCCTACCGCCACAGCTTCACCCTCCCGGACGACTGGAAGGACCGCCACACCTTCATCACCTTCAACGGGGTCAACTCCGCCTTCTACCTGTGGGTCAACGGCGAGAAGGTCGGCTACTCGCAGGACTCGCGCACCCCGGCCGAGTTCGACATCACGAAGTTCCTCCGCGACGGCGACAACCTGCTCGCCGTGGAGGTCTACCGCAACTGCGACGGCTCCTACCTCGAGGACCAGGACTTCTGGCGCCTGTCCGGCATCTTCCGCGACGTCTACCTGTGGTCGTCGCCCGCGCTCCAGCTGCGCGACTTCTTCGCCCGCGGCGGGCTCGACGACGCCTACGACCGGGGCACCCTCGACCTGACCACCAAGGTCCGCTCGCTCGACGGCAAGGGCGGCGCCTACACCATCGACGCCACCATCCTGAAGCCCGACGGCTCGGTGCTCGCCAGGACGCAGACCAAGGGCAGCGCCACGAGCGACGCCGGCGCGGACGACGTCGCCAAGGTCAGCCTGAAGGGCCTCGACATCGAGCCCTGGTCGGCCGAGTCGCCGACGCTCTACCCGCTGGTCCTCACCGTCCGCGACGGCGACGGCAGGGAGCTCGCCCACCACGGCCTGCGGATCGGCTTCTCGCGCAGCGAGATCAAGGACGGCCAACTGCTGGTCAACGGCCAGCCGGTGATGATCAAGGGGGTCAACCGGCACGACCACGACCCGGACAGCGGCCACTACATCACCGAGGAGCGCATGATCGAGGACATCCTCATCGCCAAGCGCAACAACATCAACGCCATCCGCACCAGCCACTACCCGAACGACCCGCGCTTCTACGAGCTCTGCGACGAGTACGGGATCTATGTTTGCGCCGAGGCCAACATCGAGTCGCACGGCATGGGCTACGGCCCCGAGTCGCTCGCCAAGGACCCCGACTGGGAGGCCGCCCACGTCGACCGCATCCGCAACAACGTCGAGGCCTTCAAGAACCACCCCTCGATCATCCTCTGGTCGATGGGCAACGAGGCGGGCGACGGACCCAACTTCGTCGCCGCCTCGAAGTGGATCCGCGAGAACGACCCGACCCGGCCGGTCCACTACGAGCAGGGCGGCACGCGGGACCACGTCGACCTCTACTCGCCGATGTACGCCAGCCACGGCGGCTGTGAGCGGTACTGCCGCGAGGAGGAGAAGAAGCCGCTCGCGGAGCAGCGCCCGCTGATCCAGTGCGAGTATTCCCACGCCATGGGCAACTCCTCCGGCGGCCTGGCGACCTACTGGAAGATCTTCGAGCGCGAGCGCCTGCTGCAGGGCGGCTTCATCTGGGACTACATCGACCAGGGCCTGCGCCGGACCAAGCCGGCCCCGCCGACCCTCGCCGACCAGTCCGCCCACGGCCACCAGGTGATGCCCGGCTCCGGCGTCGCCTTCAGCGCCAGCGAGGGCCTGCTCGACGGCCACGTCCTGGTCGCCCACGCCGCCGCGCTCGACCTCGGCGCGCCGATCCGGGTGGTCGCCGAGATCACCCCGGGCGACAACCCCGGCAACAACGACATCGTCAGCAAGGGCGACGACTCCTGGGCACTGAAGATCAACGACCGCGGCCGGCTCGAATTCTTCGTCCACTCCGGCGGCTGGCACGCGGTCAGCGCGCCGGTCCCGGACGACTTCCGCGGCAGGCGCCACGTGCTCGAGGGGACCTTCGACGGCGCCAACCTGCGCCTCGTGCTCGACGGCGAGGAACTCGCCCGCTCCAGCTACGCCGGCCCGGTCGACCGCAACACCAAGCCGGTGGGCATCTCGACCAACGCCGACTACCCGGGCCGCAGCTTCAACGGCACCATCCACCGGGTGCGCCTGTTCGAGACCCTGGAGGGCGGCGAGCCGGTGCTCGACCTCGACCTGACCCGCTTCGAGAAGCAGGACGGCGAGCTCGAGTTCATGGCCTACGGCGGCGACTTCGGCGACCAGCCGAACGACGGCAACTTCTGCTGCAACGGCATCATCACCGCCGACCGCAAGCCGACCCCGCAGCTCCAGGAGGTCGCCCGGGTCTACCAGGACATCGCGGTGGAGATGAGCTCGCCCGGCGCGCTGGCCATCACCAACAAGCGCTTCTTCACCCCGCTCGACGAGCTCGAGCTGCGCTGGGAGGTCCTCGCCAACGGCGAGAGCCGGGCCAGCGGCACCGCCGCGCTGCCCGCCATCGCGCCGCAGGCGACCGGGCGCGCATCGATCGAGCTGCCGCCGCTCACCAAGCGGGCCGGCACCGAGTACGTCCTTCTCGTCAGCTTCCACACCGAGGCCGAGACGCGCTGGGCGCCCGCGAGGCACCGCGTCGCCTGGGAGCAGTTCGTCCTCGACCCGGCGCTTCCCGCGCTGGCCGGCGGCGGCGGCAAGGCGGAAAGCAGCCGCGAGGGCGACCGCGTGACGGTCAGCGGCGAGGGCTTCAGCGCCGTGTTCGACGACGCCAGCGGCACTCTGGCCAGCTACCGGATCGACGGCCGCGAGCTGCTGCTCGCGCCGCTCCGGCTCAACTTCTGGCGCCCGGCCACCGACAACGACCGCGGCGCGAACTTCGGCCAGCGCTGCGGCATGTGGCGCGACGCGGGACCGGGTGCCACGGTCACCGAGGCGAGGACGAGCACGGCCGGGGACGCCGTGCTGGTGCAGTACGAGCTCAAGCTCCCCGCCGGCGGTTCGTCCGCGAGCCTGCTCTACAAGGTCGCGGGCGACGGGGCGATCCAGGTCGATGCCAGGGTCACGCCCGCGGGCGACGGACTGGGCTACCTGCCACGCGTCGGCATGCAGTGCCGGGTGATTCCCGAACTCGCCACCTGGTCGTGGTACGGCCACGGGCCCGACGAAACCTACATCGACCGCATGGCCGGGGGCCAGCTCGGCCGCTGGAGCCTGCCGGTCGGCGAGGCCTGGTTCCCCTACGTCGAGCCCCAGGAAACCGGCAACCGCACCGGCATCCGCGAGTCGTCCCTGAGCGACCCCGCCGGCAAGGGCCTGCGCGTCGTCGCCATCGGCAAGCCGCTGCAGATGAGCGCCTGGCCCTTCGCCATGGGCGACCTCGAGGGTCGCCGCCACCCGGTCGACATCCCGGCACGGGACTTCGTCACCCTGAACATCGACCACGGCCAGACCGGGGTCGGTGGCGTCAACTCATGGGGCGCCCTGCCGCTCAGCGAGCACCAGCTCAAGCCCGAGGGCGAGTACCACTACCAGTTCGCCATCGAGCCACTGCGGTGAGCCGGAGTGGCGCCGGAGTGGCGCCTTGCAGGCGCCATGACACGGACAGGCGCCTTGCAGGCGCCACACCCTCACGCCGGCATGGTGAAGGCCGGCATGTCGATCACCTCGCCGCCCTTCATCGCCGACTCGTGGGCGAGGATGCCGGTGCAGGTCCAGTTGGCCGACTCCATCGCGTTCGGGAACGGATCGCGGTCCTCGACCAGGGCGCGGAGGAACTCGTGCGCCAGGTGCGGGTGCGAGCCGCCGTGGCCGCCGCCCTGGGTGAACGACAGGTGCTCGTTGCCCTCGAGGTCGTAGACGCCCTGGGTGGTGAAGGACTGGATCGGCTCCGGCAGCAGGTGCGCGTAGTCCGGGACCTCCACCGGGGCGGGAATCTCGGGCTCGGGCTTCTTCGCCGTGTGGATGATCGCCGGCTCGCCCTCGACCAGCGGCCACTCGAAGGACTTCTTGCTGCCGTAGACGTCGAAGCTCTCGCGGTACTGCCGCGCGGTGTCGAACAGGCTGCGGTAGATCCGCGCCGAGAGGTCGCTGTCCTTGAAGCGGATGTGGGTGGTCTCCACCGCGAAGGGGGAGCCGTAGCAGTCGATCATCTCCTCGCGGATGCGCCCCGAGCCGAAGCACGAGACCGCCTCGGCGAAGCCCCGCGTCAGCGCCAGGCAGGGGCCCACGCAATGGGTCGCGTAGTGCATCGGCGGCAGTCCCGGCCAGTAGCCCGGCCAGCCGTCCATGTCCTGCTGGTGGCTCGCCTGGACGAACTGGACCTTGCCGAGCTCGCCCTTCTCGAGGAGCTCGCGGACGAAGAGGAACTCGCGGGCGTAGACCACGGTCTCCATCATCATGTACTTCAGGCCGGTCTCGGCGCAGAGCTTCACGATCGCCTCGCAGTCCTCGACGCTGGTGGCCATCGGCACGGTGCAGGCGACGTGCTTGCCCTTCTTCAGGGCCTTGATCGACTGCTCGGCGTGGTCCGGGATCGGGGTGTTAATGTGCACCGCGTCGACGTCCGGGTCGTCGAGCAGCTCGTCGTAGCTGGTGTACTTCTTCGGCACCTTGAAGTGGTCGGCGACGGCATCCAGCTTCTCCGGGTTGCGCTGGCACACGGCGACCAGGTTGGCGTCCGGGTGGGCCTGGTAGATCGGGATGAACTCGGACCCGAAGCCGAGACCGACGATGGCGATGTTGATTTGGCGTTCGCTCATGGGATGGGGAGGTGGTTCTTGAGAAATTCGAGGCCCTCGCGGGCGAAGCTGTCCTGGTCGGGGGCGCGGCGGTTCCAGATGCACACGGCGCCGGCGAGGTCGCGGTTTTCCGGGGTGAAGCTCTCGATCACGACCAGGCCGCCGTAGTTCACCGCGGCGAGCCCGCGGGCGAGGGCCGCCCAGTCGGTCAGGCCGGTGCCGGGGACGCCGCGCTGGTTCTCCGACACCTGCACGTGCAGCAGCAGGTCGCCGGCCGCGCGCACCGCCGCCTCGAGGTCGTCCTCCTCGATGGTCATGTGGAAGCTGTCGATCATCACCCCGGCGGCCGGGTGGGCGACGTCGCGGGCCATCGCCACGGCCTGCGCCGTGGTGTTGACCAGGTCGGTCTCGAAGCGGTTCAGCGGCTCGATCGCGATCTTCAGGTCGCGCTCGGCTGCCGCCTCGCAGGCGCTGCGGATGCCCTCGACCGCCAGCGACCACTCGGCGCGGCGCTCGGCCTCGGGGAGCTGGCGGCGTTTGCCGACCTCCGCATACAGCGGCCCGCAGAACATCGGCGCGCCGACCGCGGCGGCGAAGTCGAGGCAGCGTGAGATGTAGTCGAGCGTCGCCCGGCGCACCGCCGGGTCGGGGTTCGTCAGGTCGCGGCCGGGTCCGAAGGCGCCGCAGACCGAGACCTTCAGGCCGTGGTCCGCGGCGAGCTGGCGGATGCGCGCGGGATCGACCCGCGCGGGGTCCTCGAGCGGCAGTTCCACCGCGCCGAAGCCGAGCCCGGCGATGCGCGGGAACAGCTCCTCGGCGGCCTCGGTCGTCAGCGGCGAGACCCACAGCCAGGTGGTGGCTCCGAAGGTCATGCCCCGTGCCCCTCCTGGAGTTCCACCGGCTTGTAGCCGCCGCGCATCCGGAACCACGCCATCATGCCGAGGTAGCAGATCAGCATGACCGCGGGGAAGACGGTGACCTTGGCGAGTGCTCCCTGCTTGGCGTGCTTGGCGACCTCGCGAACCTCCGCGGCCCTCTCCTCGGGGAGTTCGGCGACCTTGGACTCGTCGACGGCCGTGTAACCGCCGAGGAAGTAGCTGTCCTCACGGGAAACCGTCTCGTAGACGCCCGGCATCTTCTGCTCGATCGCCGTCTCCGCCGAGCGCTCCTGCATCTCCCCGATCAGCGGTCCGCCGATCACGCCGGCCGTGAGCATGCCGATCCCGCCCAGGGCGTTGAGCGTCAGCGCACCGCCCTTCGGCGACTGCTCCGCGGCCACGCCGAGCATGGTCGGCCAGAAGAAGGTCTTGCCGAGGCCGTAGACCGTGGCCGCGGCGAAGATCGCGAACATCCCGGTGGACCGCGAGAGCAGGAACAGGCCGATGATCGCCAGCAGCGAACAGGTCGCCAGCAGGCCGAGCGGGGTCAGGCGGTGAACGATCGGCCCGGCGACGAAGCGCAGCACCATCATGATCGCGGAGGTGTAGACCAGCACCCACAGCGGGTTGCGGCCGGCGTTCTTGAGCGGCTCCTCCATGATGCCGGTGATCGCGGCATCGGTGCCGAGCTCGGTGGTCGCCAGCGGCACCATGATGAGGCACAGCAGGATTATGATCCCGCGTCCCGCGGACCGGCAGTAGGCGCCGTAGGCCACCAGCAGGACCGCCAGGATGATGGTGACCACGGCATTGCTCCAGCCGAAGACCACGCCGAGCTGCTTGACGACCAGGAACCCGGCGATCGCGGCGCCGATGACCCCGAACTCGGCGAGCATCTCGCGGTAGGAGGTGCCGGAGGCGACCCGCTCGTTGAGCGGGAAGCGGGACTTGGCCAGCATGACCAGGTAGACCACGGCCGGAGCCGCCAGGACGTAGACGAGGATCCGCCAGTCCTCCGCCACCTTGGCCCCGAAGCCGATGGTGATCAGTCCGCCGAAGACCAGGCCGCCGGGCCAGCCGGCGTGGAGGATGTTGAGCCACTTCGTCTTGTGGCGGTTGAACATGGTCGCGACGACCGGGTTGATGAAGGCCTCCACCGTGCCGTTGCCGAGGCCGAGGATGATCGAGCCCCAATAGAGCGAGCTGTAGGCCTGCCCGCGGGCCGCCTCGAGCGCCTCGCCCTCGAGCATCCCGCCACCGCCGCGGATCACCGAGTAGGCGTGCAGCGCGAGGGCCGCGTAGGCGACATAGCAGCCGAAGCTGATGAACATCGCCACGCGGTAGCCGATCTTGTCGATGATCAGGCTGAAGGCGATGATCGAGATCGCGAAGGGCCACACCCCGGCACCGAAGAGCTCCTGGGCCTGGACCTTGTCGAGGCCGAAGTCGGCCGGCCAGAGGTCGGGGTCATTGACCAGGAAGGCCCGCGTGATGAACGCGAAGGAGGTGGTGATCAGCGCGATGAAACAGCCCCAGAAGAGGGCCATGCTCGGGGCTTCCGGGCTTAGGTCGGGGTTCTTGCTCATGGATTGCGGAGTGCACTTCTACCGGGCCGGGCTGGCACCATCTTTCACCGATATCGGCCGGCCCGGAACGGCTGGAATCCCCTGAAAGACCAAAGCACCGCGGGGGCGTCAAGGCACGGGTCGGGCATCCCGGCGCGGCCGCGCTCGGCCCCCCCGCCACTCGCCGGTTGATCCGCAGGCCGGGCGGGGCCATGCTTCGGCCATGAGCGACTTCGAGGACCGGGTCCGCAAGGCCCTCGCCGACCCGCAGAACCAGGGCGAGATGAGCGACGCCGACAGCAGTGGCACGGTCGGCTCGCCCGACTGCGGCGACATGCTGCGGATGTGGCTGAAGTTCACCGAGAAGGACGGCCGCAAGGTGATCGACCGCGCGTCCTTCCAGAGCTTCGGCTGCCAGACCGCGGTCGCGGTGGCCTCGATGGCCACCGAGCTCCTCAAGGGCAAGACCCCCGAGGAGGCCGCGCGGCTCTCGGCCGACGAGCTCACCGGCGAGCTCGGCCCGCTGCCGCCGATGAAGATCCACTGCGGCCAGCTCGTCGAGGGAGCGCTCAAGAATGCCCTCGACGGCTCGGCGCCGCCCGCCGGCGGCGCGGCGCCCGCCGACACCGCCGCCACCCTCGCCGGGGATCTCCAGCAACCGAAGGGCAAGGTGAGGATCGTGCCGCTGGATGAGTAGCCGGCTCAATGCCCCTTGCCGAAGGCCTTCTTCAGCGGGTGCACCCCGGCGAGCACGACGGCCCCGGCGAGGATCCCGAAGACCCCGTTGAAGAGGATCTCGGTGAGTCCCCCGGCAAACCCGGGCCAGTCGTGGACCAGGTGCCCGATCCAGTGGTGCACCGGCGGGATGCCGTGGGCGAGGATCTGCCCGCCGACGAGGAACATCGCCGCCGTGCCGAGCACCGAGAGCAGCTTCATCAGCACGGGTGCGGCGCGCAGGATCATCCGCCCCAGCGCCATTCCCTTCTCGCTCAGGTAGGCGCCGAAGTCGTCGAGCTTCACGATGCAGGCCACCAGCCCGTAGACCCCGAGGGTCATGAACAGGGCGATCGCGGCGAGGACACCGGCCTTGGTGGCGAAGCTGGTCGCGGGATCCTGGGTCACCACGCCCAGGGTGATCACGATGATCTCGGCGGAGAGGATGAAGTCGGTGCGGATGGCGCCCTTGATCTTGGCCTTTTCATCGACCTCCCCCGCCTCCAGCCGGGCGAGCTTCTCCCTGGCCTGCTCCTCGCTGCGCTTGCGGCGGTGGAGGAAATGGTGGACCAGCTTCTCGACGCCCTCGAAACAGAGGTAGGCGCCGCCGAGCATCAGCAGGGGCTGGATCGCCCAAGGGGCCCAGGCATCCAGCGCCAGGGCCGCCGGGACCAGGATCAGCTTGTTGAGAAGCGAGCCCTTGGCGACCGCCCAGACGACGGCAAGCTCGCGCCTGGCAACCACCCCGCTGACCTGCTGGGCGTTGAGCGCCAGATCGTCGCCGAGAACCCCGGCCGTCTTGGAGGCTGCCTTCTTGGTCAGCAGGGACACGTCGTCGAGCACCGACGCGATGTCGTCGAGCAGCATCAGCAGACTCCCTCCGGCCATGGGCGAGATTCAAGGTCGCACGGGGCCGCTGCCAAGCCCCGAATTGTGGACCAACCGCGGTGGACGATCGCGGGGCCCGGGGGGCAGGCCCGCCGCGGCGGCCGGGGACCGCGAGCCGGGGATCCGGTGGATCCGGAGAATGCCCTCGAGAGCGGGGAGGAATGGGAAAAAACCCGCAAAAAACGCCGATTTTGCCTCTAACCGAACTTTACCGGCTCGGGGCGGTTCGGCAGGTTCCGGCCGCTCGGTCGCTGGGAGGTGGAATGTTGCGGATCTGCGTAATCACCCCACTGGCGAAAGAGCACGAAAACCGCTCCAGTGCACCCGGTCTTGGAAGACCTCTGGAGCCTTCTCCCGGCCCCCGGAGGAATCCCGGGGCCAAAAAAATCCGCCCCTGAAGCGATGGAAGGGAACCCTTGTCCCTTTAAAAAAATCACTTCAGGATTGAAATTGATAAACCTTTTCTTATTATCTACAAGTGCTGTTTCCCAAGCGACGTTCTCGTGACGCCGTTGCCTGGTTCCTGACGTTTTCGCTGCTGACGATCTTTCAATCGAAAGTCGAAGCCCGCGTTTCCAGTCCGGTTACCTCGGTCCTGGTCCAGTGGGACGCGAATCCGGAGCCGGATATCGTGGCCTACAAGCTGTATCGTGGCACCGAAAGTGGCGTCTACTCGCAGGTCGACCTGATCGACGAGGCGGTTCCCTACCCGAGCCATCTCGTCACCGACCTGACGCTGGGCCAACCGTATTACTGCGTGATCACCGCAGTGAACGGCAATGGCTTCGAATCCGGATTCTCCGAAGAATTCGTCATCAACGAGCCCCAGGGCCGCTTCCTCGGCACGGTCGAGGCGGAGGACGGGGTGATTACCGAGCCCTTTGTCGAGGGGACCGATGGAACCCACACCTGGCTCGAGTCCCCGACGGTTGCCGGAGGATCGGCGCGGGTGCCGGTCAACATCCACGCCGCCGGCTCCTACACCATCTGGTGCCGGGTGCTGGCACCGTCCACCAGCGAGGACTCCTGGTTCGTCAGCGTGGACGACGGGGCTCCGCTGACCTTCCACGTCTACGGGACACCGACGCCCGATCCCGCCGAGATTTCGCCGGACTGGATCTGGAGGCCGGTCCAGACGAGTCCGGGCAATCCGCTCACCTTCGACCTGAGCCCGGGCGAGCACTTCATCGAGTTCGAGCTGCGCGAGGTCGGCGGAAAGCTCGACCGCGTGCTGGTGACCAACAACGCCGACTTCGTCCCCTCGGGCAACCTCGTCGCCGGCAACGGCTACCTGGAGATCCTCGATTCCTCGGGTGGCGGAACGGTCAGCGTGGGCTCGCCGATCCGGCTCGATGTCGAGGCGATGGGCAGTGGCCCCATTCTGATCCAGTGGTATCACGATGGCATCGCCCTGCCGGGCCAGACCTCGGCGAACCTGCGGATCCCCGGTGCCACCCCGGCGGATGCCGGGTCCTACGTCGCCGTGCTGCGCAGCGGCACGGCGGTCATGGCGGCGGGCCCGTTCGTGGTCGAGATCATCGACGGCGAGCCGCTGCGGGTCGACGCCTTCACGCGACTCTCGGACACCCGGGTCGAGTTCCGCACCAGCGGTCAGCTGGGCACCCAGGTGACCATCGAGGCCTCGCCCGACCTGGAGGCCTGGTTGGAGATCGGCAGCGAGTTCAACTACGACGGCGTGATCGTCGTGGATGATCCCGAGGCGGCGGGGGAACTCCAGCGCTACTACCGCCTGGAGAGCCTGCCGCCGGAACCGTGAAGCCGGCCCAACCGGGCCGGCGGACACGAAAAAACGCCTGGGAGATCACCGGCGGGCATCCGCCGGCGCTCCCAGGCGCTTCCTCAAGTTCTTCCAGGCTACAGCAGCCTCTAAGGCAGGCCCTGGCAGGCTAGCAAGGCCCTGACATCCCGGCGGAACCCCGAGGGGGCGCCGCCGGGGCGGCCTCACCACTTGCTCGCCTTGACGTAGATCGCGTCGTAGGGCCTGACGTAGAAGGCCTGCGACCCGCCACCGAGGGTGTCGGCCATGTTGAGGGCGTAGCGCTGCTGCTTGCCGCCCTCGGTCCGGATCACGTAAACCTCGCGGGGATTGGCCAGCTTCGAGAAGCCGCCGGCCTCCATCACCGCCTGGAAGGCGGTCATCGGACGGTCGAGCGCGACCTTGCCCGGGGTGACCACCTCGCCCGAGACGTAGACCGCCGCGGCGGGTTCCTCGAGCGAGACCAGCACGGTCGGATCCTGGAGTTGGTTGACATACATGCCCGACAGCGAGGACTGCAGTCCGCTGACGGTCCGCCCGGCGGCGGAGATGTCACCGACCATCGGCAGGCTGACCTTGCCGTTGGCCCGGATCTTCTGGGTCAGGTTCATTTCCGGCGCACCCGGGTAGGACACCCGGATCACGTCGCCCGCCGTGAGCGTGCTGCTCGGGCGTGACTGGAAGGCCTCGGCCGGGATGTTGTAGGCCTCCGGATCGGTGCCTCCGCAGCCCGATCCGAGAACCGCCAGGGCCACCGCAGTGAGGCAGGCCAGCAGCCCGCCGAAGGGTCCGGCCACGCGCCTGGCGAAGCCGTTCCGGTTCATGGTTTGATTGTCTGATTTCATGTTCGTTGTCTGCTTGCTTGGTTTCTTCTCTACGGGTCCCAGCGTGTGTCCGGGGGGAGACCCCGGGATTCCTTCAAGATCGGTTCAGTCCGCGAGGTAGCGGCTCCAGTCGGCAGGCAGCGGGGCCTTTTCCACTCCGCTCTCGATCCGGCCCTCCCAGGCCGGGTTGAAGCAGGTGCTGGTGCCGTAGACCATGATGAGGTCCTCGTTGCCGACGTTGCGGAGGGCATGGGCGACCCCGGGCGGGATGACCACCGCGCCGTTGTCGGGGCCCGGCCGGCTGTCCCCGGCGATCGTGAACCGCATGACCCGGCGCTCCATGCCTTCCCGTTCATCGACCAGGATCATGTCGCAAATCCCTGTTAGAAAAAACATCACATCCCACTGTTCCTTGTCATAGTGGCGCAGCGACACGTCCGCGTCCGGCCCGGCGAACTGCTCGCGGAACCAGCCGGCGGGGTCCCTTCCCGCGGGGATGTGGGGCGGGTGGATGTGGAATCCCTTGGCGCTGTCGCGGTGCATCAGGGCCGAGGCCCACTGGCGCGGGCACAGGCCGATCCGCTCGAGCGGGCCCTCGGTCATGCGGGTCAGCTCGGCGAAGTAGCCGCGCCCCTGCTGCTGGAAGACCCGTCGCGGGAACATCTCCACGCCGGGGATCCAGGCCTCGCCGAGAGAGTCGCGCGTCTCGATCGCGGTGCCGATCCCGACGCCCGGTCCCGCGAGCCGCGAGGCGACGTCGCCGGCCGAGTAGTCCCGGGTCTCGAGCAGCTTCCGCGCCTCGGCGCGAAGGCCACCCCACTCGTTTGCAGCTTGTGGTTCCATGAGTCGTTGCAGCGGGTCGTTCGGCCGCCGGCCGGGGGTTCAGGCCAGCGTGCCGAGCCGCTCGCCGCGGTAGCTGCCGTTCTCGATCGCCTCGATCCACGGGGCGTTGGCGAGGTACCAGCCGACGGTCCGGCGCAGGCCCGACTCGAAGCTTTCCTGCGGCTCCCAGCCGAGTTCTCGGCCGATCTTCGCGGGGTCGATGGCATAGCGGCGATCGTGGCCCGGGCGGTCGGTGACGAAGGTGATGAGTTCCTCCGCCGTCTTCGTGGCGGACTCGGGGGCGAGCTCGTGGACGACCTCGATCAGCTTGCGGACCACGTCGATGTTGCGCATCTCGCACTTGCCGCCGATCACGTAGGTCTCGCCGGGCCGGCCCTTGAGCAGGGCCATGGCGAGGCCGCGGCAGTGGTCGCGGACGTAGAGCCAGTCGCGCACATTCGAGCCGTCGCCGTAGACCGGCAGTGTCTCGCCCTTGAGGATCTTGCGGATCATCAGGGGCAGGAGCTTCTCGGGAAACTGGTAGGGGCCGTAGTTGTTCGAGCAGTTGGTCGTGACCACCGGGAGCCCATAGGTGTGGTGGTAGGCCCGGGCGATGTGGTCGCTGCCCGCCTTGGAGGCGCTGTAGGGGCTGTTCGGTGCGTAGGGGGTCTCCTCGCAGAAGGCCGGATCGTCGGCCCCGAGCGAGCCGTAGACCTCGTCGGTCGACACGTGCAGGAAGGTCGCCGCGCCGCCGTCGCCAAGCACCTTGCCGTAGCCGGGCTGCCGGTTCCTCCCGCTCTCCTGGACGTGGCGCAGGAAGGCGTCGAGGAGCCTGAAGGTTCCCACCACGTTGGTGGTGATGAACTCCTCCGGGCTGTCGATCGAGCGGTCGACGTGGGACTCCGCCGCGAGGTGCATGACGGCGTCGACCTCGTGGTCGCGAAGCAGGCGGTCGACGAGCCCGCTGTCGCCGATGTCGCCCTCGACGAGGACGTGGCGGGGCTCGTCGATCAGGTCGTCGAGGCTGGAGCGGTTTCCGGCGTAGGTCAGCTTGTCGAGAGTCACGACCTTGCCGACCTCGAGGCCGATGTCGTCGCCCGCCTCGGCGAGCAGGTAGTGGACGAGGTTCGAGCCGATGAATCCGGCACCGCCGGTAACGAGGATGTTCATGTGCTTGAAGGGTGGCAGATTGAAGGGTGGTATTCTGGGACTTGAGTCGGGTTCGCCCGGGTCACTCAGGGCAGCGCGGGCTCGCGCAGCGCGAGGATCGGCCCGCTGCGGGAAAGGTGCTCGGCGAGCGCCTCGCACCAGGCCCGCGGCGGCTGGCCGGCGAAGTCGGCATAGCGGGCGGTGGACATCACGCTGTTGACCGGGCGGCGGGCTTTGAAGGCCGCGATGTCGCCGAGCGTCCCGGGCTGGATCTCCCGGGCCTTGAGGGGAACGCCCGCGGCGGCGGCGAGGTCGAGGCAGGCCTGGCCCCAGTCGCGCCACGAGCAGGATCCATCATTGCAGAGGTGAACGATGCCGGCGGCCGGCTCCCCCCCGGCCGGGAACATCAGCCGCAGGGTCATGTCGACGAGGTCGGAGGTGAAGGTCGGCGCGCCGAGCTTCTCCGCCGGCAACGACAGCGAGTCCTTGGCCACCGCCTGGGCCACGATCCACTCCGGGAACGCCGGGCGGTGCGGGCCGTAGACCCACGAGGTCCGGGCGACGAGGTGCCGCGACGAGGCCGCGAGAACCCGCTGCTCGCCGGCGAGCTTGGAGGCTCCGTAGACGCTGATCGGCGAAGCTTCGTCCTGCTCGGTGTAAGGACCCTCCTTGCCGCCGTCGAAGACGAAGTCGGTGCTGAAGTGGACCATCCGGGCGCCCCTGGCCTCGCAGATCCCGGCGATCAGGCCGGGCGCCTCGGCATTGAGCTGATGGGCCTCCTCCGGCTCGTCCTCGCAGTGGTCGACCGCGGTGAGGGCGGCGGTCATCACCAGCTGGTCGAAGTCGAGGCCACCGAGGATCTTGCGGATCGCCCCCGGGGAGGCCAGGTCGAGTTCCCGCCGCGACAGCGGAAACACGGTGGCACGACCGGCGAGCGCGTCGCAGAAGGCGCGACCCAGCCGGCCGCCCGCCCCGACGACGGCCACGCGGGCGCCATCCGGAATCGATGGTTCGGTACGAAGTTGTCTTGTCATTTCCTGGGGGGGAGGAAGTGGATGAAGGATCCGGGCGAGGGTCGCTCGTCCGCCGGTGCCGCCAGCGCGCCGCGCGCGTTGACGGGCTACCGGGGAGAGCTTACTCGTCGTCCGGCTCGAATTCGAGGCTGAAGAAGCCGCGCCCGCCCGTTACGGGCACCGCCACCTCATGAAGCTCGCGCTCGGCTTGCTTCATGGCCTCGATCTGGGCCCGGGTGACCGTGTCGATGACACTTCCCGGAGCGCCCAGCAGAGCCGGGTCTTCGTTCATCCGAAGGTGGTAGTTCCCGCTCGGCACCAGTTCCGGGTAGGTCAGCACGACGTCCGAGCCGTCGCGGCGGATCTCCAGGCGGAAGCTGGCGTCGTCGGCCGGATCCGAGGCATCGAGGCCGAGGAGATACTCGCTGAGGTTGTCGAGACCGGCCTGGTCGGAGTCCTCGTCGACGGCGCCGGCGATGCCGAGCGACTCGAGCCAGTCCTCGTAGCCTTGCGGGTAGTCCGGCACGACCGCCCTGCCCGCGGCGATCGCCGAGGGGGCCGCGAAGTACTTGGCCTGCAGGTAGTTCTCGACCTGGGCCCGCTCGCCGGCATCCAGCGCGCGGGTGTAGACCAGCACCGCGGCCACATCCATGGTCACGTGGCCGAGCCCGCCGAGCTCGTCACCGATCACCACACGGTTGTTGGCGGTGTTGAAGTTGTTCACGTACTGGCCGATCTGCGCCCCGTCCTTGAACAGGGTGCCGGTGGTGCCGGACACCACGCCCGACTGGACCAGCCAGCCGGCACCGATGCCGAGCTCGCCGGAGACCAGGTCGTTGCCCGAGCCGTAGCCCTGCAGGACCAGCTCACCCGTCGGATCCCGAACGATCAGGCCGAAGCCCTTGTCGGGACCGGTCGAGCCATACGAGACGCCGGCCCAGCGGTCGGAGTCGAGGTAGTTGGCCACGAGGAAGATCGTGCGGTCGGCGCCACCGATCGGAAGGCCGTTGATCGGGTGGGTGGCATTCACGCGCTCGAGGAGGTCGTCCCCGTCGAGGCTGATGGCCGGGACCCCGCTCGGGGTGGTGGCGGTGCCGATCGTCGGATCCCCGCCCGGGAAGAGGTCGTTGCCGTTGCCCGACTGGTCGGCCCAGCCGTTGACGGCGGATCCGGTGGAATCCACCCCGCCGTCCGACTCGAGCGCCAGCGCGAGGTCCGCCGCGAACGGGGCGGTGCTGGTTCCAGACGAGACCTGGACCGTCACCGAGACCTGGGCGCTGCCCGTCAGCGAGCCGCTGTCGGTCGCCGTGGCGGTGATCTGGTGGGTGCCGACACTCAGCGCATTGCTCGAGAAGTTCGCACCCGTGCCGATCGGGCCGTCAAGGTTCGAGACCCATGTCAGCGACGAGGAAATCTCACCATCCTGCGCGTCATTTGCGGTTCCGGAGAAGTTGACCGTCGCTCCCTCGTTGAAGGTTCCACCAGCGGGCGAGCTGATGGCCACGTTCGGAGGCGTGTTCAGGGGCGATCCGCTCGAGGAGTTCATCAGGTCCGTGATCTCGGAGGCGTCAAGCGCAGCCGAGAAGACGTGGACATCATCGAGGAAGCCGATCATTCCGCGGTCGCCGGCGCCAGCCGGCTGGTTGCCCAGCGCGACCCCCACGCCGCGGTTCCTGGCGATGCCGCCGTCCATCTTCGCCACGATCGAGACCTGCGTGCCATTCACGAAGACCCTCATGTGCTCTCCGTCGTAGGTCGCCGCCACGTGCGTCCACTCGTTGAGCGAAAGCTGACCCGGCGCGGTCACCAGCGTGGTCGTGTCGCCGACCTCCGCCTTCAGGCGGAAGCGGATCGCGGTGCCGTCGAGGTAGTTGCCCACCATCCAGAGGTGGCCCGTGGCCGCCGTGCTGGTCGCCTTCGAGACAAATCGTCCCTCGGCGCCCGTGCCCGCGAACGAGGTCGGCTTGACCCAGGTCGCGACAGTCATCTTGTCGAAGGGAAAGTCGATGGCCGGGACCTGAACGCGGTCCGCGCCACCGGTGAACTCGAGCGCACCACCGAATCGGCCGCCGGCGGGGCTCCAGCTGGTGGCGCCCTGGAGGGAGCCGTTCTTGTCGCCCACGACGTCGTTGGCGATCGTGCCGGATGCCTCGTCGAGCGGCCACTTGGACACCAGGTCCGGGTTGGTCGGCTCACCGACGACCAGGGTGACCTGGTCGCTGCCCGGCAGCGAGCCGGAGTCGTTCACCGAGGCGGTGATCGTGTGGGTGCCGGCACTCAGGGTGTTGGAAGAGAAGCTCGCGCCCGATCCGATCGACCCGTCGATGCTCGAAACCCAGCTCACGGAGGACGACAGGTCGCCATCCTCGGTGTCGGTCGCGGTCGCCGCGAAGTTCACCGTCGCGCCCTCGTCCACCGAGGCGCCGTCGCCCGGCGAGGAGATCGCCACCACCGGGGCGGTGTTGCCGCCGGCGCCGGTGAGGTACTTCGCCTGCAGGTAGGCTTCGACCTGGGCGCGGTCGACGGCATCGAGGGCCCGGTTGTAGACCAGCACGGCGGCCACATCCATGGTCACCTGGCCCAGTCCGCCGAGTTCGTCACCGATCACCAGGCGGTCGTTGCCGGTGTCGAAGTTGTTGACGTACTGGCCGACCTGCGCGCCGTCCTTGAACAGGGTGCCGGTGGTGCCGGACACCACGCCCGACTGGACCAGCCAGCCGGCACCGATGCCGAGCTCGCCGGAGATCAGGTCGTTGCCCGAGCCGTATCCCTGCAGGACCAGCTCGCCCGTCGGGTGGCGAACCGTCAGGCCGAAGGCCCGGTCGGGACCGGCCGAGCCATACGAGACACCGGCCCAGCTGTTGGAGCCGAGGTAGTTGGCCACGAGGAAGATCGTCCGGTCGTCGCCACCGATCGGGAGTCCGGTGATCGGGTCGGTGGAATCCATCCGCTCGAGGAAGTCATTCCCGTCGAGGCGGATGGCCGGCAGGCCGCTCGGGGTGATCACCGTGCCGATGGTCGGGTCGCCGCCGGGCATCAGGTCGTTGCCGAAGCCCGACTGGTCGGCCCAGCCCGTGACCGCAGGGCCACTGGTCGCCACGCCGGCATCCGTCTCCAGCGCCAGGGCCAGGGAGTCCCCGAACGGGGCCGTGCTGGTCGCCGTGGAGGTCTGGACGGTCAGCGAGATCACGTCGCTGCCGGTCAGCGCGCCGCTGTCGGTCACCGAGGCGGTGATCTGGTGCGTGCCGACGCTCAGCGCGTTGGTCGAGAAGCTCGCGCCGCTGCCGATCGGGCCGTCGAGGTTCGAGGTCCACGCCAGCACGGACGACAGGTCGCCGTCCTGGGTGTCGTCGGCGGTCGCCACGAAGTTCACCGTGGCGCCCTCGTTGACCGTGCCTCCCGCCGGCGAGCTGATCGCCACGGTCGGGGCCGAGTTCGGCAGGGTGCCGGTCGACATGGTCATCAGGTCCTGGATCTCAGAGGCATCCAAGGCTGCCGAGAAGATCACCACGTCGTCGAGCGAGCCGGCAAAACCGCGGTCGCCCGCACCCGCGGGCTGGTTGCCCAGCGCGACGCCGACCCCGCCATTGGCCGTGATCGCGCCGGTCTTCGCCGTGATCGCCACCTGGTCGCCGTCCACGAAGATCCGCATGTTCGCGCCATCGTAGGTGGCCGCCACGTGGTGCCATTGGTTGAGTTCGAGCTGGCCGGTCGAGCTGACCAGCGTCGAGGTGCCGCCGTTGGCCGTCTTCAGGCGGAAGCGCACAGCCGTGCCGTTGACGTAGTTGCCGAGCATCCAGTAGTGGTCGGAGCCGGCCGTGCTGCTGGCCTTCGAGACGAAGCGGCCCTCATCGGCGGTGCCGGCGAACGAGGCCGGCTTGACCCAGGTCGCGATGGTCATCTGGTCGCCGGCGAGGTCGAAGGCCGGAATCTGGGCGCGTTCGGCACCACCGCCGAACTCGAGGGCACCGCCGAACTGGCCGTCCGAGGGGCGCCACACCGGACCGCCCTGCAGGGTGGCGTCGTGGCCGCCGACCTGGTCGGAAGCGGTCGTCCCCGAAATCTCGTCGAGGGACCACTTGGCGACCAGGTCCGGGTTCGCCGGGGCACCGACCACCAGGGTGACCGTGTCCGATCCCGGCAGCGAACCGCTGTCGCTCACCGAGGCGGTGATCACGTGGGTGCCGTTGCTGAGGGTGCTGGTCGAGAAGCCCGCGCCGCTGCCGATCGGGCCATCGAGGTTCGAGACCCAGGCCAGCGAGGCCGACAGGTCGCCATCCTGGGCGTCCGTCGCGCTCGCGGCGAAGTCCACGCTCGCCCCGTCGGCCACGGAGGCACCGTCGCCCGGCGAGCTGATCGACACCAGCGGCGGGGTGTTGCCACCACCGCTCGAGAGGTACTTGGTCTGCAGGTAGCTTTCGACCTGGGCCCGCTCGCCGGCGTCCAGCGCGCGGTCGTAGATCAGCAGCGCGGCCACGTCCATGGTCACGTGGCCGAGGCCACCGAGCTCGTCACCGATCACCAGGCGGTCGTTGCCGGTGTTGAAGTTGTTGACGTACTGGCCGATCTGGACGCCGTCCTTGAACAGGGTGCCGGTGGTGCCGGACACCACGCCCGACTGGACCAGCCAGCCGGCGCCGATGCCGAGCTCGCCGGAGATCAGGTCGTTGCCCGAGCCGTAGCCCTGCAACACCAGCTCGCCCGTGGGATCGCGGACGATCAGGCCGAAGGCCCTGTCGGGACCGGTGGCACCGTAGGAGGCACCCGCCCAGCGGTCGGAGTCGAGGTAGTTGGCCACCAGGTAGATCGTGCGGTCGGCACCGCCGGTCGGCAGGCCGGTGATCGGGTCGCTCGCGTTGACCCGCTCGAGCAGGTCGTCGCCATCCAGGCTGATCGCCGGGGCCCCGGTCGGGGTGGTCGTGGTGCCGATGGTCGGGTCACCGCCGGGCAGCAGGTCGTTGCCATTGCCCGACTGGTCGGCCCAGCCGTTGACTGCCGAGCCACTGGCATCGACGCCGGCATCCGACTCGAGCGCCAGTGCCAGGTCGCCGGCAAAGGGCGCCGCGGATCCGGTGTTGGGGTCGACTGTCAGGGTGATGCTGTCGGACCCCGGCAGGTAGCCGCTGTCGCTCACCGAGGCGGTGATCACGTGGGTGCCGACGCTGAGCGTGTTGATCGAGAAGCCCGCGCCGCTGCCGATCGGGCCGTCGAGGTCCGAGACCCAGGCCAGCGAGGCCGAAAGGTCGCCGTCCTCGGCGTCGGTCGCGCTCGCGGCGAAGTTCAGGGTCGAGTCCTCGGCCACGGACGAGCCGTCGGCGGGCGAGCTGATCGCCACCGCCGGTGCCGTGTTGCCGCCACCGCCGGTGAGGTACTTGGCCTGCAGGTAGCTCTCGACCTGCGCCCGTTCGCCGGCATCCAGGGCGCGGTCGTAGACCAGCACCGCGGCCACATCCATGGTCACGTAGCCGAGGCCACCGAGCTCCTGTCCGATGACGATGCGGTTGTTGCCGGTGTTGAAGTTGTTCGTGTATTGGCCGATCTGCGCCCCGTCCTTGAACAGGGTGCCGGTGGTGCCGGACACCACGCCCGATTGGACCAGCCAGCCGGCGCCGATGCCGAGCTCGCCGGAGATCAGGTCATTGCCCGAGCCGTAGCCCTGGAGCGCCAGCTCGCCGGTCGGGTGCCTCACGACCAGGCCGAAGGCCTGGTCGGGTCCAGCCGTGCCGTAGGACGCGCCGGCCCACTTCTCGGAACCGAGGTAGTTGGCGACCACGAACATCGTCCGGTCGGCCCCGCCCGTCGGAAGGCCCGTGAGGGGGGCGCTGGCGTTGATGCGCTCGAGCCGGTCGTTGCCATCCAGGCTGATCGCCGGAATCCCGGTCGGAGTCGTCGCGGTGCCGATCGTCGGATCGCCGCCCGGCAGGAGGTCATTGCCACTGGCCGACTGGTCGGCCCAGCCGTTGACCGCCGAGCCACTGGCGTCGACGCCGGCATCCGCCTCGAGGGCCAGCACCAGGTCCGCGGCAAACGGTGCGCTGGAACCGGCGGCCTCCACGGTCAGGGTGATCGAGTCGCTGCCACTGAAGAACCCGCTGTCGCTCACCGAGGCGGTGATCGTGTGGGTGCCGACGCTGAGGGTGTTGGTCGAGAAGCCGGCGCCGCCACCGATCGCACCGTCGAGGCTCGAGACCCAGTCGAGCGAGGCCGACAGGTCGCCGTCCTCGGTGTCGTCCGCGGTCGCCGCGAAGTTCACCGCAAGCCCCTGCGGCACGGTCGTGCCGTTCCCCGGCGAGGTGATCGCCACCGTCGGCGCGGTGTTGCCGCCGCCACCGGACAGGTACTTGGTCTGGAGGTAGCTTTCGACCTGGGCCCGCTCGCCACTGTCCAGCGCGCGGTTGTAGATCAGCACGGCGGCCACATCCATGGTCACATGGCCGAGTCCGCCGAGTTCCTCGCCGACCACGAGGCGGTCGTTGCCGGTGTTGTAGTTGTTGACGATCTGGCCGACCTGGACGCCGTCCTTGAAGAGGGTTCCGGTTCCGCCGTCGACCACGCCCGACTGGACCAGCCAGCCGGCACCAATGCCGATCTCGCCGGAAATCAGGTCGTTGCCCGAGCCGTAGCCCTGCAGGACCAGCTCACCGCTCGGGTGGCGCACGATCAAGCCGAAGCCCTGGTCCGGCCCGGCCGAGCCGTAGGACGCACCGGCCCACTTCTCCGAACCCGTGTAGTTCGCCACCAGGAACATCGTCCGGTCGGCGGCACCCGTGGGCAGTCCAAGCAGCGGGTTGGCGGAATTCTCCCGCTCCATCTTGTCGTTGCCGTCGAGGCTGATCGCCGGCAGGCCGCTCGGGGTTGTGGCCGTGCCGATCGTCGGGTCACCGCCGGGGGTCAGGTTGTTGCCGAAGCCGGACTGGTCGACCCAGTACTCGACGTCGCCGCCGGTCTCGCCCACCCCGTCGGTCGCCTCGAGGGCCACCACCAGGTCGGCGGAGAAGGGAGCGCCGGAGCCCCCGCCCGCGGGGACGATCGTGAGCATCACGCTGTCGGCGCCGACCAACAGGCCGCTGTCGCTCACCGACGCGGTGATCACGTGGCTTCCCACGCTCAACGAGCTGGTGCTGAAGGAGGCTCCGCTGCCAATCACGCCGTCGAGATCGGACGACCAGCTGAGCGAGGAGGAGAGGTTGCCGTCCTGGCCGTCCGTCGCGGTCGCGGCGAACGATACCGAGCTGCCCTGGGTCGAGGCCGCACCATCGCCGGGCGAGCTGATCACCACCTCCGGCGCCGTGTTCGGCGCCGCCGAGGAGCTCATCAGGATGGCGATGTCGGCCGGTTCAAGGGACGCGGAGAAGACGCAGGGCTCGTCGAGCAGGCCGATCAGGCCACGGTCACCGGCCCCGGACGGCTGGTTGCCGATGCCGATGCCGACCGCGCCGCTGGTGGAGATGTTGCCGGTCTTCGCCTGCGAGGCGACCTGCACCCCGTTGACGAAGATCTTCATGGTCGCGCCGTCGTAGGTCGCGGCGACGTGCGCCCACTCGCCGATGCTCAGCTGCCCGGCCGGGGAAATCAGGGTCGCGGTGCCACCAACGGCCGTGTTCAGGCGGAAGCGGATCTTGTCGCCCTGGTAGTTGCCGAGCATCCAGAAGTGGCTCGAACCCGCGGTGCCGCTCGCCTTGGAGATGTAGCGGGCCTCCTCGGCATAGCCGGCGAAGGACTCCGGCTTCACCCAGGCGGCGAGAGTCAACTCGTCGCCGGTCACGTCGAACGAGGGAACGTCGATGCGCTGGGCGCCGCCGGCGAAGTCGATCGCGCCACCGAACTGGCCGCCATCCGGGACCCAGGTCGGGCCACCGGCGAGGGTGCCGTCGTGGTCGGACGCCATGTCCGTGGCCAGGGTGCCGGTGGTCTCGTCGAGGGGCCAGATCGCCTCGAGGCTGCCGAAGATCGCCGAGGCGCTGACGGTCAGGGTGATCGAGTCCGAGCCGCTGAGCAGGGTCGAGTCGCTCGCCGTCGCCGTGATCGTGTGGGTGCCGGTGGAGAGGGCGCCGGCATTGATGGTTTCACCGGTGCCGAGCGCGCCATCGATGTTCGAGCTCCACTCGACGTCGCTGAGCGGGCCGTCCTGGAAGTCGACCGCGGTCGCGCTGAAGGCCACCGAGGCCCCGGCGGCCACCGTCGCCCCGTTGAGCGGCGCGTTGATGGTCACCTGCGGCGCGGTGTTCAGGAGGTACTTCGACTCGAGGTAGTTCTCGACGTTGAAGCGCTCGACGTCGTTGAGGGCGCGGTCGTAGACCAGCACGGCGGCGACATCCATCGCATTGACGCCGGCTCCGCCGAGCTCCTCGCCGATCACGGCGCGACCGAGCTGGGTGTTGTAGTTGTGGATGAACTGGGCGATCTCGGTGCCGCCCTCGAAGAGCGTCGCCTCGCCGTTGTACTGCCGGGCGCTCTGGACCACCCAGCCGGCACCGGCACCGGCCTGGCCGCTGACCAGGTCGTTTCCGCCGCCGTATCCCTGCAGGGCGAGTTCACCGGTTCCGCTCTTCACGACCAGCCCGAAGGCCTGGTTGCCGGAGGGATTGCCGTAGGTGAAACCGGCCCAGTTGGACGCCGCGTTGTGACGGGCCACCATGAAGACGGTGCGGTCGGTGTTGCCGGCCGGAAGCGCCACCGGGTCGATCGTGTTGACCCGCTCGAGCAGGTCGCCATCGCCGTCCAGGCTCACCGCGGGGAGTCCGGAGGGCGTCAGGACCGCGCCGAACTGCGGGTCGCCGGAAGCCACGAAGTCGTTGCCCGTGCCCGAGTCGTCAAGCCATCCGGCGACCAGGCTGCCACCATTCAGCGCGACGCTCTGGCTCGACTCGAGCTGGAGTACCAGCCCGTCGAGCTCGAGCTCGCCGCCCGGCGGCACCGTGCAGCTGCCGTTGGCGACGAAGCTGGCGTCGAGGATCACGTCGTCCACGGGCGCCACGTACATCTGGCTCGAGGTGGTCGGCCCGTTGCTCCAGCTGACGAAGTCGTACTGCGTGCCACCGATGCACTTGGTGTCCTCGATCGTGATGACGTGGTCGTAGTTGACCAGGGTATCGAGGACGAAGGGGGTGAACTCGACCCGGTTGCCGTTGACGCCGACCGCCATGCCGCTCGGCTCCGAGTCGAACAGGATGTTCACCTTCTCAGGAAAGACGTCGATGGTCTCGGTCGTCTTCAGCCCGTTGTTGTCGGTGACCACGAGGAAGCAGCGGTAGAAGACGCCCCCACTGAAGCCCTGCCCCTGCGCGGGGATCGGAAACTCGAAGGACGAGCCGGTCACGTCCTCGACGGAGGGGTGCACGTTGCCGGGACGGACGAACTGGACCGACCAGTCGAACTGCGCGCCGTCGATCGGATTGTCGTCGGAGTCCGTCGCGGTGGCCGCGAAGGTGATCGTGTCGCCGTAGCGGAAGAAACCGGGATCCGGCACCGGATTGTCGTTGGTCGCGGTCAGGCTGGTCACCGTCGGCGGCGTGCCGAAGGCGAGCTGCTGCTCGGCGTGCGCCGCCAGCACGCCGTCGCTGACCTCGAGGTCGGCGGTGTACGAGCCGTCGCTGGAGTAGCTGTGGTTGACGACCACGGTGACGCCGTCAGCCAGCGCGACCGGCCCGGACGAAGTGCCGTCGCCGAAGTCGATGGTGTAGGTCATCGGGTCGCCACCGGCGTCGGTGGCGCGGAGGGTGAAGGAGACATTGACCGGCGACTCGCCGGTCACGGGGGCGGCGGTGAACTCCTCGATCACCGGGCGCGTCCCGGCGTCGTAGACGTAGCGACGCAGCGAGCCCGGGGTCGAGGGGTTCGGCTGGCCGTAGGCACCACCGGCGTCGGTGAAGCTGAGGTAGTAGAGGGCGCCGTCGGGACCGGTATCGAGCGAGACGATGCGGCCGACCGGGCTCGGGTCGAAGAGGTAGCTGGTGCCGTCCGGGTTGACGGTGTCGATGTTGTCCGGAGCCGGGTTGGGCGAGACGTTGCCGTTGGCGTCGAACTTGATGTAGCGCACGAAATCACGGGTCGAGTCGGCGTAGAAGTAGGCGCCGTTGAATTCGACCGGGAACTGGTCCTTGCGGTAGACCACCCCGCCGTTGATCGCGCTGTAGGTCCCATTGTGCTTCCACGAGAAGATCGGCGCACCGACGTCGTCGATGACCGGGTTCGAGAAGTCGGAGTAGGGCGGCATGCCCTCGACGGTCGGCCAGCCGAAGTAGATGCCGTCGAAGACGCCGTTGTCGCCGCCGGTCCCGAAGTCGTCGTCGACCAGGCGGCCGCTGGCCTCGTCCCACTGGATGATGTGAAGGTCCTCGGCGGCCACATCCTGGGCGTTGCCGCCGACCTCGGCGATGAAGAAGCGGTTGGTCTCCAGGTCCCAGCGGGACCGGAACGGGTTGCGCAGTCCGTAGGCGACGGTCGAGTCCTTGTTCGGGCCGTTGCCGTCGATGTAGGGGTTGTCGGCCGGGATCGAGCCGTCCTTGTTGAAGCGGTGGACGCCGCCGCCGGCGTGCTGAACGTCGTCGGCGTAGGCACCGAAGAAGTGGTCGCCGGTGGTGAGCCAGAGCTTCCCGTCCGGGCCGAAGTCGAGACCGCCGCCGTAGTGGCAACAGGAGTTGTAGGGATCGGTGTCCTCCCACAGGATCACCTCGCTGGCGTAATCCCCCCGGCTGGAGAGGCCGCCGGCGTTCTCCAGGTGGGTGTAGCGGGCGACCCGGGCCAGCGCGCCGTTCGGTCCGCTGGCGGGCGTGTAGAAGACGTAGACGTACGGCTCGGCCGGGAAGTTCGGGTCGACGGCGATGTCGAGCACCCCGCGCTCCTGACCGGAGATGATGCCGTAGAGGTGCTCCGCGTCGCGGAAGTCCATGTAGACGTCGTACTGCACCGGATTGGTGGTGACGTCACAGATCAGGATCTCGCCCTTCTTCTGCAACACGATCAGGCGACCGTCGGGAAGGAAGCGCATGCTGGTCGGCTGGTTCAATCCACCGATCAGCTCCTCGAGGTAGAAATTCTCCGGGGGAGCGGCGGACAGCGGGGCCGGAAGACTACCCAACAGGGCGGCACCAAGCGCGAGGAGACGCACCAGCAGCGAACCGAACAGGCGGGAACGAAGGGAGTCGAGTGACGTCACAAGACGACGGCACATCTCACCAAGGGGATGGGGGGACATGATTCGGGGGGATGAACGGGGGATGAACGGGTGGGCAATCGCTTGCCCGGCGCTCTGATATTCGATTTTTGAAGTTTTGCAAGGTTTCTTAACCGAAAATCAAGAAATCCGCAACTCTTCCTCGCAAATCGGGGTGATCTGGGTGGCGGGAAGGTGAAATCGTTTTGATCGCAGTGCTTGGCAAATTCTGCCCGAAACCACGCAAATCCTGCTCAATCAGACCTTTTCGCCGGTTCCCTTGCCCAATCCCCCGGCTTCCACCGCGGGATCCAGTCCGGGGTTTCCGCGGGCCGGCGGTCGCAGGCGCTTGGTCGCCGCCGCGACCAGTTGGCGGTCCTCCGGTTCGAGGCAGAACCTGAGCAGGATCGCCACGAAGACGAGCACCGCGAGGCCCGAGCCGATGCCGATCATGTGCCAGGTCTCGAGCGAGAAGAGCATCCGGTAGACGAAGCAGAACCCGGCGGCCCCGGCGAAGGGCAGCATCCCGGGAAGCAGGGTGAAGCGCGCCAGCTGCCGCCAGGTCACCCCCACCATCTTCATGCCGAGCGGCCAGGTCAGGACGAGCTGCAGCACGCTGGCCGAGGCCCCGATCGCGATCGCGGCGCCGACCGCCCCCATGCCCATGCGGACGACGAGCACGTACATCGCGACCAGCGTGGCCACCTGGATCACCGCCTCGGAGACGAAGTACTGGCCGACCCGTGCCGAGGCGTGGGCGACGCGGTAGAACATCGCGCTCGCGAAGATCAGCGGGTAGCGCCCGAGCAGGAACAGCATCACCCACGCGGCGTCGATGAAGGTGTTGCCGACGTAGGCCTCGATGATCGGCCCGGCGAACACCATCAGCGGGGCGATCCCGACGAGCGCGAACCACAGCGTGTAGCGGTTGCCCTGCAGGTAGATGCGGCTGAGTGACTCGAGCCCCTCGCGGGCGTAGAGGCTCGTCATCGCCGGCTGGATCGGGACCATCCCGGCGGAAATCACCTTCCGCAGCTGCAGGTCGGGAAGCCGGCCGAGGTAGAGGCAGGTCACGTCGACGGCGGTGCCGAAGCGGTTGAGCAGCAGCAGCGGGACGGTCCGAGAGATGATCTGCACCGCCCCGCCGACCGAGGTCCACGCGCCGAATCCCAGCAGGCTCCGCGTGGTGTCCCGATCGAACATGCTGGGACGGATCTTCACCGCCGGGATCAGACGGCGGGTCCAGTAGATGTCCATCAGCGTGCGCAGCAGCTGCGCCGCGGTCGAGGCCACGACCAGCCACATCACGCTGGCACTGACGCCGAGCAGGAGCCCCGCGAGGACGGCGATGCGGACGACCTCGGCGACGAGGTCGAGGGCGTTCTTGATGAGGAACTTCTGCTTGGCGTAGAGCCCGACCGAGAAGGGTCCGGCGATCATCCCGGCGAGGAGCATCGTCACCACCAGGGCGAACATCGTGCGGGCGGTGCCGACATACTGCGGTGCGATCTCGAGGACCCAGTCGATCTTCCACACGACCAGCGCGCCGATCACCGAGAACAGGACGACCGAGCCGACGAGGAAGGGGAACATCGAGGAGACGATCCGCGTCACGCCGTCGTCGTCGCCACGGGCGTCGGCCTCGACGATGAAACGCGACAGTCCGCCAACGAAGAGCTGCTTGAGCACCTCGGCGATGAGGACGATCGACATGACCAGCGGGAAAATCGCGTACTCCTCGGGCTCGATCCGCTGGAGGAGGAAGCGGTTGACCCAGACCAGTACGGTGATCTGGAGCACGATCGTGAAGATCGAGCTCACGCTGTTGATCACCAGCACCTTCTTGGCGCCGAGTCCGTCGGACTTCTTCATAGCAGGTCCTTGAGAACCGGAAGCAGGCACTCGGCGGCATCCTCGTGCATCTCGGGGGAGGGATAGTAGAGGTTCTCGCTCCACGCCGGCTGGCCGCCGAGGTCGGGCCGGTCGTCGGCCGGGTCGACGGTGACGGGTTCGCCGGTGTGGCGGCTGAACAGGGGCTGCGGGCTGCCGCGCTCGGACACGCACTCGGCGTAGCCGGCGCAGCTGCGGCGGACCTCCTCGACCATCCAGGTGTTGACCATCTGCGGGAACTCGCCGAACAGCGACTTCACCGTGGTCAGGTCGTCCGGCAGCGAGGGCGTGCGCTTGGAGAACCAGAAGAACACGGCGGGCACCCGCAGCGCCTCGACCAGGTCGAGGTTGCTCCTGACCCAGGCGCGGCGGGTCTCGTTGACCAGCCGGCGCAGGCGGCGGCGGCCGAGGACGCGGGCGGCCTTGGTGCCAGCGGCGCCGAGGGCATGAAGCCCGCGCGGTCCCTCGAGGACCTCGCGGTAGGCCTCGTTGGCACCGAGCCGGGTGCCGTCGGACCGCCGCGTGAGGTACTCGAGCCCGCCGCTTTCATAGGCCGAGTTGCTCTGCGAGCGCCCGGACATCGCCTGGATCACGACGAGGTCGCAACCGTTGAGCTGCTCGACGAGCTTCTCCTGGCCGAGGAAGAACTCCGGCCCGGCGCCACCGTAGCCGAAGTTGAGCGCGGTGATGCCGAGGCGCTCCGCGAGCAGGTCGGGGAAGGGCTTCTCGCAGAAGCAGCCAAAGGTCTGCGCGGCGCCGATGAAGGCGACCTTGCTGCCGCCGGGATTCGGCGGCGGCGAGGAGCGGAACCAGAGGCCGGAATCCTCCAGCTCGGTCATGCCGTAGTCGATCACCTCGCGGTCCCGGTTCTGGTAGCCGGAGAGGTGGACGGGGGGGGAGCCTGGGGCAGTCATGAGTCGTGGTGGGCGTGTGCTCGGGGACGGCGGGCCTACCGCCAGTCCTCGTCGCGGTTGTAGAACGGAAAGTCGAAGGGCTCAACGGCGCGGCGAACCATCGCCTTCTCCGCGGCGGTCATCCTGCCGCGCCAGGCATCGACCTGGCGCGACGAGACCTTGCTCGTCGCGTGGGGGCCGTCCTGCGCCGTCGAGGTCGACTCGATCACCTGCTGCTCCATCTCCGCGGTCCACTCGAGGCCGAGCCGGCCGAACAGGTCGCGGAAGGTCTCCAGCGGCTCGAGGCAGGCGTCCTCGTAGGCCACCCGGATCCAGTCCCCGCGGCGCCGGGCGACATCGAGGGCGACGTGGTTCTTCAGGGCCCAGATGCCCGCCGACACCTCGAGCGGGTCCTTGAGACCCTCGAGGTGGGGCATGAACTCCGCCAACACCCCGTCGCGCAGCTCCGGGTTGGCGAGCAGCTCCGCGAAGCGGCGCCGCTCCGGCTCGACGAGGCCGAGCTTGTGCACCGACATGACGCTCGGGCAGGGGTGGCGGACGGCGAAGACCACCAGCGGGTCGTAGCGGCGGCACAGCCACTCGGCCGACAGGAAGGCGGCCACCTCCTTGACCACCACGCGGTAGTCGCCCGACCGCCGGAGCTCGCGCAGGGCGGGATCGAGGTCCGGGTCGCCGACGTAGCCGCCGCGGAAGGCCCGGTCGAGGCAGGCCTCGAAGTCGGCGTCCCGACCGCCGGGGGCAACGTAGCGGCTCCACACGGTGTCGTCCCGGCGGTAGCGCACCTGCGGGTGGCAGGGCTCGCGGTAGTAGACGACTCCCGGGGCGGAGCCGATGGTCTCGCCGATCCAGGAGGTTCCGGAGCGGCCGTTGCCGATGATGGCGACCGGGCGGCCGCTCGGCGGGTTGGATCCGGCGGCCAGATTCGGCAGCGCGAGCCTCAGCGGCAGGCTGCGGCGGCGGACACCCGAGGCGATGCGCGAAAGGAGTTGGTTGCTCATGGTTCCGGGGGGGAAATCGGGCGGTGGGGTCGGGCAAAGCCTAGTACGACCAGGGGATGTCGCGGTCGAGCACGCGGCCGAGCTTCTCGATGTCCTGGCGGAAGCGTGGCCCGATCTCGCGGCGGGTGGCGGCGTCGAGCTTGTCGACCGGCGAGCGGTTCCACTCCTCGAGCCGCTCGAGGCGCTCGTCGGTGAAGAACCACGGCGCGAGGCGGCGCATCGCCTTTCTTCCCTGCCCCGGCCAGTGCAGCCAGCGGCCGAGGGCCTTGCTGCGCGGCCGCGAGGCCACCTTGCCCCGCTTGCTCATGTCCGGCTGGAAGCCGTCGTCGATGCCGATGAAGCGGCAGGCCTCGGCGAAGGCGGCCTGCGGGTCGGCGACGAAGTCGTCGTAGAGCATCACCTTGACCTGGTCGCGGCCCAGGGTCTCGACAAACCGCTCGACCTGGTCGGCGTAGCGTCCGACCGAGGCGTAGTGCCAGTCCCAGCCCCAGCCATCGGCGATCCGCGCCTCCTCCTGGTCGAGCGCGTCGCGCAGCGACAGCGGCTCGATCAGGTACTGGACGTTCATGCAGTAGTGCGAGTAGAGCCGCGCCACCGGGTCGCGCAGGATCGCGATGCAGCGCACGCCCGGGACCTTTTCATGGATCCGCCCGGGGGCCGCGGGGAAATACAGGTAGCGCACCGAGGCCTCGCCGAGCTTCTTGCCCGGTCCCGCACCCTCGAAGATCGACTCGTACCTGGCGAAGTCGGTGATGCTGCGCGAGTAGATCAGGGACTGGATCACCTTCGGTGGCGCCGGTCCCTTCTTCGGCAACGACTCGCCGGCGAGCGCGAAATAGTTCGGCTCCTTGTACTCCGGAAAGAAGACCTCCGGGTGCTGGCCGAGGTACATGTGCATCGAAGTCGTTCCCGACTTCGCCGCTCCGATGATCATGAAATCAGGGAGTGCCATTGGTGCTGTTGGAAAAGGACTGCGGGTTGGCGGCATCGACCGCCGGATTCGGTTCCGGATTCGACTCCGGGCTTGTTCCCAGGGCCTCGCGGTAGGCCTCGGCGGTGAGCGCGCCGATGCGCCCCCAGTTCCACGATTCCGCCTGGGCGAGGTTATGCCGCCCCATCGCCGGAAGCTCGCCGGCCCGGCTGAAGACCTCCGCCACCGCCGCCGCCAGGCCGCCGCCGGGCGAATCCGGGTCATAGAGGATCGCGCCGGCGTCGTCGAGCACGTCCGGAATGCAGCCCAAGCGCGGGGCGAGGCAGGCGCGCCCGAAGCTCATCGCCAGGATCACGGCACCCGAAGTGAGGACGTCGCGGTAGGGAAAGACGACGATGTCGGCGGCGCGCATGTAGACCTGCAGCTTGTCGTCGTCGATGTAGCCCGGCCGCAGCATCACCCCGCGCCTGCCGCCGATCCGGCCCTCGAGGTACTCGCGGTCACGGTCCTCCTTGACCCGCCCGGCGATCACCAGCCGGGCCTTGGGGTCGTCGAGCTTCATGAAGGCGTCGACCAGCTCCGCAACCCCCTTGTAGGGCCGGATGTTGCCGAGGAAGAGCATCACCACCTCATCCCCACCGAGGCCGAGCTCGCGGCGGGCCTGCGCGGGTTCGATGTCGTCCGGATAGACCCCGAGGTAGCTGCCGTGCGGCACCACCCTCAGCTTGTGCGCGAATCGCCCGCCGAACTCGTCGCCGATCAGGCGGATGGCGCTCTCGCCGTGGACCAGGACCCGCGAGGCCAGGCGCAGGACCCAGCGGGTCATCCAGCGTTCGACCCGCCTTGAGCCGGACTCGTGGCTGTAGAGGTTGTGGACCGTCCAGACGACCTTCGCCCCGAGGCCGCGCAGCACGAGCAGGCGCAGCACGAAGGCGATCGCCTTCATGGTCCCCTTGAAACTCGCGGTGATCGCCGGCAGCCAGTGGAGGTGGAGCACCTCGGGGCGGAAGCGTCCAGAAATCCACTCCGCCGCCATGCCGCGGAGCCACGGCCGCGACGACAGCTCGAAACCCTGGGCCTCGATCCCCCCCGCCAGCTCACGCTGGTAGGGATTGTCCTCGTAGAAGGGCACGAAACAGGCCGTCGGGGTCGGCCGCCTGGTGGCATCTCCCGGCTTCATGGCGCTTGCCCGGCGAGGGCTGGACGGGCGGCTTGCACCGCTTGACGGCGGTCGAACAGGCCGGCGATCCGGCGACCGGCCGACTCCCACGAGTAGTCCCGCTCGACGAGCTCGAGGGCACTGCGCCGCATGGCGTCGCGCAGCTCGCGGTCGTCCCAGATGCGGATCACCGCATCGGCCATGGCCGCCGGGTCATCGGCGATGAAGAGGTCCGAGCCGTCGCGGTAGTCGATGCCCTCGGCACCCTTGGTCGTGCTGACCACCGGCTTGCCGGCGGCGAAGGCCTCGAGGATCTTGAGGCGGGTTCCGCTGCCGAGGGTCAGCGGGACGACCATGACGCTGGACCGCGCGAGGTACGGGACCACGCTCTCGACCCCGCCGGTCACCTCGATCTGCCCGTCGTCCCCGGCCGCCTCGAGCATCGCCGGGGTCGGCTGGCGGCCGACCAGCTTGAGCCGGACCGAGCGCCCCCGCGAGCGGAGTTCGGGGACCAGCTCGCGGATCAACGTCAGGGCGGCCTCCTCGTTCGGATAGTACGAGTAGGACCCGAGGAACAGCAGCTCGATCTCGTCGGCCCATCCGCCGTGGTCGACCCGGGCATCGGCGTAGTCCGCCGTGTTGACCCCGTTGGGGATGACGCTGACGCCCTCGCGACGGCCGTAGACCTCCGCCAGCTGCTTCGCGTCGACCTCGCTGCAGACCCAGACCTGGCCGGCCCGGGCGACCATCCGGCGCTCGAGGCCGAAGATGCGGCGGTCGATCATCCGCTTGGTGAAGGACCCGCTTCCCCCGCCGGCCCTGCCGAGCTCGCGGCGCAGGACGCCCTCGACGTTGTGGGCGTCGAAGACCGTCGGGCAGCCGAGCCGGTCGAGTTCCGGGAGGTAAGGGCCGAGCGACAGCTCCTCGACCACGGCGACGTCGTAGTTCTGCTCGCGGCAGCGGTCGCGCAGGAAGCGAAGCACGCTGTCATGGCGGTACATGTCGATCACCGGGACCGCTCCCGGGGTGACGCGCCAGAGCTTCTTCCCAAGCCGCCGGAGGGCACCCGGCGAGTCGCCGAGTCCGAAGCGGAAGCTGCGCACCGGGCCGCGCTGCTCGTCGCGGGCGTCCGGGTCCTCGCCGATGGTGACGACGTCGACCTCGCCCAGGCGGGCAAGCCCGGCGACGGTCTGGCCGTTCCTCAGCGCCGCGCCCCCCTTGGTGCTGAACGGGCTGAACCTCGAAAGGACGAGTGACTTCATGAAACCTTCTGGATGGTCGACTCCGGTTCGCCGGCGGAGTGGGGCGCATCGATGCCGGCGGCCTCGAACAGGATCCCGGCCAGGCGGCGGGTCAGGGCGCGTCGCTCGAATCCGGCCACCGCATCCGGCTGCCAGTCGCGGTGCTTGCCGCCGCCCTCGCGCCACTGCCGGAACTCCTCCTCGATCTGGGCACTCATCGCGGCGACGTCGTCCGGGTCGCAGATCCTCGCCGAGCCGGCGCGCTCGAGGAACTGCCGGGCGTCACCCTGCGGCACCGCGGCGAGGATGCTGCGGCCGCTCGCCATGTACTCGTAGGCCTTGCCCGGAACGATCGACGAGCGGCAGCCGGCCGCCAGGCCATGCATGGGAAAGAACAGCAGGTCCGCCGAGCGGACGCGATCGACCGACTCGCGATGCGGCAGGTAGCCGGTGAAGCTCACCATCGAGGAGACCGCCGAGGCCGCGGCCAGCTGCTGGTCGGTTTCGGTCGTCGAGCCGACGAAGACCAACTCGACCTGGTCGGCCACCGAGGGATCCCGCGCGACCCAAGCCTCGAGGGCCTGGAGCAGGTAGTAGTGCGATCGGCACAGCCGCCGCACCCCCTTGATCGTCCTGCCGAGCAGGCGGTTGAGCCACTGCTTGCGCTGCTGCTCGAAGCCGGCGGCGGTGTGGAGGTAGCCGGAGTGGACGATGGTGAACCTGCGGTCCCCGCCCTCCGCGGCATCCGGCGGGTCGCCGGCGAAGTCCGCGGCGTCGTAGCCGTTGGTCAGGTGGGTGATGCGGCTCCCCCGCAGCCCGGGAATCCCCTCCTCGACCAGCCGGGCCGACTCGGGGGTGTTCATCACGATGGTCGCGGCGCCGGCGAGCGAGAGTTCCATGCGCTTCTTGTCCCGCTCGCGGTGGAAGGCCGTGCGATAGGGAATGAACTCGTCGAAGGCCCACGGATCGCGCAGGTCGGCAACCCAGGGCACAGCGAGCTCGGCGGCGATCCGGCGGGCGATCGAGGCATCGCCGAAGGGGGACATCGTGACGAACACCGCCCGAACGTGATGGCGGCGCCCCTCCTCGACCCCGAGGCGGATCATCGCCTCGGCACGGCGCCTGGCGTCGCTGGCACGGTCGGGATCCCGCTGCCAGCGGGCCCGGTGGACCGGAATCTCCGCGGGAATCTCCGCGAGCATCGAGGAGTCCTCCGGACTCCAGCGGTCGCCGTGATCGGCCTCCTCGGTCAGCACGACCGGCAGGATCCCGAACCCGGGAAGGTACTTCACGAACTTGACCGAGCGCTGGACCCCCGCCCCGCCGACCGGTGGGAAGTACTTCGCGATGTAGAGGACGGACGTCATGGAAAACTCAGTTCAGGGCTCGGCGGTTCCGGCGCCGTCGAGGCGCCGCACGATCCGTGCCGGGGCCCCCACCGCGACGCAGCGCGCGGGAACGTCATGGCGGACCACCGAGTTGGCCCCGACGACCGCGCCGCGGCCGATGGTGACGCCGGGGCAGATGACCGCGCCCTGGCCGATCCAGGCACCCGTGCCGATCCTCACCGGCTTGATCGAGCCGACCCCCTGGTCCTTGATCGGGATCCCGTCGCGGCCGAACTCGTGGGAGTGGTCGGAGATGTGGACGAAGCGGCCCATCAGGACCGCATCCTCGAGCACCACCTCGCGGCAGGCCGTGATGGTGCAGTCGCCCGACACCGAAACCCCGGAACCGATCTCGATCCGCGCCGAATCGTCGCCACCCTGGCTGCGCAGGACCATGATCCAGCAGTTCGGGCCGAAGTAGCTGCGGGCGCCGATCGAGATGCGCTCCTCGCCCCAGACCTGAAGCGGCGGGCAGACGGTCGCCCCGGCACCGAGCTCGGCGAAGGACCGCCGCAGCCCCGCGGTGTGGAGCTTTGCGGCCGTGGCCGCCAGCTTTCGTCTCAGGTTGAGATACATCGGTTCCAGTCCCGGCGACCGCGGGCGTGCCCGGGAAGCACGCCGCGGAGAATGCCTGCGACGGCGGGCCGCATCAAGCGCCCTCGGCCAGTTCGGACGTTTCGGTGAGTTCCAGCTCCTCCTCCTGCTCCATGGCCGCGCGCAGCGAGGAGATGATCGCGACGGCGAACCAGAAGAAGATCAGCGACTGGTCGAAGTAGGCGACCGACATGCTGGTCGCGGCATGGCCGAGCAGGCAGGCGCCGCAGCACCAGACGAAGAAGGCCTTCTCCGGGGCCTCCTCGTCGTAGGCGCGCCACATCCTGCCGACCGAGAGCAGCGAGGCCACCACCATGCCGAGCACCAGCAGGATCCCGACCAGGCCGCCCTGGACGGCGAAGCCGATGAAGTAGTTGGTGATGTCGGTGTGGTGGTCGTTGATCCTGCCCTGCCGCGGCATCCAGTGCACGGTCTTGTCGGTTCCGAACAGCCACCACTCGTTGAAGTGCTGGATCGTGCGGTCGATCAGGAAGGCGCGGTGCCAGCCGGTGCTGCCCCCCGTGATGTCGATCTTCGAGATGAGGTAGTAGGGTGGCTGGGAGAGCACCAGGCTGAGGATCACGTAGACCACGATGCCTCCCTTGACCAACACGGGCGTCAGGTTGCGGAACCGCCAGAAGCAGACCGCCGCGATCCCGCCCATCAGGGTGAGGATCGGGCCGCTCGAGGTCGAGGCGACGGTCATCCCGAGGCCGGCGAGGATTCCGATGATGGACAGCTTCCGCCGGGTGTTCCAGATCGCCAGCACCAGGGGCACCGCCGTCGCGCCGACGGTGCCGGCGAGGATCGGGTGGCGGAACGGCCCCTGGGCCCGGGCCTTGCCCTTGCGGATGATGATGTCCTCCGGCACGCCGCCGAAGATCGAGAACAGGTTCTTGCCGGTCACCTTCTCGAACACCATCCCGATCGAGACCGGCACCAGTAGGAGGGCGATGATGCCGACCAGTTGGTGGACGTCGTCGATGTCGCGAAGCCAGATCCGGCCGAGGAAGTAGGCCCCGGCGAGGTCGAGCATCTTGCCGCAGATATAGACCGGCCCGGCACCGGGCACGCTGGAGTCGTGGAAGAAGCTGGCAAAGACCAGCCAGCCGGCCATCGCGAGCATCAGCTTGTCGGCGAGGACGAGCGCCAGCCCGCTTGCCTCGCCCTTGAGGACGACCCGGCCGATCCCGGCGAGGATGAGCAGGCGGTAGAAGGGCAGCGATGCCGGGCCCAGCTCCAGCCCGGTTCCCATCGTCATGTAGCAGGCACCGACCAGCAGGGGCACCGGCGCCAGCCGCCGCGGCACTGCAAAGAGCGTGACGAGGCAGACGAGGAAGAAGAGGACGGCAATCGGATTCATCCCGGAGTCCGGTTTCAGGCATGGGCGACGCGAAGCTTCTCGAGGCGGTCCACCAGCTCGCCGCAGCGGCCCTCACAGACCGACCGCCGGCTCATCCCGCCCTCCTGTCGCGACAGTTCGGCGAGCCGCTTCTCGACGGCCCCTCGGTTGGCCATTTCGTGCAGCGAGAGCCCGCAACGGACCAGCTGCCTCCACGGCCCGCGCGCCGGGTCGACCCGGCCGCCACTTTTCCGGCGCATGAGTTCCGCCATGTAGTCGGTCGGGGCGTAGAGCGAGCGGATGCGCTCGGGTCGGTAGTCCATCTCGACGGCGCTCATGAAGTCGCGCCACTTGAAGGCGTTGACCCCGCCGTAGCAGGCGATCGGGATCCACGGCACGCCCAGGGCGTCGGCGGCGATCGCCGCGTGCATCGCCTCGGCCAGCACCAGGCGCGACCCGGCGATCTGCCGCAGGATCGAGTCGACGTCCTCGGCGGGGTCGATGAAGTTCAGCCCGGCGCCCTCGCACACCGGGCGCCAGTCGTACTTCCGCAGGTTGTCCCAGTGCAGCATGATCGAGCAGTCGTGCCGTTCGCCGGCGGTGGGGCGCTCCAGCGCCCGGAGCAGGTAGGCGCCGTCGGCGACGGCGAGCTTCGGGTCGAGCCCGAGCGCCTCGACGGTCAGCGGCCCGCGGACGCAGTGGAACTCGTAACTGTCGTCGATCTCGGGGAGGTCGCCGTAGGCGAAGCCGCTGCTGAAGACGACCTTGCGCCCCGGCCCCATTGCGAAGGGAAGCCCGAGGATCGAGCCGATGCCGATGAAGCGGTCGGCATGGGCCTCGTCGAAGAACCCCGGAAGCAGCTGCGGGAAGATCCTGTCGTTGAGGAGGTCACCGAAGTTCCGGCCGTAATGCTCCTTGAAATAAACCAGCTTCATGATCGGGGTGCCCGGGAGGACCCGGCGAAGGAGGGGGGCGAAGGAAGGGAAGCACTCAGCGGGCCGCGGCGGCCTCCATGATCGCGCGCATCCTGCGGGCCCACGATCCCCAGTTGAGCTCGCGCTCGTAACGATCCCGTGACGAGGTGCACAGGGCCAGGTAGCGGTCGGGATCGCGGAACAGCCCGGCGATGGCGGCGGCGAACTCGTCGCCTCCCGCCTCGTAGGGGAGGGTCAGGCCGTTGACCCCGTCCTCGACCGCCGTGGTCGTGCCTCCGGTGGCGGTGACCACGGATGGCACCGCGTAGGCCGACGCCTCGCAGAAGACGATCCCGAAGGCTTCCGCCCGCGTCGGCACGACGAGCAGCTGACTCGAGCGGATCAGGTCGAGCAGCTCCGCGAACTGCCGCGGGTCGTTCTTGTCGAGAAAGGGAATGACCCGCATCCGCGGGTGGCTCACCGGTGGCACGCAGCCACACACGACCAGCTCCACGTCGTGCCCCCGGGCGAGCAGGCGCTCGAGGGCCTCGAGCACGATCGCCCCCCCCTTGCGCTCCCACGAGACACCGAGCAGCAGCAGCCGCCAGGTCCCGGGGACCTCGCGGGGAAGGACATCCGAGCGATCCGGCGCGGACTCGAGGTTGGCGCCGAAGGGGAGCACGGTCACCTTGGCGGGGTCGACCTCGTAGTGCTCCAGGACGTAGTCGGCCGCCCACTTGGAGGAGTAAACGACCGCGTCGGCGCGGGTCAGGGCGCGCTGCTCGATGGCATTGCCGCCGCGCAGGGCCGCCGGCCACTGGCGCGAATACTTCGGGTAGTACTCGCTGATCTGGCCGTAGCTCGTGTCCGAGAGGTAGCAGACCGGCAGGCGGGTCTCGAGGTAGGCGATCTCGACGCCTCCGGCGGGTGCGAAGACGAGGTCGCAGCTTCCCTCTTCGAGCATCCGGTTGAAGCGGCGGCCGTAGGCGCGGCCGTTCCAGCTGTTGTGGCGGTGGTTGATACCGCGCCCGCTGAGCATTCGCGACACCCGGTCGGCCGCCTTGCCAAAGCGGGCGCCGGGAAGGATCGAGACCGGCCCCATCGGCACGACCTCGGCAAACTCGCGCTGCAGCGCCCGGAACATGAAGTGCTGGGTTCCCGACCAGGCCCCGCGATCGTGCGGATCCGAGGAGGTCAGGAAGCCCAGCCGATACTTCGATGGGTCAGTCATGGGGGGGAGTCCGGGGTTCACGGTCGCCCGGGGCGGCGCCCCGGGGGCTTGGTGGAGCCGCCGGAAATGAGTGGAGAGCCGGGCGCCGGAAGCTGCGGCCAGGTCCGGGCCGATCCGGGCCGGATCCCTATTCGGCCGGTGCCTTGGGTCGGCTCAGGCTGTCGAGGTTCGCCGACCTGACGTTGAAAACCGAGTGGGAGTCGCCGTTGAGGGCGACGAAGCCGAGGTTGGCCAGCGACGAGACGCCGCCCTGGCTCAGGCGGAAGGCGTAGTCGTCGGCGAGCACCCGGTAGAAGCCGTCCTCGGTGAAGACCACCACGTCGTAGGTCTTGTCCTCGATGCTGACATCGAGTCGGAAGCGGTACTTCTGGCCGGCGACGTAGGGCACCTCGCGGTCGGCGGTGTAGCCGCCCCCGTTGCGGCAATCGATGAACCCGGACGGGGCGAAGCGCACGATGCAGGCGAGGTCGTTGTAGGACTCGGCCACGTCCGGGCCCACCCCCGTGACCGCATCGATCTGGTTGCCAAGGGGGATCGACTCCCACTCGACCAGGAAGTGCCCGGTGAAGGAGTTCAGCGAAAGGTTGCCCCAGGCCTCGCTCGACTCGAGGTGGCCGCCGACGAAGAAGTCCGACTGCACGATCTCGCTGGGGTTCTTGCCGTCCTTCAGCGCGATCACCCGCAGCCGGGCGTTGTCGGTGACCTGGAACGGGCCGCCGTAGGGGATCGACTGGGCGTCCGGGGTCGAGCCGTCCAGGGTGTAGTAGATCGAGGCGCCGTCGGTTTCCGAGCTCAGCGTCACGGTCGGCGGGTCGAGGTAGGCGCCGCCGGGCGGGCTGATTTCCGGGTGCGCGACCCGGTTGAGGATGGCGAAGTTCGCCGAGCGGACGCCCGAGTCGTCGAGTCCACCCGCCACCGCGAAGGCCTTCACGGTCGTGCTCGAGGGAATCGTGAAGGGACCGGAGTAGGGCGTGGAGGAAACGGTCGGCTCGCTGCCGTCGAGGGTGTAGTAGATCTGCGCCCCCGAAGTGGCGGAATTGAGGCTGACCAGCTGGGGTTCGTCGAAGTCCCCGCCCGCCGGAAAGATCGTCGGCGTGGAGGCGCGGGTCGGGTCGCCCGGGTCCGCCCAGATCGATGCCAGGAAGGCGTCGTCCGGCACCGGGCAGACCTCGTTCATGTCCGGGTTGTTCTGGTTCAGGCTGGCGTCGTGGGTCCAGCTGCCCGTGGTCGGGTTGAGGAAGCCGGCCGGCGCCGGGTTCACCCGGGTGTTCTGCACCTCGACGAAGTTGGCGTTCGTGCCGAGCGCGATCCCGCCGATGATCACGCTGTCGTAGGCGCGGTAGCCCGAGCCGCCGCCGTTGATGGCGTTGGTCGTCGCCTCGGTGGCGCCGCCGGGCAGGTGCGGGTAGCGCGACAGCGAGGTGCCACCGGAGACAATATAGCTGTGGCGGATGGTCAGCCCCGAGACCGAGCCGGTCTGGATCGCGCAGTTGTTCGACGAGAAGTAGGCGCTGTCGCGGAATTCCATGTTGCCGTATGAGCCACCACCGGAACCGGCGAACTGCAGGGTGTCGGTGTGCGGCTTGGCGCCGCTGTAGTTCGCCTCGAAGAAGCGCGGCGCCGCATAGCAGCCGTCGAAGCGCCAGTTGGTGATGTTGCCGCCCGCCGAGTAGAAGTCGCTCGCGTCGCCATTGCTGACCATCGAGTTCGGCTGGACAACCTCGACGAACTCAAGCAAGCGGGTCGTCCGGCCGGAGGTCCCGTAGCCGGCCAGCCAGCCGTTGCACTTGGTCCAGGCCAGCGCCGACTTCGAGCAGCCTTGGAACTTGACCGAGCCGACCACGAAGCCGGCGAAGCAGACCCCGTCGACGCGGAGGAAGCGGACCCCCCCGGTCATCGACACGGTGCCGTAGCCGTCGCGGGGTGCCACGGTGACCCGCTGGGTCCAGTCGAGCGAGCCGACGTCCTTGAGCACCGGAGTGTCGCCGCTGCCCGAGCCATTGCCGGGCAATGTGCCGGGCCTGACCTGAATCAGGGCGCCCGCGGCGACCTGCGCCGGGGTCAGCGACTCGATCGCGGTCCTGATCGCGGCCCAGGTGGCATCGACGACGATCGTGTTGGGCACGTTGTCGTCATACATGAAGGGCGTCGGCACGAGGCTCGGCCAGTGGGTCCCGTTGGGCCCGAAGGAAGGCACCCGGTCCGGTTGGGCGTGGAGCACCGGGGCGGCGAGCAGGCCGAGGATGCCGAGAGGAAGAAGCAGTCGGGTGAACATGTTGTGTGTGGTGGCAGGTCAGGGAATCCGGTGGCATCCGGGGTGGCCCCGGAAACTCCGCAAGCCGATTCCCACGATGCAGTGGCCCCCAAGCGGGGACGCGGATTCATTTCCGGGCCGCGGCGTTGTCAGGAGTCCCCAGTCAGATGAGCCTCCATGATTTCCCGAACCCGTTGATTCTCTGGTGGCGAAAATCCCCGGAAAGAAGGGAAAAATCAAGGTTGAAGTCGCCGTGTTAGACTCGCGAATCCACGCATTCCGGGCGTCAATGGCGGATCCTACCCAGGGTGCCCCGGTCGCCGGGCCGCCGCCCGGGCTCACTCGGGCGGCCGCGCCGGGATGACCCTACCCCCCGCACGGGGATGGCCCTACCCCCCGCCCATGGCCCGGATCCGGCGGAAGGTTTCCGGGTTGAGCGGGCGCCGCTCGGCCAGCCGTTCGGGCATCAGCGAGCGGGCGGAGCCGAGGGCGCGGAAGAAGTCCGGCAGGGACCTCATCCGGCAGGCCTTGAGGAACTGGAAGGTCGTCCGGGGCAGCAGGTAAGCCAGCGCCCGGGTCAGCGGAAAACAGGCCGCCGCCAGCAGGATCTGGTTGCGCGGCTTGTAGAAGACCTGGATTTCGCTGCGGCGGGACACCGGGTTCGCGTGGTGCAGGACCTTCAGCTCCGGCCGATGAAGGATCGTCCCGCCGTTGTCGAGGATCCGGTAGGCCAGCTCGACCTCCTCGTAGTGCATGTAGAGGATCTCGGGATACATCCCCGCCTCGACCAGTTCCCTGCGCCGGAAGGCGTAGGCCGTGCCGCTGAAATAGGGGGTCGGGAAGCTCCGGCCGGCGTAGTCCTCGATCGGAACCGGGTGCCACCAACGCGGCTCGTCCTCGCTGACCCCGTCGGGCGAGAGCAGGCGGAACGCCAGCCCCGTGGCTTCCGGATGGGCCTCGAAATCCGCGGCCACACGGGCGAGCAGGCCGGCATCCGGCAGTGTGACGTCGCTGTCGAAACCGACGATGATCTCGCCGCGTGCCTCGCGGATGCCGCGGTTGCGGCTGACCGCGGGGCCGCCATTGGTCTCGTTGACGAGGACCCGCACCTCGGGAAACTCGGCACGGATCCGCTCGACGCTGTCGTCCGGCGAGCAGTCATCGACCACCACCACTTCGAACTCCGCGCCCTCCTGCCGCCGCAGGTCGGCGAGCAGGGCGAGCATGCCGTCCCGGCGGTTGTAGCTGGGAATGACGACGCTGATCATGGAAATCTCTCGGTTGGAATCCGCCCGGCTCACGACTCGTAGCCGCGCAGCCACACCTCGCGCTCCCGCCAGAGGGTGCCCCAGCGGTCCTGGGCCTGGTCGGTGGGCGCCCCCTTCAGCAGGCGCGTCGCGAGGGCCCTGGTGCCGGTGCCGGCGGCAAGGAACCACAGCCCGAGGCGGCGGCCGAGGCCCGACCAGTGGGAGCGGACCAGGCTCGCCTTGCCGCGGTAGAGCAGGCGCATTTTGTGGACCGGCGTGTCCGAACATTGGCCGACCTCGTGAACGAGCTCGGCCTCCGGGCAGATCACCGGGCGGTAGCCGGCGCGGCGCGCCCGCAGCGCGAAGTCGACGTCCTCGCCATACATGAAGTAGCGCTCGTCGAGTCCCTCGAGCTCCTTCCAGGCACCGGTCTCGCAGAGCAGGAAGCAGCCGGTGATCACACCGACCTCGCGCACCGTGTCGCGCTGCCAGGAGCCGAGCGACTCGGGATCCAGCCAGCGGTTCCGCGGGGCGGCCGTGGTCACCCCGAAGGCGAACAGGGCCATGCTCCAGAGCGTCGGCGAGCCCCAGCAGGAAGAGGGCTCGAGGCTGCCGTCCGGCTTGAGCGTGCGGCCTCCATACAGTCCGTGCTCGGGGTGCTTGCGGGCGAACTCGACCACCCGGTCGACGGCATGGCCGAGGAGGGTGGTGTCCGGGTTGAGCAGCAGGATGTAGTCGGCATCCGCATGGCTGGCACCGAGGTTCACCCCCTTGGCAAACCCGAGGTTCTCGCCGGGCTCGATCAACTCGACCCGCGGGAACTCCCGGCGGATCAGCTCCGCCGTGCCGTCCTTCGAGTCGTTGTCCACGACGATCACCTGCTGCTTCACGCCTTCGCACTGGTCGAAGACGCTGCGGAGGCAGTCGCCGATGAACTCGGCGGAATTGTAGCTTACGATTACGATCGCGACGTCGGCCTTCATTTCTGATCTGGGGGGGTCAATCATCCTGTTCGTCCTTTCGCTCGCCGATCACGCGGGCGGGCACGCCCGCCGCGATCGAGCCCTCGGGAAGGTCCCTGGTCACCACCGCGCCGGCGCCGACGATGCAGCCGTCGCCGATGCTCACGCCGGCCGTCACCACCACGCCGGTGCCGAGCCAGACATCGCTGCCGATCCGCACCGCACGCTCGCGTTTGGGCTGCTCGCGGAACGGCTTGCCGCGCACGAAGCGGTAGTCGGAGGCCGTGATGAAGACGTTCGGGGCGATCGAGACGCGGTCGCCGAGCCCGATCGTGCCCTCGCGGTCGCCGGCCCAGAGGAAGGCTCCCTCGCCGATGTGGCACTGGGCACCGAGCGTGATCCGCTCGCCGTTGCGGAAGGAAACGGTCGGCGCGATGCCGGTCCCCTCCCCCACCCTCATGCGCGCCCGCGGGCGGACGTGGCTGTAGGAATAGTAGTGCACCAGCCGGAAGACGTGGAGGTAGCTCCGCGGATCGACCACGGAGGCGAGGAACTGGAACGCGCGGCTCATTTTCCGTCCAGGGCCGGGTTGCTGCCGATCTCGCCGAAGACGCCGCTGGCGGTGTCCGGCTGCTGCGCCGTGGTCGCGCCGCCGGCGAGCCCGTCCGGGACCCGGCCCTCGCGAATGAACGCCGCGAGGCCCTCGATGAGTCCGCCCGAGGCATACGGCTCGATGCTTCCGCGGCTCGTCAGGCTGCCGATCGCGTCGAGCTTCACGGCGAGCTCCTCCTCGTCCCAGGCGACGTCGACCTTGCCGAGTTCCTCCATCCGGCGTGCGGTGGCGAGCTGGTGCTCGTTGCGCTGCTCGCCCAGGCTCGCCCGCTTGGGCATGACCAGGATCGGCTTGCCGTGGTGCAGCGAGGTGAGGATCGACCCCATCCCGGCATGCGCCACGATCACCTTGGCCGCGGCCAGGCGCTTCTTGAACTCCACCGGGTCGAGAAACTCGGCGTGGGGGATGTTGCGGGGCTTCCAGCCACCCTCGCCGATCTGAGCGAAGACGTCGTCGCGTCCACGCTCGCCGGCCCAGCGGTCCACCACCTTCACCATCCGGTCGAAGGGGAGGTCGGTTCCAACGGTTACCAGGATCATAGCACGTTTCCGAAGCACTTGGGTCCATCCTCCCGGGCCAGGTGGGGCCACTGGGTCAGCCAGAGGTCGACGCAGGATCCCGCCTTCTGGCCGGACATCGAGAGCTCCTCGGCATTCGCCACGCTGTCCACCCAGATGGTGCGGATTCCGAGCATCTTGCCGAGCCGCACCGCGAAGTAGCCGGGGGCGGCGCCGGTCGAGATGATCACGTCGGGCCGCTCGCGGCGGATCAGCCGGAAGACCTCGAAGAGCGAGCGCAGCAGGCGCAGCTTCTCGGTGCGGTTGCCGTCGGTGACGAGGCGGAACTCGGCGTCGCCCACGTCGGAGCGGTAGCCCTCTTTCGCCGTCGCGAAGACCACGTCGCAGCCCTCGAAGGCAGGCCTCAGCCGGAGCAGCTGGACCCAGTGCCCGCCACCCGAGGAGATCGCGAGAATCTTGGTTGTTCCAGACATCGGAGGATCGGGGTCAGGAGGCGCCCTTGCCGGTCAGGACGGCCGGCACGGTCATGAGCAGGATCTTCAGGTCGAGCCACAGCGACCAGTTCTCGATGTACTCGTGGTCCATCTCCATCCAGCGCTCGAAGGTGGTGTTGCTGCGCCCGCTGACCTGCCACACGCAGGTGATCCCCGGCTTGACCGAAAGGCGGCGGCGGAACAGCCACTCGTAGCGCTTCACCTCGTCGGGCAGCGGCGGGCGCGGGCCGACCAGGCTCATCTCGCCGCGCAGGACGTTGAACAGCTGGGGCAGCTCGTCGATGCTCGTCTTGCGGATGAAGCGCCCGATGCGGGTGATCCGCGGGTCGTTCTCGATCTTGAAGGCCGGCCCCTCGAGCTCGTTGAGGTGCTCGAGCTCCTTCTTGCGCTCCTCGGCGTCGACCACCATGGAGCGGAACTTGTAGAGCCGGAAGCGCCGCTGGTTCATCCCCACGCGGTCCTGCGAGAAGAAGATCGGGCCCGGACTGGTCGCCTTGATCACCGCGGCCACGACGACCAGCACCGGCGAGAGCACCAGCAGGGCGCTGGCCGAGAGGGCGATGTCCGCCATGCGCTTGAGGAACAACTGCAGGAGCAGGTTCTCGCGGAACAGCGTCAGCACGTGCTCGCCGTCGAACTCCTCGAGGTGCATCTTGTTGAGCAGGGCGACCTCGTTCTGGTCCGGCAGGACCCGCACCACGATGCCGAGGTCGCGGGCGTGGCGGATCACGCTCATGATGTCCGAGAAGCGCGACTCGACCGGCAGGCTGACCATCATCTCGTCGACCCGCTCGCGCTTGAGCACGGTCTGCAGGTCCTCGATCCGGCCGATCACCTCGCGGTGGGCCGACCCGTTGCCGTTCCACTCGCTGGCCGCCTCGTCGTTCTCGGAGATGAAGCCGACGATCTTGTAGCCCAGCTCGGGGCTGGCCTCGATGCGGTCGGCGAGCGAGGCCGAGCGCGGGTTGGTCCCGATCACCAGCAGGTAGCGGTAGTTGTAGCCGGACTTCCGCGCGTTCACCAGGGTCAGCCGGAGCAGCAGTCGGGACACGATGCCGACGCTGGAGACGATGAACCAGAACATCACGATCTGGGTCGCGTGCAGGCTCTTGATCGAGAAGACGGTGGCGATGACGAGCAGCCAGAACGAGGCCATGCTGGTGGCCTTGAGGAGGTCCTTGAGCTGGGCCCGCAGGGCGACGAAGCGGTCGGCCTTGTAGTGGACGCAGTAGTCGAAGATCGCCACCCAGCCCATGGCCAGGAGGACGGCGCCCAGCATGTCGCTGAGGCCGTAGCCCGGCAGCGAGTCGGGGGTGGGACTGGCGCCCGCGACCTTCGGGGCGAGGTAGGTTCGGAAGTAGATGATGCCGACGGCCGTGCCGACGAGCATCGCCTGGTCGAGGATTCGGAAGGCCTGGATGAGGGCCTTGTGCCTGAGGCGGATCATTGTTTCGGGGGGGGGGTGAACAGGGGAAGGATCCGGACTCCCCGGTCCGCCGGCTGGGTGACCGGCGGGACGGGTGCGGGGTTCGGATCCGTTGGGGGGTTAGCTGCCCGCAGCAAGCGCGCGGGATGCCCCGTCGCGGGCCTTGTTGTAGATGCAGGAGACGTCTGCCTTGCCGCGGCTCAACTCGGAATACCCCCACTTGAGGGTCTCGCGGGTGGTGTTCTCCGCGTCGAGCACGAGCAGGACCTTGTCCATCAGGCCGGCCATCGCCAGGGTCGGGCTGGTCTGGTCGACGGGCGGCATGTCGAAGACGATGTAGTCGAAGTCGCTGGCCCGCAGGTGCGGCAGCAGGTCGTGGAGCTGCTTGGGGGCGAAGGACGACAGCCCGGTGCCGTTGCGGTTGGCCCGCGCGTTGGCGACGTAGAGCTTCCTGCGGTCCTCGCGGAAATTGCTCTGTCCGGCCTTCTGGAGAACGCCGACGATCGTCTCGCTGGACTTGGGCTCCTTGGCCTCCGCGATTCCGTTGAGGTCTACCAGCAGGACCTTCGAGCCGTCGCCCTGGGCGAAGGCCCGCGCCAGCGAGCGCGAGATCGCCGAGTTGCCGGCCCCCTTCGAGAGGCCGGTCAGCGCCACCAGCTTGGGCTTGTGGACGATGTCGTTCATTTCGAAGTTGAAGATGATCCGGTCGCGGATCGCCTCGGCATACGGCATCAGGGCATCGTCCGACCGGTTCATCGCGAACACCTCGGACTCATCCGGCAGGGTGATCGTGCCGTTCGTCTTGTGAGCCGTTTGACCCGCCTTGCCCGGACCACCGGGGAGGCGCGGCGTGGCCGACTTCATCTCGAGGCGGCGGCGGGCGCCCCCGCTGATCCGCGGCACCGACATCATCAGCGGCACCTGCAGGCGGGTCTGGATCTCGATCGGCCGCTTGACCCGGCGGTCGACCACCAGCTCGAGCAGCAGGGCCAGGCCGACGCCGAGCGCGAGGCCGGCACCGGCGATGCCGTAGATAACCTTGGTCATGATCTCGTCGTAGACCTTGGCCGGCGAGGACGGGCTCTGCGTCTCCTCGATGTTGGGCATCCGCGAGGGGTCGAGCCGCTGGTCGGCGCGGGCGCTCTCGAGGCGGCTGGCGAGCTCCTTGTAGTGCTCCTCGGCCATGTCCCGCTCGAGCTCGAGCTCACGGATCTTCGATTCGACCTGGGCGAGGTTGCGGAACTGCTTGTCGAGGTCGTCCAGGTGGGCCTCCAGCACGATGACCCGGGCCCTCACGGCCTCGAGGCTGGCGCGGTCCTCGATGTCCTGCGAGTAGGGCGACAGGACGGCGCTCCCCGCGGCGGCGGCACCCGGGCGCTGGTCGATCCGGGCGAGTGCGGGGTGCTCGGCCAGCAATTCGTTGCGGTCGCGCTCCAGCGAGCGGATGCGGCTGCGGGTCAGCATGATCGTGCGGCTGCCCGGGGTGTACTTGTCCTGCAGGTCGAGTTCGCTCTGGTAGAGGTGCTCGAGGGTGCGGGTCATCACCCGGAAGCGGCTGACGACCTGCTGGCTGGGCATCGCAGCGGCCGGGGCCTCACCGGCATCCTCGACGACGACGGCACGCGGGGCCTGCTCGGCGCCACCCTCGTTCGTTCCGCGTTCCTTCTCGTTGTCGTGGAAGCGGATCCGGGCCTCGAGCCCGCGAAGTTCCTCGCGCGCCGACTTGAGGTCCGTCTTGGCCTGGTTCTTCTCGAACTCGTGAGCCGTCATCGCGTCCTCGAGCGAGAGCACGCCCGACTCGAGCTTGACCTCGCTGAGCTTCTTCTTCGTGTCGGCAAGGCGCTCGCTGGCATCCTTCACCTGGGCCTCGACGACGTCGAAGTCCTTGGTCGAGCGGTGGATGCTCAGGTGCTTGACGAAGTAGTCCTGCATCAGTTGGTCGAGCACCGGAACGACCAGTTCCTTCTCGGGGTGGCGGAAGCTCACGTGGATGGCGGTCGTCCCCTGGGGAAGTTCCACGACCAGCCCCTTCTGAATCACCCCGGCGGCACGCTCGATGGAGACGGCACCCTCCTCGCCCTCGAGGATCCTCGCGGCACCAATCTCCTCGGCGACGCTGAGTGCAATGTCGCGGCTGGTCAGCAGATCGACCTCGTTCTTGAGCGCGGGGTTGCCGCGACCGCCGGCGGCCGACTGCGAGGTGAAGTCATCGATGCTGTCACGCTGGACCACGTATTTGACGAGCATCTTCGCCTTCGACTCCCACTGCGGGACGCGATGGACGTAGAGGTATCCGGCGACGGCCAGCCCGAGGAGGGTCAGGAACGAGATCAGCAGCTTGTGCCGCCAGAGCATGAAAAGGATCTCTCCAAGGTCGAGGGAACTACCTTGGTTCTGCTTCGATGATGGTTTCATCAGTTTGGGGGGAGGAGGGGGGATGGGGGGAGAGGAGGGAGGAAACCCGGCTTTCCGGAAACTGCCACCCCACGGGGGAACGACAGCTTCCGAACCTCAGAAGCCGGGGAATATTGCTACAGTCCGTTTGAAATTGCAACCTTCTCGACCTGTTCCGGGCCCGTCGGGTCCAGAATCGGGGCCAGGGCCACCGCGATCGCCCTGCCAGCCGCGGGATCGAGGCCTTGGTGGACCGGCAGCGACAGGGTCTCGGCACAAAAGCGCTCGGCGGCGGGAAAATCGCCCGGCTGGTGGCCGAGCATCGCGAAGGCGGGCTGGAGGTGGAGCGGCACCGGGTAGTGAACGGCGCAGTCGACCTCCGCGGCGCGAAGGGCTTCGATGACCTCCGCGCGCCGGCTCACGCCGACCGCGAAGACATAGGGCACCGCGCGGGCACCCGGCCGGTCCTCGGGCGGGAACCTGAGGTCGAGGGCCGCCAGCTCGGCGCGCAGGCGGCGGGCATTGCGCCGCCGGCGGCGGATGATCTGCTCCAGCTTCGCCAGACGCCAGTGCAGCACCGCGGCCTGCAGGTCGTCCATGCGGGCGTTCCAGCCGAGCCGGCAGTGGCGGTCGCGCCCGTCACGACCGTGGTCGCGCAGCATCTGCATCCGCCCGGCGAGCTCGGGATCATCGGTCACCACCGCCCCGGCCGCACCAATCGCGCCGAGGATCTTGGTGGGGTGAAAACTGAAGCAGCCGAGGCGGCCGATCGAGCCGACCCGGCGTCCCCCGCACTCCGCACCATGGGCCTGCGCGGCGTCCTCGACCACGGCGATGCCATGGGGCATGGCCGTCGCCACGATGGCCTCCATGTCGCAGGGGGTGCCGTGAAGGTGCACCGGCACCACCGCCCGGGTGCGCGCCGTCACGGCCCGCGCGAAGGCCTCGGGACAGAGGTTGCCGGAGGCCGGGTCGACGTCCGCGAAGACCACCGTCGCACCGCAGCGGGCGATCGCCTCGGCGGTGGAGAAGAAGGTCGTCGGCGCGGTGATCACCTCGTCGCCCGGCCCGATGCCGAGCGCCTCGAGCGCGAGCCGGATGGCGTCCGTGCCGCTGGCCACGCCCACCGCCAGGCGGGAACCGCAGGCATCGGCGAAGTCCTGCTCGAAGGAAGCGACGCGCTCGCCCGTGGTGTAGCCGCGCCGCAGGACCACGCTCTCGAAGATGGCCTCGAGGGCCTCGGCATCGCCGGGACCGTCGCCGGCAAGGGAGTGGAGGGGGATGTTCATCGTGGGGGGGGGAGGAAAGTTGGGGAGCGGAAGGAAATCCGAGTGCCGGGCGGGTCAATCCCTAGGTGGCGTCGCCGCGCAGGATCCGCGCCGGATTGCCAGCAGCCACCGCGCCAGCCGGCACGTCGTGCAGCACCACGCTGCCGGCGCCGATCATGGCGCCCCGGCCGATGCGGATGCCACCCCGCAGGACCGCCCCGGAGCCGATCGACGCGCCCGCCTCGACGACGGTCTCCTCGCAGTTCCAGTCGCCCGGTCCGGCGGGCTCGCCGGCGGCGTTCAGCGCGCGCGGGTGGCGGTCGTTGGTGAACATCACGCCGTGCCCGATGAAGACGCCGTCCTCCAGCGTGACCCCCTCGCAGAGGAAGGAGTGGCTGGAGACCTTGCAGTGGCGGCCGACGCTCACGCCGCGCTGGATCTCCACGAAGGCCCCCACCCGGCTGCCCTCCCCGATGCGGCAGCCGTAGAGGTTGGCCGACTCTGAGATGCGGCAGGCGGCGCCGATCTCGACGTCGGCCGCGATCCCCGAGGGGATCCACTGCGGGTCGTGGCCGGACTGGTGGGACGCTTCCATCCGATGACAGGGGGTGATCATCCGTCGAGCGAAACAAATCCGCCGTCGCCGCGCAACGAGCGGTCGCTGGCCTCGAGGATCCGCACGACCTTCTCGCCGCTGCTCCCGTCGCTCTCGGGCGCGACGCCGCTGCGGATCGCCTCGAGGAAACTCCCGCAGGCCACCGCCAGCGGCTCGCGCTGGCGGAAGCGCGGGATGAAGCAGTCGCCGTAGTGGTAGGCGAAGCTGAACTCGCCGAAGCTCTCGTAGTGGGGCGGCCGACCGACCGCCGAGTCGTGGATGCGGATCTTCTCGTGCGGCTCGAGGTCGTCGAAGACCAGCATCCGGCGCTCCCCGACGAGGGTCATCTGGCGCACCTTGCGCGGCTCGATCCAGCTGTTCTGGACGGTCGCGAAGAGTCCCGATGGAAAGCGCAGGCTCATGTGGATCACGTCCTCGATGCCGTCTCCCCCGCTCGCGCTTCCCTGGCAGGCCACCGCGGCGGGCATTTCGCCGGCGATGGCGAGCAGGATCGAGAGGTCGTGGGGCGCCAGGTCCCAGGCGACGTTGACGTCGGGCTGGCGGATGCCGAGGCTGAGGCGCTGGAAGGAAAGGTGGCGGATGCCGCCGAAGTCGCCCGCGTCGTTCATCCGGCGGATCTCGCTCACCGCGTCGGAGTGGAGGCAGGTGTGGTCGACCATCAGGATGCGGCCGCTCCGCTCGGCCTCCGCGGTGAGCTCGCGGCACTCGCGGGACGAGCGTGCCATCGGCTTCTCGAGGAACAGGTGGCGGCCGCTGGCGAGGACCGCCATCCCCTGCTCGTGGTGGCGGGCGGCGGGGGTGGCCACCGCCACCGCGTCGATCGCGGGGTCGGCGATCAGAGCGGCGAAGTCGGCGTGGACGCGGACCCCCGGGTGGATCCCGGCCATCCGCTCGCGGCGCTCGGCCGAGACGTCGCAGACGGCCGCCAGGGTCGAGCCCTCGAGCTGGTTGAAGATTCGCGCGAGGTTCGCGCCCCAGTAGCCGCAACCGGCAACGCCGATGGCGAGCGGACGGCTCATGCCTCCTGGCCGGAGGCGCCGCCGGGACGCTTGCCGGCGCGGCCCAGGCCGGCGATGGCACGGGCCCGGGAACGGCGCAGGTCGACCAGCTGGCCGGCCACCGCCGTCGGCGTGCGCAGCAGGATCGCGAGGTCGAGCACACTGCTACGGTTTTCGACGTAGTAGCGGTCCATCTCGTTCATCTCGTCGAAGGTCACGCGGTTCTTGCCGTGGACCTGCCAGTATCCGGTCATGCCCGGAAGGCCGGTGAAGCGCTTCATCTGCTGCTCGGAGAACAGCGGCATCTCCTCGGGAACGCAGGGACGCGGGCCGACGAGGCTCATCTCTCCGCGCAGCACGTTCCACAGCTGGGGCAGCTCGTCGAGGCCGCTGGCGCGGAGCAGGGCACCGCCGGGGATCAGGCGATCGTCGCCCAGCAGGTCGAGCTTCACCATCGGCCGGCCGGCCGCAACCATGCGGCGGACGTGGCGGGTGTGGCGGCCGGTGCGCGCACCGGCGTGCATGCTGCGGAACTTGTAGATCACGAAGGTCGCGCCACCGCGGCCGACGCGGGTCTGGCGGAACAGCGCGGGACCCCGCGAAACGAGGCGCACCCAGGTGGCGACGAGGGCCAGCACGGGAAGGAGGACGGGAAGAGCCAGCAGGATCAGGCCGAAGTCGATCAGTCGCTTGGAAAACGCCACCGGGGCGACGACCGGAAACGCGGCGGGATTCGCCGAACGGAGCGTCCTAGTGGATGGACGCGGGGGATTGGGGAGCAGGAAACAACAGGGGGACATGGGGGGATGGGGGGTGGGGGTGGACGGAGGACACTTTCATCACGCTTGGGGGATTCGTGAATCTACGCGCTCTCCGCCGGCGATTCAGACGGAACCGGCCCGATTTGTCAAGCTGCCGCCCTTGGTCGCACCGCGTTTTCAAGACGCGGAAACCAGTCGGGACGAGGCTCGGGTTGGGGGCCGATGCCGGCATTCTTTGGGGAAAACCGGAGACCCACCCGAACTCGTTCCGAGTCAGGGGCGAAAGAGGGGGGCAAGTTTCCGGGGGGGTGGAACGTCCAGGCGGGTAGTTCCCGGACGGCGATGCTTTTAAAATGTTAGAATGATCAGCGCAAACAAATAATTCAAATTTAGTGGAATAACCGATGACATGGCTGCAAGCATCGCCTGATTGTCAAAAAAGCCGCCGCAATTTCACGGCGCAGCCCTCCCGCGCCGGCGGGGCAGTCGCGGCCGGACCCGCCGGGCGGGTCAAAGGTCGATGGTGACCCCGGCGCTGAGCAGCCACTGGGTCCAGCCACCGTTGCGGTCGGCGGTCGAGTAGCGAACCATGCTCTCGAAGGCCATGCGCTCATTGTAGAACTTGCGCTTGTACTTCAGGTAGGCCCCGAAGTAGGTCTCGTTGTCGAGCAGCACCGGGGAGATCCCGATCAGCTCGTAGTCCGAGTAGCCGAAGTCGATGCCGGCCTCGATCTGGCCGCGGTTGAGGGTGCGCACCACGTAGGTCGCGAGTGACCAGTCATCGACGAGGTAGTTGACCGAGGTCGACGACGGCAGCCGGGCGTAGCCGAGCCTCGCGTAGAGGTCCCAGCGGTCGTTGATCGGGTAGTGCATCCGCAGCTTGCCGGTGAAGCGGAGGTCGTTGCCGCCGCCGCGCGAGGCATCGGTGAACTCGAAGCCGGCCGAGGCGAACCAGTTGAGGGCCTCGTCCTCGAAGAACGAGGCACGGCCGAGCACGGCGACCGACTGGAGCGAGCCGGTGGTCTTCGAGTCGGTGTAGCCGAAGCGGATCGCGGGACCCAGCTGGAGGCGGTGGGTGGCCGCCCAGTCGACCCCGAACTCCGCCGAATAGCGGTCGAAGCCCTGGTTCGGCCCCGAGTCGTAGTCGAGCAGGCGGGCGGTGATCTCGCCGCGCAGCGAGGTGCGCGGCGCCAGTTGGTAGTTCATCCGTGCCGCGCCCTTGATCAGGCGGCCCTCGACGAAGCCGTTGTTGAAGCGGTCGGCCCCGGAGAACTGGTTGGCGACGAGGTAGGCGAGGATCTCGGCACGGGCACTCTCATACTCGAAGTTGACGTTGGCCGCGTGGTCGATGGTGTTGAGGTTGGAGTTGTTCCAGTACCTCTTGATGGTCGGCGAATAGCCCCCGAAGATGCGGTACTGCGCGCCGCCCTCGGGGTCGCTGTCGTAGAAGATCGTCGGGGTGACCTCGAGGTAGGTGTCGCTCTCGCGGCCGATCGAGGTGAGGAAGAGGTTCGAGTCATGGATCGCCTCGACCTCGACCTGCACGCCGACCTGGCCCTTGAATCCGTCGAGTCCGACGAAGGACATCGGGCCGGCGTCGAGGAACGGATCGAACTGGTAGAGGGACACGACCAGGTCCTGGGCGGACGCGGGCGCGACGGAGGCAATCGAGGCTCCGAGGAAAAACGGAGCGAGCAAGATGGATCGAAACATGCCTGTTCCGACATTCGTGGGGGGGGCGAACATCTCAGCCGGTCTAGCAGATAGAGTCACCGCTGGCAATCCTTCGTTGACGCATTGTTGCCTCTTGACCCGTTTATTACGGAATGGTGAAGCATTACCACCCCGCGGCATGCGGGGTGATCGAGTGGCGATCGTGCGACCATTTCCGGCGCGGCCGGCCCGGATCCCATGCCGGCGCTTGGATTGTCCCCCGCCCCCTGCTACTTCCAGCAAGCGATGAGAATCACCCCGGCAAGCTTCAGCGTCATGGCATGGATCCTCGCAGCCGGCGCCGCGGGCCTGCTCGGCGGCTGCCGCAAGGAGGAATCCGCCAGCGCGTCGGGGGCGTCCCCGGCCGCGAGCGCGCCGGCAAAGCCGGGCGAGGCGGCCCGGCAAGCGGGGGACCACCCTCCCCTGTCACCCTCGTCGGCCTGCAGCGAGTGCCACGAGGAGGCCACCGCGGCGTGGCGCGGTTCGCACCACGCCCTGGCCCACCGCGACGTCGGCAACGAGGTCGACGAGGCCGCCTTCACGGCCGGCGCGGTCACCGTCGGCGACGCGGCATGGAGCTTCACCGGCGGCGCCGGACAGCCGGCCATCGGCTGGCGCGACCGGGACGAAGCGATCGAGGCCTCGCCGCCGATGGCGATCGGCCTGACCCCGCTGGTGCAGTACATCGTGTCGGCCGGCGACGGTCGCTACCAGGTCCCCGACATGGCCTGGGATCCCGCCGAGGAGGAATGGTTCAGCATTTACGGCGAACATAACCGCCGCCCGGGCGATTGGGGCCACTGGACCGGCCGCGGCATGAACTGGAACAGCCAGTGCGCCTACTGCCACTTCACCGGGCTGAACAAGGGCTACGAGGTGGAGACCGACCGCTACGAGACGACCTGGGTCGAGCAGGGCGTCGGCTGCGCGCAGTGCCACGGGCCGGACCGCGGCGACGCCGCGAGCCTCGCCCCCGGCGAATGCCGGATCAACCCGGAGCGGACCTGGACGTCGGAGCAGTGGATGCATTCCTGCGCGACCTGCCACTCGCGCCGCGAGGAACTCGACGAGGCTTTCACCATCGGCGACTCGTTCCACGACCACTACCACCTCGCCCTGCCGAGCCAACCCGGTCTGTGGCACCCGGACGGCCAGCAGATCGACGAGGTCTACAAGTTCAACTCCTTCATGCTCTCACGCATGGGCCACCGCGGGATCACCTGCACCCACTGCCACGACCCGCACAGCAACGAGCCGATCGGCGGGCGCCCGGCGGTGGAGTCGAACGCGCTGTGCATGACCTGCCACGCCGGCGGCGCCAACAACGCCACGATCATCGACCCCTCCAACCACCTGTTCCACGACAGCGGCACGCCGGGCGGGCGCTGCATCGACTGCCACATGCCGAAGCGCACCTACATGGCGCGCGACCCGCGCAGCGACCACCGCTTCCCGATCCCCGACCCGCTGCTGACGAAGGAGGTCGGCACGCCCAATGCCTGCAACGACTGCCACGCCGACAAGGGGCTCGACTGGCAGATCGAGTGGACCGACCGCTGGTACGGCGAGCGGATGGAGCGCCCGGAGCGCGACCGCACCCGCGCCGTGCACGCCGCCCAGCAGGGCGAGCCCGGGGCGCTGGGGCAGTTGATCGAGGTCTACGACGTCGAGGAGATCGATGCCTGGAAGGCGACCCTGCTGCGCCTCATGGAACCCTGGCTCGCCGACAGCCGGGTGCGCGAGCGCTCGCTCCAAGCGGCCCGCTCCGAAGCCCCGCTGACCCGCGCCGCGGCGGCCTTCCTGGTCTCGCGCAGCGGCGCCTCGCAGGCGGTGCTCGACGAGCTCCTCGCCGACCCGCTCAAGGCGGTGCGCCTCGAGGCGGCCTGGGGTGCCTTCGAGTCGCTGCCCGCCGACCATCCGGCGGTGCTCGAGGCCGAGGCGGTCGCCCGCCACCAGGCCGACCAGCCCGCCGGCGCGATGCGCATGGCCCGGGTCGCGGTCGCCCGCCAGGATCCCGCGAAGGCCGAGGAGTGGATGAAGCGGGCGGCGCGCTGGGACGGCGCCTCGGCGGCACCGCGGCGCGACCTCGCGGTCTTCCTGGGCGGCCTGGGGCGCACCGAGGAGTCGGTCGCCTGGCTCGAGGAGGCCGCCCGGCTCGAGCCCGGCAATGCCGAGATCCCCTACCTCGCCGCGCTCGCCCTGGCCGAGACCGGCCGCGCCGGGGATGCCGTCGCCAAACTCGAGCGGGCAGTCGAGCTGGAGCCCGGCTTCGCCCGCGCCCACTACAATCTCGGGCTGCTGCTGTCGTCGCTCGGCCGTGACGAGGAGGCGGTCGCCGCGCTGCGCCGTGCCGCCGACGCCGATCCCGGCGACCCCCAGGCACCCTACGCCAGGGCCACCATCCACCTGCGCCAGGGCATGCCGGGTGCCGCCCGCAACGCGGCGCGCGAGGCGGTCAGCCGGGCACCCGACTTCCAGCCGGCGCAGGGTCTGCTGCGCCAACTCGGCGACTGACGGCATCCGCCGCAGCGCGCGCGGCCATCGCAGCCATCGCTGCCAAACAAAGACCCCGCACCCGGTTGCGGATGCGGGGTCCCTCCGGGGGGGCGGAGCGGTTGGTTCAGGTCTCGGGGGATCCGGGGGAGAGCCCTGGGGGAGACTGGGGGCGTCGCCTGGGGTGGCGACCCTTGGGGGAAGAAGGGCCTCATGGCGGCGCCTTCCACGGGCCCGAAATAGTCGGGCTCCCCCGCCCACCGGGACCTTTTTGTGTGACAAGACCGTTGAACGGCGGGAACTGCTTGATTTCCCGTCCCCAGCGGCGACCGGTCCGGGTCCGCCATGAGTGCCACCACGCCCGCCGCCCTTGCCGACCGCCTCGCCGGGACGGCCCCGCCGACCGTCCTCGACGTCCGCCTCGCCGAGGACCACGCCGCCTGCCGGATCCCCGCCTCGCTCAACCAATGCGTGTTTGAGATGGGATTCCTCGACGAGCTCGGCAAGCAGGTCGGCGACCCCGCGACCCCGCTGGTGGTCGTCGGCTCCTCGGCCCGCAGCCACGAGGCGGCGATGGCCGCCGAAAAGCTCGCCCGTGCCAGCTTCACCGACGTCGCGATCCTCGAGGGCGGCCTCGCCGCGTGGGTCGACGAACAGCGGCCCACCGAGGGCGACGGCCACCCGACGGACCCGGCCGGTCCGCTCGATGGCAGCCACGACATCGACCTCGAAGCCTCCACCGTCACCTGGACCGGCCGCAACCTGCTCAACCACCACAACGGGACGGTCGGGCTGAAGTCCGGCCGCCTGGTCTTCGATTCCGGCCGCCTGGTCGGTGGCCGGATCGACTTCGACCTCGCCGACCTGCGCTGCCTCGACCTCGCCGGCAGCGATCTCCACGACGTTCTGATCGCCCACCTGCACGACCACGACTTCCTCGACCTCGAGCGCTTCCCCGACGCCTCGCTCGAGATCACCGCCGCGGACGCCATCCCGCCGGCGGCGCCCGGATCGCCGAACCTGCGGGTCACGGCGCGGCTCGAGCTCAAGGGCTGCAGCCACGAGATCGAGTTCGACGCCGCCAGCGGAATCACCCCGGAGGGCCGGGCGGCGGCGCAGGCCAGCTTCGCGATCGACCGCACCCGCTGGGGCATCCTCTATGGCTCCGGCCGCTTCTTCGACCGCCTCGCCGGACACCTGGTCAACGACCTGATCGAGTTCCAGGTGAAGGTCGTGACGACCTGATCCCGTCGGGGAACCGGAGCGGGTTCCCCCGTCCTCTTCCATCTGCGTCCATCTGCGGTTTCCCGCTCCGGACCTCGCATGGCCGCGATGACTCCCCGGCCTCGCCTCAATCCCCCGCCCCGAGGATCGCTTCAATCATCCGCAGCGACTCGAGGTTGGGCCGCACCTCATGGACGCGGTGGATCATGGCGCCCTGCTCGCGGGTGCGCGCGGTGAGGGCGACGGTCGGCCAGTGGCGGTCCTCGAGCCGGTCGCTGCCGAGCAGCCGGCCGATGAAGCTCTTGCGTGACAACCCGACCAGCAGGGGGCGCCCGCCGACCTGGAGCCGGTCGATGCCACGCAGCAGTTCGAGGTTGTGGCCGAGGTCCTTGCCGAAGCCGATTCCCGGGTCGAAGCACAGCGTCTCCGGGTCGAGCCCCGCCGCCGCGAGCGTCGCGAGGCGCTCCTCGAAGTAGCCGCGCACCTCGGCGACGACGTCGCGGTAGTCCGGGGCGTCCTGCATCGTCCGCGGCTCGCCGCGCATGTGCATCACCACCACCCCGCATCCCGCCGCCGCGCACAGCCCGGCCATCGCCGGGTCGCGCAGTCCGGAGACGTCGTTGACGATGTCCGCGCCGACCTCGAGCGCCGCCTCCGCCACCGCGGGCTTCATGGTGTCGATCGAGATCAGCCCGTTCCACTCGGCCCGCAGCTGCTCGATCACCGGAACCACCCGCGCCCTTTCCTCCGCGGCTACGACCGGCTCGGCTCCCGGCCGGGTCGACTCGCCGCCGACGTCGATCACCCGCGCGCCCTCGGAAATCATCCGCCGCGCGTGGGCCAGCGCCGCGTCCGTGCCGGCGTGTCGGCCCCCGTCGGAGAACGAATCGGGGGTCACGTTGAGGATCCCCATGATCCAGGCCCGGGAGCCGAAATCGTGCGTTTTGCGGCGGGTTTTCCAGCGCATGTCACCGCCGAAATGCCCGCTTGCGACCCCTCTCGCCAAGCCCTAATGTCCGCCCCCCATGACCCGACTGACGCTTCTTTTCAGCTTCCTGCTCGCCGCGATGGCTCCGGCCCAGATGATGCCGGGGATCGAGGCCGAGGGTCCCTTCGTCCGCGTCAAACGCAACGAGGACGGCACCCGCACCGTGTTCGAGCGCGAGGAGGACAAGAAGACGATGGTGAAGAAGACCTTCGACCAGAAGGGCAACCTGACCATGCGCACCGTCTACCGCATGGACCGCAACGGCAACCCGCTGCTGTGCAACATCTACGACGGCCTCGGCAACCGACTCTACAAGACCAAGTTCGGCTACAGCAAGCGGCCCGGCCCGACCTACGGCAAGCTGGTGCTCGAGCTGCTCTACGACACCCGGGTCAAGCGGACCGACCCGCGCACCAAGGAGGAAATGCCGGTGCACAAGTTCATCTATTCCTACAATGCCGACGGCTCGGCGAACCTTCCGGTCGGGATCACCATGATCAAGGGCAAGACGGCCGAGGAGGTCTTCGGCCGCAGCGTCGAGTCGCAGGCGGTCCCCGAGCTTGGCTGGGACGACGAGAAGACCCCGGCGAACCCGGCCGCCCGCCCGGTCGGCGGCGACCGCTGAACCGCGAGCGATGCGCCCCGAGATCCTTCTGCCGATCCTGATCGGGGGCGCCATCGGAGCCGGCGGCATCCTCCAGGGGATGCACTGGAGGAAGCTCGCCTCGAACTCCGCCGACAACGCGCTGCGCGAGCAGGTCAACGGCCTCGAGAACGAACTCGAGGCGCTGCGCGAGGAAAACCGCAGCCTGCGCTCGCTGGTCCAGGGCGGCGGCGAGATCCAGGTCGAGCCGGCGCTGGTCGCCTTCGTCGAGGAAGCCATTGGGCTCGACTTCACCAGCAGCCCGGTGATCCACCGGCTGGCCTCGGAGGAGCTGCTCGACCGCGTCGCCGCATCGATCGAGAGCCGCTTCCCGCCGAACACCCTCGACCACCGCCAGAGTGCCTGGACGCTGATGGGCCTGCTCACCGCCGAGGACCGCTTCGCCCACCAGCTTGCCGCGACCCGCAGCCTGGGTGCGCGGGCGTGGTTCGACGACCGCGTCGGCGAGGCCTGGGTGACCCAGCGCTTCGACCCGCAGTCGGTGCCCGACCAGGCCGCCGTGGTGCGCAGCCTCGTCCGCATCCTCCTCCACCAGCACTTCCCGCCGCCGGTCCAGTATCCCGGCGACGAGGCCGATCGCGCCCGTGAGGCGCTCCACCATGGCGCGGCGATCAGCATCGAGAACCGCTACCTCGCGCGCCAGGCGATCGCCACCGGCTTCACCGGCAGCCAGGTCGAGAGCGGCGCCGGCGACCTGCTCGCCAGCCTGCCGGTCTTCATCCGCGGGCTCGCCACCTTTCCCTCGCTCGAGGGCACGCCGCGGGCCGAGCGCCTGATCGACGCCGGCGGGCTCGTCGACGCGCTCCACGCGCCGCCGACCGCCAGCGCGTGGTTCATCGTTCCCGACGGCCCGGAAGCCTGGCCGCGCGGCGATGCCGCGGGCGCGGCGGACGACGCGGAGCAGGACGACCCGGGCACCGCGCCGCTGGTCCTCGAGGAGTCCGCCGGGATGCTCGGCATCCGCCTGTGGCTCGAAACCATCGACCCCGAGCAGGTCGCGACCGCGCGCGCGGCGACCTTCGACCGCTACCAGCTGCGCGTCCGCGGCGAGGGCCGGCTCCAGCTCGACTGGCGGGTCGGTTTCCGCGACGCCGAGGCCGCCGAGGCCTTCACCCGCAGCGCGCTCGCCATGGCCGGGGCCCTCGCCGCGGCGGACGAGGACCCGCAAGTCGACGAAACGATCGAGTCCCCCGAGGGCCGGATCGTCCGCGTCGAGCGCCCGGCGCCCGACCAGGTGCGCTTCCTCAACCTGCCCTCAGCGGCCCCCGGCGAATAGGCCGAGGCGCGCCTTGACCGCCTCGCGCTTGAGGCGCAGCTCGCGCCACTCGTTGACCAGCCGGCTGGCCTCGATGACCCCGCAGCCGGCCGGCAGGAGCAGCCGGTCGCCGCGCCACCAGACGCCGCGGATCGCCACGATCGCGCGCAGCCGGCCGTCGAGGACGGCGCCGAAGGGCGCGCCGAACTCCGCCGGGACGCCGAGCCGCTCGCGCCAGCCGACCAGGCTGGCCATGGTCCCGGCGGTCCGCGGCAGCGGGCCGAGCGCCGGAGTCGGGTGAAGCCGCCGGATCAGCTCGTCGACCGGCTCGTTGCGGTTGAGCGCGACCTCGATCGGGGTGTGGAAGTGGACGATCGACCCCAGCTCCATCACCTCGCGCGGGTGGCGCGTCAGCCGGCCGAGGTCGCCAAGCCCCGCGATCAGCGCCTGGACCACGAACTCGTGCTCGCGGATCTCCTTCTCGTCCACCGCCAGCACCGAGCGCTCCTCGCTGCGCGCGGTCCCCGCCAGCGCCATGGTGCGCAGCTGGCGTCCGTCGAGCGCCAGCAGGTGCTCGGGCGAGCAGCCGGCGAAGCCCGCGTCGCCACGATGAAAGCCGTAGACCACCGACTCCCGCGCCGCCGCCAGGGCGCGGGCCATCAGCTCGCGGCCGCCGCCCGCGCGCAGGCGTCCCCTCTCGGCCACCACCGGCACGGTCTTCTCGAAGGTCCCCATGCGGATCGCCCGGTTGATCTCCTCGAATACCGCGGCGAAGGGCGAGGCGTCGAGCTCATCCCAATCGGCACGAAGTTCGCCGCCCGCGGCGAGCTGCCCGCCGAGTTCCGCCGGGGTGGCCAGCTCCCAACGCTGCGGCACCAGCCAGGGCTTCGGCGCGCCGAGGCCGAAGTCGTTGCGGAAGAAGGCGGCAGCTCCGGACGGCGCCCGCTCCACCTCGCGGAACGGCCCGTGACCGACGAGAACCCGGCCCCCGTCCCACCCCAGGAACGCGATCGGGTCCATCCTCAGCCGCGTCCCCCCATGCGGTTCATTTCCTCGGCCTGGGCGCTGGCGATGGCCTCCAGCTCGGCGCTGCGCTCCATCAGCCGCACCGCGCGGAAGGCGTGCAGGCAGAAGCCGGTCATGAACAGGAGGCTCCCGGCCATGCCGATGAGGCTGACCAGCGAAAAGAATCCGAGGATCGCCCGCGAGGCCGCGCCGCCCGAGCCCAGTCCGATCCCCAGGGCCGAGGCGGCGAACAACAGCGGAGACGCCGTCGACAGGATCACCCCCGCCAGCATGCACCACCAGTCGGCCCGGCGGCCCGCCCGCGCCAGCACCACCACGCCGGTCCACTGCAGGATCATGGCGGGCAGGGAGACGAGAAGCCAGATGAAGGAGCCGTTCATGGCGGCAGGCTAGCGGCGCCGCCGGTCCCGGGTCAACGCGGGCGTCCGCGGCATGCGGCATGCGGCATGCGGCATGAGGCATGCGGCTCGCGGCTCACGGCTCGGAAAAACCCCAACGGGGTTTCGCAGCCCGGCCCCGGGTTGGCACAACCCGGGGTTCGGGAACCGCGATGATCCCAACCCTGAAGGGCTTGCGTAGGGGAGGTGGCACCCGCCTGAAGCGGTTCCTGCCGTGCGTGACTCACCACCCGCCCGCGGTCCGAATGCCATTCGTCGGTCCGCTGAGTTCCTCGGCGGTTGGATGCGCCTCGATCACCGCCCTCAGCCGACCCGAGCCGGCGGAGTTCCCAAACCATGCTCGCCCAAGGAGCGGCGCTACTCCCCTTCGCCGGCGTCCTCCGCCTTGGGGATCTTGTCGACCTCGTCGAGCAGGTTGACGATGTCGACGCCGCGCTCGGCGGAGCCGTCGAAGCGGAAGGTCAGCACGGGCGTCGACTTGAGCACGACGCGCTTCATCACCTGGGTCTGGATCGCGCCGTGGTCGTGATTGAGGCGGTCGACCACCGGCTTGGGGCTGCCGCCCAGCACGCCGACCCAGACCTTGGCCTCCTTGAGGTCCTGGGTGACCTCGACGCCGTTGATCGTCACCAGCGAGTCGCGCCACTCGTAGTCGCGCTGGACCACCGTGCTGATCTCGCGCTTCAGCAGCTCGTTGACCCGGGTAAGGCGCTGGGACACTTTTTGGAGAAGCTGAAAACTGAAAAGCTGAAAAGCTGAAACCGGGAAGAGCTGCGCTTTTCGGCGTTTCAGCTTTTCAGGGTTTCAGCATTTCACCTCAGAGGGTCTGATCGATCTTGTCGAGCTCGTAGCACTCGATGACGTCGCCTTCCTCGTACTCGTTGAACTCGCCGAGGCGGATGCCGCACTCGATGCCCTGCTTGACCTCCTCGACCTCGTCCTGGAAGCGGCGCAGGGTCGACATCTTGCCGTCGAAGACCGGCACCTTGTCGCGGATGACGCGGGCGTGGGCCTTGCGGTGAACCTTGCCGTCGGTGACGTAGCAGCCGGCCGCGCGGCCCTTGAGGACCTTGAAGACCTGCTTGACCTCGGCGTGGCCGATGACCCTCTCGCGGGTCTCGGGCTCGAGCAGGCCGAGCATCGCCTCGCGAACCTGGTCGATGAGCTCGTAGACGACGGAGTAGAGCTTGATCTGCACGCCCTCGGACTTCGCCAGACGCGCGGCCTTGGCCTCGACCTTGACGTTGAAGCCGATGACGACGGAGTCCGACGAGCTCGCCATCTGGACGTCGCCCTCGGTGATCGGGCCGGCGGCCGTGGTGAGGAAGTTGACCGTGACCTTGTCGGACTCGATGTCGTTGATCGCGTTGCGGATCGCCTCGACCGAGCCCTGAACGTCGGCCTTGAGGATGATCCGCAGCTGGGCCTTGGAGGTGCCCTCGGTGACGTGGGCGAAGAGGTCCTCCATGCGGCTCTTCTGCGGCACCTTGAGGCGCTCGGCGCGCATCTCGTCCTGGCGCTCGGAGGCGAGCTTCTTCGCCGCGCGGTCGCTCTCCATCTCGACGAGCTCGTCGCCGACGCGCGGCAGCTCCTCGAAGCCGAGGATCTCGACCGGGGTGCCCGGGCCGGCCTTCTTGATCGGCTCGCCGCGGTCGTTGATGAGTGCCTTCACCTTGCCGCCGAAGGGGCCGCAGATGAACGGCTTGCCGGTCTGCAGCGTGCCGGTCTCGATGATCGCCGAGGCGACCGGACCGCGGCCCTGCTGCAGCTTGGCCTCGATGATCGCCGCGCGGGCGTGGCCGGTCGGGTTGGCCTTGAGCTCGAGCACCTCGGCCTGCAGCGCGAGCAGCTCGAGCAGGTCGTCGACGCCGTCGCCCTTCAGCGCGGAGATCTCGACGCACTCGGTGTCGCCGCCGAAGTCGACCGTCTGCAGGCCCTTCTCGGCCAGCTGGGACTTCACGTTGGCGACATTCGCCCCGGGGACGTCGATCTTGTTGATCGCGACGATGATCGTCTTGCCGGCCTTCTCGGCATGCGCCATCGCCTCGAGCGTCTGCGGCATCAGGCCGTCGTCGGCGGCCACCACCAGCACCACGATGTCGGTGATGTCGGCGCCGCGGGCGCGCATGCCGGAGAAGATGGCGTGGCCCGGGGTATCGATGAAGGTGATCGGCTTGCCCTCGTGCTCGACCTTGTAGGCGCCGATGTGCTGGGTGATCCCGCCGGCCTCGCCGGCGGTGATGCGGGAGTTGCGGATGCGGTCGAGCAGGGTCGTCTTGCCGTGGTCGACGTGGCCCATGATGGTGATGATCGGCGGGCGCAGCTGGAGCTGGTCCTCGGGCTCGTCGGCCGGGGCCTCGGGCTCGGCGACGACCTCCTCCTGCTTGTGCACGCCGCCACCCTTCTCGCGCTTCTCGCGCTCGAAGGTGAAGCCGTGCTGCTCGCAGACCTGGTAGGCGATGTCCGGCTCGATGGCCTGGTTCGGGGCGACGAAGACCTGCAGCTTGATCAGGTCGGCCAGCAGCTGGAAGGGCTTCAGCCCCATCAGGTCGGCCAGCTCGGAAACGATGATCGGGGGCTTGATCGAGATGACCTTGTCGTCGCCACCGCCACCTGCGGTGGTCTCATCCGAGTCTGCGGAAGCGGGCGACTCCGGCTTGTCCTCCGTTCCCGCCGCCGCCTCCACCTTGGCCGGCTGCGGCTGGGGCACGGGCACCTTGACCATGGCCGGATCCTCCTCACCGAGGATCTTCGAGATCTTCGGCAGCGCCTTCTTCCCGGACTGATCGGTCTTGCGGACCTTCGGCTTCTTTTCCTCGGCGAAGGGGTCGTAGGCCGCGGCCTTGGCGTCCTCGACGGTCTTCTTGAGGGACGCCTCCTGACGTTGCCGCTCCCGGCGGGAGGGCTTCTTCTTGTCGTCGATCAGGTCGAGGACCTCGTCCTCGGCGGGCTTCTTGTCGCTTTTGTCGGGCATCAGGGATCTTCGTTCGCTTCGTCTCTCGCGTTGTCTTTCGTTCAGGCCTCGGGGCTCGCCGTCTTTTCGCTGGGCTCGCTGGGCTCCTCATCGCCGGCGTCGGCGGCGGGTTCATCGGCAGCGGGCTCGGCGGCGGGGGCTTCCTCTGCTGCGGGGGCATCCGCCGCCTCGGCCTCGGCGGCTTCGGCGGCCTCGCTGGCAGCCTCATCGGCGGCGGGGGCTTCGCCGCCACCGAGTTCGGCGGGCAGCTCGCGGCCGATCGCCTCGTGGGCCTTGACCAGGATTTCGCGGGCGCGCTCCTCGCTGACCTCGAGCACCGGGACGATGTATTCGACCGGCATGTCGACGATCATCTCGCAGCTCGTGCCGCCGGCATTGAAGAGCTTCTCGGCCGCCTCGTCGTCGATGCCCAGCTGCTCGGCCACGCTGTGGGCCGCATCGGCCACCTTCGCCTGGAACTGCTCGAGCTTGCTCTCGTCCTTGCGGACCTGGACGTCCCAGCCCATCAGGCGCGAGGACAGGCGGGCGTTCTGGCCGCGGCGGCCGATCGCCTTGCTGAGGTCCTCCTCGTCGACGGTGACATTCACCACCTTGTTCTCCTCGTCGATGTTCACGCTGCGCAGCGTCGCCGGCTTGAGGGCCTCGCGGACGAACTCGTCGGGGTCGTCGCTCCAGCGGATGATGTCGACCTTCTCGTTGTTGAGCTCGCGGACGATGTTCTTCACCCGCGCGCCCTTGAGGCCGACGCAGGCGCCGACCGGGTCGACCTTCGAGTCGTTGCTGAACACGGCCACCTTGGTGCGGTAGCCGGCCTCGCGGGCGATTCCGCGGATTTCCACGGTGTGGTCGGAAATCTCGTTCACCTCGGCCTCGAACAGGCGGCGCACGAAGTTCGGGTGGCTGCGCGAGAGGATGATCTCGGGGCCGCGGCCCTCGTTCTCGACCGCCACGACGTAGGCGCGGATGCGGTCGCCGATGTTGTACTCCTCGGTCTGCACGCGCTCGCGCGAGGGCATCACGCCCTCGAACTTGCCGAGGTCGATGAGCACGTCGGAGCGATCGAAGCGGCGCACGGTGCCGGAGACGACGTCACCCGCGCGGTCCTTGAACTCCTCGTAGATCATCTCCTTCTCGGCCTGGCGCAGGCGCTGCATCATCGTCTGCTTGGCGGTCTGGACGGCGATGCGGCCGAAGTCCTTCGGCGTGACGTCGAACTCCATCTCGCCGCCGACCTCGGCCTCGGGATCGCGCTTGCGGGCCAGCGAGACGGGCACCTCGTTCCACTTGTCGACGTGGTCGTCGTCGGCCACCACGCGGAGCATCGCGTGGATGCGGGTCTCGCCGCGCTTGGTGTTGACGTCGGCCCTCAGGGTCTCGATGGCATCGGCCCCCGGGACCATCTTGCGATAGGCCGAGATGAAGGCGTACTCGAGCGCGGCCACGACCTTGTCGCGGTCGATGGCTTTCTCCTTCTCGTAGTAGTCGATGAGGGCAACGATGTCGTTGGTCATGGCGAGCTTGCGGGATCTTCGGCGGGGAAAGGATTGCTGGATTGGGCAGGGCGGGGTCGCCCTTGGTTGGCGGGCGGGTTGGCCCTTCGGGATGGTCGGGCGGGTGCGCCCTCGGATGGCCTCGGCGGGCCGGAGATGGGGAGATCCAGAGACGCAAAAGAGTGGGTCACTGACCCACTCCGTCACGTCGTCGGAAGATTGATCGCCCGTGGCGATAGGATGGAACGCCTTGGCTTGCAAGCGGAATCTCCCTGCTGACAGCGCGGAAAACCCCGGATTTCAGGGGGCCCGGGGGGCTCGAGGGGAGGCGGGGACCGCCGTGGCGGGCCTCGACGCCGCGGCCCGGGGGGCTACCCTCGGCGGCCATGCTCAGAGCCCTGCTGATCGACGCCGCCGGCACCCTGATCGAGCCCGCCGAGCCGGTCGCCCGGACCTACTCGCGGATCCTCGCGGGTTTCGGCCACGAGCTGCCGCCGGAATCCCTCGCGCCCCGCTTCGCCGCGGCCTTCCGCGAGGCCGGGGAACCCGACTACCCGGCGCACCCGGCCGGCGACCTGGCCGAGCGGGCGTGGTGGCAGCGGGTGGTGGCGCGGACGGTGGACCCCCGGGGGCGGACCGAGGTGGGCGAGGAGGCCTTCCATGCGCTGTTCGAGCACTATGCGCAGGGGCGGGCCTGGCGGGTCCTGCCCGGAGTCGAGGCGGCCCTTGCCGAGGCCACGGCCGCCGGCCTGGTGCTGGCGGTGGTTTCGAATTTCGACCTGCGGCTGCACCGGATCCTCGCCGCCTTGGGCCTCGACGGCTGGTTCGAGCAGGTGGTCACCTCGGCGGAGGCCCGTGCCCGCAAGCCGGACCCGGCGATCTTCCGGCAGGCGCTCGAGCGGCTGGGGGTCGCGGCGGGCGAGGCCTGCCACCTCGGCGACGACCCGATCGCCGACATCGCCGGCGCGCAGGGGCTCGGCATCGCCGCCATTGCCGTGGGCGGGGTACACGGCGGGCTGGCGGAGGCCATCGCGGCGGCCCTGCCCCGGGGAAATTGAAACTTGCCAAAGTCCCGGCCCCTTCCTACCCCTCGCCGCCCCGCGGCGGATCCACTCCGCCATCCAGCGGTCCCCGAAAAGCGCGGATAGCTCAGTTGGTAGAGCACTCGGCTTTTAACCGATCGGTCCTGGGTTCGAGTCCCAGTCCGCGTACTTTTCCTCTCAGGCACCGTCCTGCCTGATCGGCACCACCTCGCCGGAAGGGGAAGAGAAACGGGAACACCCTCGGCAGGGAGGCTCCGCGTTCCTCATCGGCCCCACCATCGGTGCGGGCTCGGGGTGCCATCCTCGGCTCGGGTCGCTTGCGGATGGGCGCAGCGGCTGGCATCCCGCTGGGATGCATCCCCGGAGGGACACGGCTGTCCGTGGGTGTCGCTTCGCTCAACCCCCGGCTAATGGCTCCGATCCCTCCGGGATCGCGAACCGGAGACGGCCTCCAGGCAACCCAGCCGGGCTCGGGCGCCGGAAGCATGCCGTGACGGCTAGCATTTCCTCATGGAACCCGGGCGAACCCATCCCGACTATCGGGTTGCAAGGGCCGACCCACGCTTGCCAGAATCGTGACCATGCCTTTGCTCTCCCACGATCCCGACCGCTTCAAGCTGGTCAACCTGCGCCTCCACAAGGACGGCAAGGGGCCCTTCATGATCCGCCAGGAAGGCTACCCGCCCGGGAGCACGAACATGGCGAACCACCGCTACTTCCTCCTCAAGGACGGGTCGTGGATGCTCAACTACGCCTTCTTCCTCCTCGACGAGAAGGAGCAGCAGGAACACATCCTGCCCGAGCTCGAGGATGTCTTCGAGGCCATCGACAAGCTCGCCGGCAAGCGCGTCGTCGTCCACGACCGGCTCCCGGAGGGCAGCACCAAGGAGAGCATCCTGCAGGGGGTTCGCCAGACGGGCAGCCACCTGCTCCGGCGCCTCCACGAGGCCCACGGCCACGAGATCGAGCGGCCCTGAGCGCCGCTGCGCTCAGAAGGTGTAGGCGAGGCCGAGGATCGGGCCCGACGAGGCGACGTCGTAGAGGAAGCCGCGGCTGTTGCTGTAGTCGACCGCCGCGTGCCGCCAACCGCCGAACAGGGTGCTGCAGTCGTTGAGTTGGTAGCCGAGCAGGGCGTAGACCTGCCAGTTGATGTCGGCATTCACGCCGAAGCCGCCGACCTCGCCGCGCAGCGAGGCGACCCAGCGCTCGCTGAGCCAGTAGCGGAAGCGCAGGCCGACGGTGGGGTCCCACCAGCCGTCGCCGGAGGATATGGTTGCGCCGCCGGGGCCCACCAGGCTGAGGTCGTTGGAGATGTCGTAGTAGACCGCGCCGGCAACCAGGTCGAGGATGCTGCGCTCGCTGTCGATCACGCGGTAGGCGATCATCGGCTCGATGCGGGTGGTCTCGGCGACCAGCTTGGCAGGCACCGGGCCGGCGGCTGCCGTGGGCACGATGGCCTTGAGCGAGTTCTTCAGGTAGAGCCCCTCGAGCTCGAAGGCCCAGCGACCTTTCCGCACCTCGACGGCCCCCATCGCCGTCATCGAGAGGGTGCTGAGGATGTCCGAGAAGGAAATGTCGACCGGCGTCACCGTGCCGGCGGCGCCGAGGTCGCCCTCGAGGCCGGCGCCCCAGGCATAGAGCCCGAGCGTGATCTCCCAGTCGTCCTGGGTGGTGGTGATCGCGGGCGCGGCGACCGGCTCGGTCAGCGGGGTGCCCGCGTGGATGATGGCGGGAAACAGAAGGGCTCCGAGCAGGGAGAAGGCGATGGATTTCATGAGGATGGGATGGTCGCCGGACGCTAGGCCTCTTCACCGCCGCAGGGCAAGCCATGACTCGCGCCGGAAACGGGATTGAATCGGGACTCCCGGCCCGCTCATGATGAATTCGCCATGAAGTCCGCCGACCTGCCGGGGAGGCTTGCCCTCCTTGTCCTCCTCGCCAGCCCTGCTCGGCGCCAGCAGCTGCTCGTGGCTCGGCAGCGGGCTCGATTCCAAGCTCAACGACACCGAGAACGTCTCGGCAAGTCACAACCAGGTGCGGCTGCGGATGCGCTCGCTGGTCGACCCGATGAGCGGCCAGCTCGAACGCGGCGCCGACCGGATCCTGGCATGCCACGACGACCCGTCGATCCGCCGCGCCGCCCTCGAGTGGAAGGCCCAGGCGGCACCCGCCCTGCGCGAGGCGCTCGACCAACCGAACGCCCTCACCGCGGTGTTCGACACCTGGGTGCTGCTCTACCAGATGGGCGACTACTACGAGTCTGGTGACGGGGCGAGGTGGATGGGCCCGGCCAGCCCGATCGCGGTCGAAACCTGCCGCGACATGGAAACCAAGTACCACCAGGTGGTCGCCGGCATGTCGCAGACCGGCGACATCTCGAAGGCGCGCCGCCAGGTCGTCGAGTGGGCGCGGGGGCACCCGATCGAGGGCTCGATCTCCTACCGCGAGTCCACCCTCACCCGGGCGCTCGAGGCCGACCTCGGCGACAACCTCTCGGCCGGCGACGCCATCGCCGACATTACCCTGACGGTCGACGACCTCAACCGCCGGCTCGAGATCTACTCCGACCAGGCCGTGCGCCAGGCGCGCTGGGAGGCGCAGCTGCTGACCATGGACCTCAGCGAACAACTCGGCGCCGATCAGGCCATGCCGCTGGCCCGGGAGGGCGTCGCCAAGGTCGGACAACTCGGCGCCTCGGTGGAGGAGGTGGCGGACTCGATCGAGCGGGTCGCGGCCCAGGTCGAGGCCCTCGTGCCGATCGTCAACCGCCTCGCCATCACGGTCGAAACGAGCCCGGAGCTGGTCGCCACCGAACGGGCCGCCGCCATCCAGGCGGCCCAGGACGAGATCAGCCGGACGATCGAGTTCGTCCAGAAGGAGCGCGAGATCGCCCTGCGGCACATCTCGGCCGAAAGGGAAACCGCCCTGACGCAACTCGAGAAGACCATTTCCGCCGAGCGCGAGGCCCTGACCCGGGAGCTCGAGGCCGTCGCCACCCGCACCATCGACCACACCTTCAAGCGCGTCGTCCAACTGGTCGCCGCGCTGGTGGTCGTCCTCGCGGTCCTCGGCCTCGGCGGCCTGCTCCTCGTCCGCCGGATGATCTCCGGCTTCATCCCCGGTGAAGCCAGTTGACGACCCGGGCCAGCCCTCCATGCTGGTCGCCTGATGAAGCGGCTCCTTCGCGAACCCCTTGCCTGGTTCCTGCTGATCGGCGGAGGCATCTTCCTGCTTCATGCCGCGCTGCGCCCGGAAACCCCCGGGGCGGAGGCCGCCCCCTACCGCATCGAGATCACCGACGACCTGATCGAACAGCTGACGGCCGAGTGGTCGGCACGCTGGCAACGGCCGCCGACGGATGCCGAGTTGAAGGGACTCCTCGATTCCTACATCGAGGAGGAGATCTACTACCGCGAGGCCAAGAAACTCGGCCTCGACCAGAGCGACACGATCATCCGCCGCCGGCTGGCGCAAAAGATGGAGTTTCTCACCGCCGACATGGCCGACCTTGCCGAGGTCGGTGATGAGTCGCTCGCCGCCTACTACGAGGAGCATGCCGACCGCTACCTCAAGCCGCCCGAGGTCGGCTTCCGCCACCTGTTCTTCTCCACCGACCAGCGCGGCGAGTCGGCCGAGGCGGACGCCCGCGAGTTGCTGGGGAAACTGCAGGCGGGTTCGCTCACCTTCGAGCAGGCGACCGAGCTCACCGACCGGACGATGCTCGCCGCCGAGTTCGCCACCACCGAGCTGCCGATCATCGGGCGCCAGTTCGGCCAGGCCTTCGCCGAGGGCCTCGGGAAGCACCCGGCCGGTGAGTGGTTCGGGCCCGTTCCCTCGGGCTACGGCTTCCACATCGTGTGGATCGACGAACGGATCGAGGGTGGGCTGCCGCCCCTGGACGAGATCCGCGACAAGGTCCTCAACGACTACCGCTACGACCAGCGGGAGAAGCTCAACCAGGCCGTGCTCGACGAGTTTCTCGAGCAGTACGAGGTCGTCTTCGATGGCGAACCGGGCGGCGAGGGCAGCGAGGATGGAAGCGAGGGCAGCGAATCATGAAGCGCCTCGTCCTCGCATGCCTGCTGGCACTCGTGGCCCTCGCCGGCGCGCACGAGCTGCAGCCGGCCTACCTCGAGTTGCGCGAGGGCGCCGACCGCAGCATCGCGGTGACCTGGAAGATCCCGTATTTCAAGGGCAGGCCGCTGCCGATCGAGCCGGGCTTCCCGGATGACTGGCAGGAAATCAGCGAACCCCACCTCACCCCGCTCGGCAACGGCCTGTTGTTCCGCTGGAAGATGAAGCCGGGGGAATCCGGACTCGATGGCGCCATGATCCGCATCGAGGGACCCCGCACCGGGCTGACCGACGTGCTGGTGCGCGCCACCCTGGCCAACGGCGAGGCCACCACCCGGGTGCTGCGCCCGGAGAGCCCGGGCACCGAGATCTCCTTCGCCAACGGCGGCGTGCCCTTCATGCTCGGATACCTCTTCATCGGCATCCAGCACATCCTCCTCGGGGTCGACCACCTGCTCTTCGTGCTTGGACTGCTGTTGATCGTCGATGGCACCCGCATGCTGGTGAAGACCATCACGATGTTCACCGTGGCGCACAGCATCAGCCTGGCCATCGCCACCTTCCGCATCGTCGAGGTTCCCGAGGCGCCGCTGAACCTGTGCATCGCGCTGAGCATCCTGTTCCTCGGCCCCGAGGTGGTGCGCAAGTGGCGCGGCGGGACCAGCTTCACCATCGAGCACCCCTGGGTCGTCGCCTTCGCCTTCGGGCTGCTCCACGGCATCGGCTTCGCCAGCGGCCTGTCGGTCACCGGCCTGCCGCGCGGGGAGATCCCGCTGGCGCTGCTGTGGTTCAACATCGGCGTCGAGCTCGGCCAACTCGCCTTCGTGCTGGTCTCGCTGGCGCTCATGCGGGCGTGGAAGGTCATCGAGCTGCGCTGGCCGCTCGCCCTGCGGCGGGCGCCGGGCCTGGCCATCGGCATCCTCGGTGCCTACTGGACCTTCGACCGCTTCCATGCCATGCTCACCGCCGTTTGACCTTCACATCAGCAACCCACCAGTTCACTAGCTCACTAGCTCACTGGCTCACTAGCTCACTAGCTCACTAGCTCACTAGCTCACTGGCTCACTGGCTCACTGGTTCACTGGTTCACTGGTTCACCGACCCACCACCCCGACTCCCCATGACCTTCCTCGCCCACGTCGAAGCCGGTGCCGCTTCCGGCTTCCTTTCCGGCCTCAGCCACCCGGTCTCCGGCCTCGACCACGTCATCGCCATGGTCGCCGTCGGCCTGTGGGGCGCCCAGCTCGGCAAGCCCGCCGTGTGGGTTCTCCCGGTCGCCTTCCCCATCGCCATGGCCCTTGGCGGAATGATGGGCCTGATGGGCATCCCGCTTCCCGGCGTCGAGGTCGGCATCGCCGCTTCCGCCATGGTTCTCGGCGTGATGGTCGTCGCCGCCGCCCGCCCGCCGCTGTGGGTCGCCGCGGTGATCGTCGGGCTCTTCGCCCTGTTCCACGGCCACGCCCACGGCACCGAGCTGCCGGCGGGCGCCAATGGCACGCTCTACAGCATCGGCTTCGTCATCGCCACCGGCCTGCTGCATGCCGTCGGCATCGCCATCGGCCTGATCCACCGCTACGACTGGGGCCGGCCGACGCTGCGCGGTGCGGGCGCTCTGGTCGCCGCCGGCGGCGTCTTCTTCCTGTGGCAGGCGCTGGCCTGATCCCGTTCCAGCTGCCGCCATGCCCCTCGCCCACCTCGTCCAGACCGGCTTCGGGGGATTCTACGACGGCCTCGCCCACTGGGCGCTGACCCCGCAGGACGTGTTGCTGGTCGTCGCCTTCGCGCTGCTCGCGGGATTGGCCGGAAAACAGCGCGCGCGGCAGCTGGTCCTGGCCCTGCCGTCCGCCTGGCTGCTGGGTGGCCTGCTCGGCCTGCTGGTGCCCAGCCTGATGCCGCCGGAGCTGGCGACCACCCTCAGCTTCGGCCTGGTCGGCCTGTTGGTCGCCCTCGACCGGCGCCTGCCCGCCGCGGCCTTCTTCGCCCTCATCCTGGCCGCCGCCGGGCTGCATGGCGTCGCCAACGGCTCGACGATGGCCACCACCGGCCCCGGCTGGCTCGGCCTGGTCGGCGCCACCCTCGCGGTGTTCATCGCCGTCTCGCTGATCCCCGCCCTGCTCGTCGGCCTGAAGAAACCGGCTGCCCGCGTCGCGGTCCGCGTCGGCGGCAGCTGGATCGCCGCGGCGTCGCTGCTGATGATCGGCTGGTTGTTCCGCGCCGGGTGAGGGTCAGTCCGGCCCGCGGCGGGCCCCGCCGGCGCGGTTTTTGCCTCGCCCTCGGCCCCTCGGCGGCTACCCTGCGGGGCATGATTTCGGATCCCGCACAGCGCGCCCTCGCACGGGCCCGGAGCGAGTTTCCAGCCCCGCTGCCCGGCGGATTCGCCGACCGGGTGATGCACAGAATCGCCCGCCAGGATCCGCTGGCGGCACTCCTCAGGCCGGGCACGCTGGCCGGGCTCGCCGGCGCAACCATTGCCGTGGCGGCATGGGTCGGGGCGATGGCCTCCCCGGAAGGCAACCAGGCGGCACCGCCCGCGATGGGCCTTTTCGGCGACCCGGGATTCCGCCAGCCATGAGCCCCCGCCTGCAGCGCAGCCTGTGGGTCCTTGGCACCGTGCTGCTCGCCGCAGGAACCGCCTTCGTCGTCGCCCGCGCGACCCACCCCGGCCACTCCCACGGCAGCCAGGCGCAGGACCTCCACCACTGGATGCACGAGCAGCTCGAGCTGAAGGACGACCAGCACGCCGCGCTGGAGCCGATCGAGGCCGAGTTCGAGGCGAACCGCGCGCGCCTGCAGGGGGCGATCGACGAGGCCGGCCGGGAGCTCGCCGCCGCCGTCCGCCGGGGCGACCCGCAGTCGGCGGAGATCTCACGCGCGCTGCAGTCCCTCAACCGACGCCAGGCCGAGCTCCAGCGGGCGACCCTCGACCACTTCTTCACCATGAAGGATCACCTCGATCCCGAACAGGCCGACAAGCTCCTCCAGTGGACCCATGACAGCATCGTCCATCAATAGCGCCCTCGGCGCGCCCGTCGCCATCACCCCCGACGAGGCCGCCGAAGCCGATCTCCTGCGCCGCGCCCAGGCCGGCTGCCCGGAGGCCTTCCGCGCGCTGGTCGAGCGCCACCAGCAGCCGGTCTACCGCTTCTGCCTGCTCTACCTGCGCGATGCCGAGGACGCGCTGGAAGCCAGCCAGGACACCTTCGTCCGCGCCCATGGTGCGCTGCCCCGCTTCCGCCCGCGTGCCCGCCTCGCCACCTGGCTGTTCCGCATCGCCCTCAACCTCTGCCGCGACCGCGCCCGGGCCCGCCGCAAGGCCTGCGTCGGGATCGAGAACCGGGAGTGGGCCTGCCACTCGGCGCAGCCGGACGAGGCCGCGATGCGCGATGCCGACCTCGCCAAGCTCGACCGCGGGCTCAACGCGCTGCCCGACCCGCTGAGGGCGGTGGTCGTGTTGAGCTGCCTCGACGGTCTCAGCCACGCCGAGTGCGCCGAGATCCTGAAGTGCTCGGAGCGCGCGATCGAGGGCCGCCTCTACCGCGCCCGCCGGCGGCTGTCCGAGTGGTGGCGGGCCGATCCGGCCTGATTCCGCCGGCGCGGGAAAGATGCCGGAGATTTTTCGTGGGATCACGCGGCCCGCCGCGTTGGAACCTGCGTGAAGCTGAATCTTCCCCCCCCCCTGGTCGCCCTGGTGTTCTCCCTCCCCTTCCTCGGCGAGGCCCAGGACCTCGTCGAGGACCTGCCGTCCGAACCGGTGACGGTGACCTCGGAAATGCTCGACCCGCTGGTGATCACCGGCAAGGCCGAGAACCTCCTCGGCGTGGCGCTGAGCGCCTCGAAGGGCCAGTCCGACCGCAAGGAGCTCCTCGAGCGCCCCTACCTGCGCCGCGGCGAACTGCTCGAGGTGGTGCCCGGGCTGATCGCGACCCAGCACTCCGGCGACGGCAAGGCGAACCAGTACTTCGTCCGCGGCTACAACCTCGACCACGGCACCGACTTCGGCCTGTTCGTCGACGGCATGCCGGCCAACTACCGCGCCCACGGCCACGGCCAGGGCTACGCCGACATCAACTTCCTGATCCCCGAGTTCGTCGAACGGCTCGACTACCAGAAGGGCCCCTTCGACCCGCGCCTCGGCGACCTCACCACCGCCGGCGCCGCCGAGTTCTCGCTGGTCGACTCGCTCGAGCGCGGCTTCGCCATGCTCACCCTCGGCGAGGACGCCTACTTCCGCGGCGTCTTCGGCCACTCGGTCGAGGCGGGGTCGGGGATCCTGACCTACGGCGGCGAGGCCAACTCCTACGACGGCTCCTGGGTGCTCGACGGCAACTCGCACCGCTTCAACGGCATCCTCCGCTGGCACACCGGTGACGAGGAGAACTTCTTCAACGTCACCCTGCTCGGCTCGCAGGGCGAGTGGGACTCGACCGACCAGGTCCCCGAGCGCGCGATCACCGGCGGCCTGATCGACCGCCTCGGCTTCATCGACCCGACCGTCGGCGGCGACTCCCAGCGCTACTCGCTGTCGATGAACTGGGGCCGCCGCTGCGAGGACGTGGTGTGGCGCGCCAACGCCTACGCCGGCTACTACGACCTCGACCTCTACTCGAACTTCACCTACTTCCTCGACGACCCGGTCAACGGCGACCAGTTCCGCCAGTCCGACCAGCGGGTGTTCTTCGGCGGCGAGATCGCCGCCACCCTCGAGGACCGCTCGTTGTTCGGCGCGGAGACCGACTACACGGTCGGATTCCAGAGCCGCAACGACTACATCTGGGACCTCGAGCTGGCCCGCACCCGCAACCGCCTCGACGTCAACCCGGTGCGCGAGGATGACGTGTTCACCGGCAACTACTCGCTGTTCGCCGGCGCCACCACCGTGTGGAACGACTGGTTCCGCACCGAGGCCGGCCTGCGCGGCGACCTGTTCTACTTCGACGTCGACAGCGACCGCCCGGTCAACAGCGGCGACGAGTGGGACGGCATCGTGGTGCCCAAGCTCAACCTGATCTTCGGCCCCTGGGCGAACACCGAGTACTACCTCAACCTCGGCGGCGGCTTCCACTCGAACGACGCCCGCGGGATCTTCACCCGCATCGACCCGAACGACGGCGTCACCCCGGTGGCCCCGGTCGACCCGCTGGTGCGCACCTGGGGCGCCGAGCTCGGCTCGCGCTCGCAGTGGACCGACTGCTTCACCACCACCGTCGCCCTGTGGTGGCTCTACAACGACTCCGAGCTGCTCTACGTCGGCGACGCCGGCAACGTCGACGCCGGCCCTTCCACCACCCGCTACGGCGTCGAGTTCGCCGCCTACTGGCGGCCGAGCGACTGGTTCGGCTTCGACGCCGAACTGGCCCTCTCGGAAGGCCGCTACGACAATGTCTACCCGACCGGCGGGCCGTGGATCGAGAACCAGGTCCCCGTCGTCCTGTCCACCGGCCTGACCTTCGGCCACGACACCGGCTGGTTCGGCGCCCTGCGCGCACGCTACTTCTCGGCCCGCCCGCTGACCGCCGACCAGGTCATCGAGTCCGAGGACTCGTTCCAGGTCAACGCCCGCCTCGGCTACCGCTGGGAAAACTGCGAGCTCGCGCTGGACTGCCTCAACCTGCTCGACCGCAACGACAACGACATCGAGTACTACTACACCTCCCGCCTTCCCGGCGAGGCCGCCGCGGGCATCGACGACATCCACCTCCATCCGACCGAGCCGCGCACGCTGCGCGCGACCCTGACTTGGTTCTTCTGAGCGGATGGCGCAGCCCCTGCTTCGGCCCCCCTCATGGCCGGGGCAGAGGTGGATGAACAGGGGGGCCGGACCCGTGGCCGTATTCGCTTGAGCCTGTCCGGCGGCGAACCAAGTCTGCCGTCATGGATGCCATCCTGATCACCGCCGCCTTCCTCGCCGGGATGGTGGTGCGCAAGATCGGCCTGCCGCCGATGGTCGGCTTCCTGATCGCCGGCTTCGTCCTGCGCGGCTTCGGGCTCGAGTCCTCCGATGAGATCCAGACCTTCGCCGACTTCGGGGTCACCCTGCTGCTGTTCACGATCGGGCTGAAGCTCAAGGTCAGCGCGCTGACCCGCCCCGAGGTCTGGGCCGGGACGACCATCCACATGCTGGCGACCACCGCGGTGGTGGCGCTGGTCGCACTGGCCCTCTCCGCCGCCGGCGTCCCGTTGTTCGACCAGCTCAACCTGACCACCGCGCTGGTGCTCGGCTTCGCGCTCAGTTTTTCCAGCACGGTCTTCGCGGCCAAGGCCTTCGAGGAGCGCGCCGAGCTGGCGACCCGCCACGCCACCGCGGCGATCGGCATCCTGATCATGCAGGACGTCATCGCGGTGGTCTTCCTGTCGGCCTCGAAGGGGGTGCCTCCCTCGCCCTGGGCGCTCGCCCTGCTGCTGCTCCCCCTCGCCCGCAAGCCGCTGACCGCCCTGCTCGAGCGGGTCGGCCACGGCGAGCTGCTGCTGCTGTTCGGCTTCGTGATGACCTTCGCCGGCTACGGCCTGTTCGAGTTCCTCAAGCTGAAGGGCGACCTCGGCGCGATCGCCTTCGGCATGCTGCTGGCCTCCTCGCCCAAGGCCGGGGAACTCGCCAAGACCCTGTTCCACTTCAAGGACCTGTTCCTGGTCGCCTTCTTCCTCAGCATCGGCCTGAGCCACGACATCGGCATGGAGTCGGTGGTCGCCGCGCTGATCCTCCTGCCCCTCGCGGTCCCCAAGGCGCTGGGCTACTTCCTCGTCCTCTCCGGCTTCCGCCTGCGCATGCGGCCGGCCTTCCTCGCCAGCCTCGGGCTCGCCAACTTCAGCGAGTTCGGCCTGATCGTCGGCAGCGTCGCGGTCACCATGGGCTGGCTCAGCGGCGAGTGGCTGGTCGCCATCGCCCTGCTGGTCGGCTTCAGCTTCGTCGTCGCCTCGCCGCTCAACGCTCTGCCCAACCAACTCTACGGCCTGCTTGCCAGACCGCTGCGCCGCTTCGAGCGCCGCGGCATGCTGCCCGAGGACATGCCGATCCGGACCCGCGAGGTCGACGCCCTGATCTTCGGCATGGGGCGGGTCGGGACCGGCACCTACGACTGGCTCACCGAGCACCGCCAGCTGCCGCTGCTGGGCATCGACTCCTGCCCCTCGACCGTCGAGAAGCACCAGGCGGCGGGCCGCAATGTCGCGCTCGCCGACGCCACCGACCCCGGCTTCTGGGAGCGGCTCGACCTCGAGGAGCCGCCGAAGATGGTGTTCATCGCGACCCGCAACTTCCGCGCCACCCGCCGCATCGCCCGGCGCATCCTCGAGCTCAGCCAGGCCATCCGCATCACCGCGGTCGTCGAGTACCCCGACGAGGCCGAGGAGCTGCGTGAACTCGGCGTCGCCACCGTCCGCGACGTCTACCGCGAAGCCGGCCTCGCCTTCGCTGCGGAAAGCTGGAACGCGCTGGAGGCGGAGACCGCAGGATAGGTGGCGGGCAGCGCCGGCCACCGCGTCATCCATTCCGAAACAAGGATTCCCAGCAAACACGGATCACCGCCTCCTCTGACCGGGATGAAGGTGGACAATGCCTGCGGATTCTCCAAAGCTGCCTCGGCCTTTTTGATCATGCGCACACTCCTTCATTCCACCACGAAGGCCGGGGTTCTGGCGGTTTCGGCTGCCCTCGCCCTGCCGGGCTGCATGGTCGTGGGCACGGACTACACCTCGCCCGACACCATCACTCCGGACTTCTGGAACCAGAGCCTGAGTGCCGACCTGAACTCCGGCTCGTCGAGCCTGGAGACCTGGTGGACGCGCTTCAATGATCCGACGCTCAACAACCTGATCGACAAGGCCCGCGAGTCGAACCGCGACCTCGCGATCGCCTACGAGCGGGTCAGCGAGGCCCGCGCCGCCCGCGGCGTCGCCCGCAGCGGCCTGTTCCCGAGCGTCGACTTCGGCGGCGGCGTCTCGCAGGGCCGCACCAGCGAGAACGTCGGCACGCCCTCGCCGCCGGCCGGCAAGACGACCGACTTCTGGTCCACCGGCGTGGATGCCGGCTGGGAAATCGACTTCTTCGGCGGCGTGCGGCGCTCGATCGAGTCCGCCGACGCCACCGTCGAGGGGACCGAGGAGCTCTACCGCGACACCATGGTCAGCCTCTTCGCCGAGGTCGCCCTGAACTACATCCAGGTCCGCACCCTCGAGGAGCGGATCGCCGTGGCCCAGGGAAACATCTCGAACCAGCAGAAGTCGGTCGAGCTCACCACCGACCGCCTCGATGCCGGCCTTTCGCCGGAGCTCGACGTCTCGCAGGCCGAGACCAACCTGGCGACCACCAAGGCGGTGATTCCCCTGCTGCGCAACCAGCGCGACATCGCGCTCAACCGCCTCGCCACCCTGATCGGCCGCTACCCCTCGGCCACCGAGAGCCTCCTCGGCAAGTCGCGCGGCATCCCGGTCCCGAGCTCGGGCGCCGGCGTCGGCCTGCCCGCCGACCTGGTCCGCGCGCGCCCCGACATCCGCGCCGCCGAGCGCCAGCTCGCCGCCCAGACCGCCCTCATCGGGGTGGCCGAGGCCGACCTGCTGCCGCGCTTCAGCCTCACCGGCACCTTCGAGCTGCAGTCGCTCGGCGCCGAGGACCTGCTGCAGTCGGCCTCGCGCAACTACGGCTTCGGCCCCTCCTTCCGCTGGAACATCTTCGACGCCGGGCGCACCTGGAGCCAGGTCGCCATCGAGGAGTCGCGCACCAAGCAGGCCTACTACAACTACCAGAACAGCGTCCTCAAGGCGGTCGAGGAGGTCGAGAACAGCCTCTCGACCGTGCGCAACGAGCGCGACCGCCTCAGCGAGCTGACCAAGGCGGTGACGGCCGCCAAGAAGACCGAGGAGCTGGTCACCTCGAACTACACCGAGGGCCTGATCGACTTCCAGAACGTCCTCGACGCCCAGCGCACCGTCTTCGCCAACGAGGACGAGCGCACCATCAGCGAGGGCCAGATCGCGGCCGGCTACGCCACGCTTTTCAAGGCCCTCGGCGGCGGCACCCCGATGAAGCCGGGCAAGGTCGCCAAGGACGACAAGTCCTGATTCCTCCATGGAGTGCGGTCGGCCGCGGCGGCTCCAGCCAATCCTCCTCCCGAACCATCCGAAACCGCGAATGGACGCCAATCAAGACTTCAGAGTCGGGGCGTTTTCCAGCAAGCGAAGGTCTCGTCCCAGGCTCCATCTCCCCATACTCATGACCCTCTGAATTCGCGTTCATTCGCGTCCATTCGCGGTTTTCAATCACGTCCCTGTTCCGTCCCTCAACACCTCGGCAGGCGGCGCTCCACTTTCCCCTCGCCATGAACAAAGCGATCCTTCTCCTGCCCTTCCTCCTTGCCGCCTGCGGCAAGAAGAACGAATTCGTCCAGCCGCCGCCGCCACCGGTGACGGTGGCCCACCCCGACCCGCGCGAGGTCGTCACCTACCGCGAGTACCCGGCGACCGTTGCCGGCGTCACCGAGGTCGACATCCGCGCCCGGGTCCGCGGCTTCCTCCAGCAGCGCTTCTTCGAGGAGGGCGAGAAGGTCGAACAGGGCGACAAGCTGTTCCTCATCGAGCAGGAGCCCTTCCAGGCGGCGGTGGCCGTCGCCCAGGCCAACCTCGACCAGGCCAAGGCCGCCCTCAAGCTCGAGGAGACCCGCCTCGCCCGGCTCGAGAGCGCCAACCAGCGCAGCAGCGGGGCGGTCTCGGAACTCGATGTCGACATCGCCCGGGCCGAGGTCGACAAGGCCGCCGCCCTGGTCAGCCAGATGGAGGCCCAGCTCAAGGACGCCGCCATCAACCTCTCCTACACCACGATCGTCGCGCCGACCGACGGGCGGATGTCCGAGGCGCTCGTCGACGTCGGCAACCTGGTCGACGCCTCCCAGGCGACCCTGCTCGGCCACATCACCGACGACTCCCGGATCCGCGTCTACTTCGAGGCCCCGGAGCGCGGCATGATCCGCTTCCTCGAGCGCCGCTCCGACGGCGGCGGCGTGGTGATCGATGAGCTCGAGAAGGTCCGCCTGACCCTCGCCGACGGCACGGTCTACGAGCACGAGGGCACGATCGACTTCGTCGACAGCCGGGTCGACCCCTCGACCCGGACCGCGAGGATCCGGGCGGTCTTTCCCAACCCCGACGGCAAGCTCGCCTCGGGCCTCTACGGCCTGGTCGGCTACCCCGACACCTTCCCCAACCCGGAAGCCCCGGACTCGGTGGTGATCCCGGCCGTCGCCGTGTTGCGGGACATCGCCGGCGAATACGTCTGGGTCGTCGACGGCGACAACGTCGTCCGCCGCCAGGGCGTGGTCACCGGCGCAACCGTAAAGCACTCCGGCGAGGACGCCGATGCCGTGCCGAGCCGCGACATCATCGTCACCAAGGGCCTGTCCCCGCAGGACCGCGTGGTCGTCGCCGGCCTGCAGCGGGCCCGCGAGGGTGCCACCGTCGCCCCGCAGATGCAGGGCGAGGCCCCCGCCAAGCCCGAAGTCCCCCCCAACGCCCCGCAGCAAGACCCTGAAAACTGAACACTGAATCCTAGCAAACTTCAGTCATGTTCAGCCTGTTCTTCATCAAGCGGCCGGTCTTCGCGATGGTCGTGTCGATCGTCACGATCGTCCTCGGCCTGGTCGCCCTGATCTCCCTGCCGATCGCCCGCTACCCGGAGCTGGCCCCGCCGACCGTCCAGGTCTCCTGCGCCTACCCGGGGGCCGACGCGAAAACCGTCGCCGACACCGTCGGCGCGACCATCGAGAAGGAGGTCAACGGGGTCGAGCAGTCGATCTACATGTCGAGCGTCAGCGGCAACGACGGCAGCTACAGCCTGACCGTCTCGTTCGAGCCGGGCACCGACCTCGACATCGCCAACGTGCTGGTCCAGAACCGCGTCGCCAAGGCCGAGGCGCGACTGCCCGAGGAGGTCAAGCGGACCGGCGTGACGGTGCGCAAGAAGTCGACCGACACGGTGATGTTCGTCGGCATCACCTCGCCGGGAGGCACCTACGACGACGCCTTCCTCAGCAACTACGCCAACCTTCGGATCCGCGACGAGCTCGCCCGGGTCGACGGCGTCGGCGACGTGTTCCTCTACGGCGTCGGCGAGTTCAGCATGCGCATCTGGCTCGATCCCGACAAGATGCGCGCCCGCAACCTCGCAGCCTCCGACGTCACCGCCGCGATCCGCGAGCAGAACATCCAGGTCGCCGCCGGCCGCGTCGGCGCCGCGCCGGCCCCGCAGGGCACCGCCTACGAGTACATCCTCAGCACCGCCGGGCGGCTCAGCGAGGCCGGTGAGTTCGAGAACGTCATCATCCGCACCGGCGAGGACGGCCGCAGCATCCGCCTGCGCGACGTCGCCCGCGTCGAGCTCGGCTCCGACGCCTACACCTTCTCCGCCAAGCTCAACGGAGCCGCCTGCGCGTCGCTCGCCATCTACCAGGTCCCCGGCTCCAACCTCATCGAGGTCGCCAAGGGAGTCCGCGAAAAGCTCGGGGAGCTCGAGGCCGCCTTTCCCGAGGACGTCGAGTACTCGGTCGTCTACGACGCCACCGACGTGGTGAAGGCCTCGATCAAGGAGGTCATCGTCACCCTCTTCGCGACCCTTGTCCTGGTGGTCCTGACGGTCTATCTGTTCCTGCAGAACTTCCGCGCCACCCTGATCCCGGCGGTGACCATTCCGGTCTCGCTGATCGGCACCTTCTTCGTGCTTCAGCTGATGGGCTTCTCGCTCAACCAGCTCACCCTCTTCGGGCTGGTGCTGGTGATCGGGATCGTCGTCGACGACGCCATCGTCGTGGTCGAGAACACCTTCGTCCACCTCGAGAAGGGCCTCAAGCCGCAGGAGGCCGCGGCCGCCGCGATGCGCGAGGTCTCCGGCCCGGTGGTCGCCACCACCCTGGTGCTGCTGTCGGTCTTCGTGCCGACGACGATGATGGGCGGCATCACCGGCACGATGTTCAAGCAGTTCGCCACCACCATCGCGGTGGCCACCGTGTTCAGCTCGATCAACGCGCTCACCCTGAGTCCCGCGCTGTGCGGCCTGATCCTAAGGAAGAACACCCGGGAGCCGCGCGGCCTGTTCAAGCTCTTCAACCGCTCGCTCAACCGCTCGACCGAGGGCTACGTCAAGGTCGTCCGGGTCGCGATCCGATTGGCCGTCGTCGGCGTGATGCTCTTCGCCGGCATCACCGCGCTTTCGGTCAGCGGCCTCGGCCGTCTGCCGACCGGCTTCGTCCCGCAGGAGGACGAGGGCTACTGCATGGTCGGCGTGCAGCTGCCGGACGGCGCCTCGGCGGCGCGCACCCGGGCGGTCGTCGACCGGGTCGAGGAGATCGTCTCCGGCATCGACGGCGTCGAGAACTGCCTCCAGATCTCCGGCTTCTCGATCCTCGACGGCGCCGCGAGCTCGAACACCGGGTTCTGCGTGATCACCTTCGACGACTGGTCGGAGCGGCCCGATCCCGGGCAGCACCAGAGCGCGATCATCGCGCAGATGAACCAGCGCCTGGCCGCGATCCAGGAGGCCGCCGTGTTCGCCTTCCCGATGCCCTCGCTGCCCGGGGTCGGGGTCTCCGGCGGCTTCGCCTTCATGCTCCAGGACCGCGGCGGCGCCGGGCTCGAGCAGCTGCAGACGGTCGCCGCGGAGGTCTCCCGGGCCGGCAATGCCCAGGCCGGGCTGGAGAACGTCCGCTCGACCTTCCGGGCCTCGGTTCCCCAGCTCTACCTCGACATCGATCGCGAGGCGGTCAAGCGCACCGGAACCACCCTCAATGCCGTCTTCGAGACCCTGCAGACCTACCTCGGCTCGGCCTACGTCAACGACTTCACCCTGTTCGGCCGGGTCTTCAAGGTGACCGCCCAGGCCGACGCCGAGTTCCGCGCCCAGCCCGAGGACATCCGCCGCCTCCAGCTCCGCGCCGCCAACGGGAAGATGATCCCGCTCGGCTCGGTGGTCAGCGTCGAGGAGATCCTCGGCCCGCAGACGATCACCCGCTTCAACCTCTACCCCTCCGTCAAGATCATGGGCAACGCCGCGCCCGGCTTCAGCTCGGGGCAGGCGATCGAGCTGATGGAGGACATGGCCGACCCGCAGGGCGGCGGCATGCTGCCGCCGTCGATGGGCTACGAGTGGACCGAGCTTTCCTACCAGGAGAAGCAGGCCGGCGGCGGCATGGGACCGATCTTCCTCTTCGCCATCCTGATGGTCTACCTGGTGCTGGCGGCGCAGTATGAGAGCTGGACCCTGCCGATCTCGGTCTGCCTGTCGGTGCCGACCGCGCTGCTCGGTCTGGTCGGCGCGCTGATGCTGCGCGGCATGGACAACAACGTCTACACCCAGATCGGGATCGTGCTCCTGATCGGCCTGTCGACCAAGACGGCGATCCTGCTCACCGAGTTCGCCAAGGTGAAGCGCGAGGAGGGCCTGAGCATCTTCGACGCCGCGGTCGAGGCGGTGCGGCTGCGCTTCCGCGCGGTGATGATGACCGCGCTGTCCTTCGTGCTCGGCGTGATCCCGCTGCTGATCGCCTCCGGCGCCGGCGCCGAGTCGCGCAAGATCCTCGGCACCGCCGTGTTCGGCGGCATGTGCACCGCCACCGTCTTCAGCCTCGCCGTGGTGCCGATGCTCTACTACGTCGTCCAGCGGCTCAGCGAGACCGCCAAGGGCCGCGAGAAGGATGCCGCCGGACCCTGATCGCTCTGGGTGTCCTTGTCCGCCGCTCCGGCCGGACGCGGACCCACCGCCGCCTCGACAGCGCCGCGGGAAACTGGAAGCCTGCGAGCACTCAATGAAAAAGATCCGACGGCCCGCCGGACTGCTGCTTGGCGTCCTCTCGCTTTGCTTCGCCCTCGCCCCGAACGTGTCGCCTGCCCAGGACCCCCCGGTGGCACCGCCCGAGGTGGTCCTCGACCAGCCCGCCACCGGCGTGCCCGAGGCCGCCCAGCCGCCAGCCGAGGAACCGGCGGCACGCCCGGCCGAGGCCACCCTGGTGTGGTGGAACCGGCCGGTCGTCGTGTTCCGCTCGCAGACGGCCCAGCTCGGGCCCGACGCCCGCGTCGCCGACGCGCTCGAGCGGATCGAGGGCGTCTCCGATGACCTGCTCGGGGCCGAGATCACCACCGAACCGGCCGAGATCGAGGGCGACACCGGCCATCGCTTCCTCGTCGGCGACGCCTACCTCTTCACCCTGCTCGAGTCCGACCTCGACGAGCTCGCCGGCCAGACGCTCGACGAGGCCCGCCAGGGGGTCCTCGCCGCCCTCGGCGAGATCCGCCAGGCGCGGCTCGAGCAGCGCTCGGCCGGGGCCATCGCGAAGAGCGCCACCACCGCGCTCGTCGCCACCGCGATCCTCGTCGCCGCGCTGGTCGTGCTGCGCTTCCTCACCCGCAAGATCGCCGGCTTCGTGCTGGTTCGCATCAGCCACTGGAAGCGCCTCAAGTTCAGCGGCGCCGACCTGCGGCCGCACCTCGGCACCGTCGCCGAGGGCCTGGTCAAGGCCGCCGCCTTCCTCTGCGGGCTCTACCTGTTCTGCTACTGGGTCGCCTTCGTCCTCCACCAGTTCCCGCTGACCGAGCCCTACGGCGCCGCCTTCACCGGCCGGCTCAAGGAGTTCGGCATGAACCTCCTGCGCGGGGCGATGGCATCGATCCCCGGCCTGCTGACGGCGGCGCTCATCCTGCTCATCGCCCGCTGGCTGGCGCGCATCGTCGACCGGGTGATCCGCGGCATGGGCCGCAGCGACGACACCGGCATGCTGGCCGCCGACACCGCCAAGGCGACCCGCCGCATCGCCGTGGTCGCCATCTGGATGTTCGCCGTCGTGCTCGCCTACCCCTACCTGCCCGGCTCCGGCAGCGAGGCCTTCAAGGGCATCAGCGTGCTGCTCGGCCTGATGGTCTCGCTCGGGTCGACCGGCATGATCAACCAGGTGATGAGCGGCTTCGTGCTGCTCTACTCCGGCTCGGTCCGCACCGGCGAGTACGTCAAGGTCGGCGAAATCGAGGGCACCGTCACCGAGATGGGCATGCTGGCGGTGAAGGTGCTCACGCCGCAGAAGGAGTACCTGACCATCCCCAACGCGGTGATGATCAGCAACCCGAGCACCAACTTCAGCCGCCTCGCCGAGGACACCGGGGTGCCGATCAGCGTGCCGGTCACCATCGGCTACGACGCCCCCTGGCGCCAGGTCCACCAGATCCTGATCGATGCCGCCAAGGCCACCGGCGGCGTCAGCGAGAGCCCCGAGCCGCGGGTCATCCAGAAGGCGCTGTCCGACTGGTACGCCGAGTACGTGCTGACCTGCTACACCGAGCACGCCGAGAAGAAGAACGCCGTGCTCTCCGAGCTCAACGGCCAGATCCAGGACGGCTTCAACGACGCCGGCATCCAGATCATGTCGCCGCACTACTACGACGACAAGCCGGAGCCGATGGTGATCCCGCGCGACCGCTGGTTCCCCCCGCTGGCGTCGCCGCAGGCCCCGAAGGCGGAATAATCACTGGCCATCGGGCGCAGCCGGGCGGAGGGGTGTCCCTCAAGCTTTGGTCGTCGTCCTTCGTTCTCGTGCTCGTTCTCGAACGGCAGGGGTGAGGTCGAGAGGGAAGGACCAGGTCGAATTTCTCAGCCCATGAAAAACTACCACACCATCCTCGTCGGCTCCGGCACCTCCGCCTATTTCGTCGCCGATGCGCTGCTGGACGCCGGCAAATCACTCGCCATCATCGACGAGCGGCCCTTCGGCGGCACCTGCGCGCTGCGCGGCTGCCAGCCGAAGAAGTACCTCGTCGCCAACGCCGAGGTGGTCGCCGGCGCGGGCGACCTCGTCGGCAAGGGCATTGCCGAGGCGCCGCGCACCGACTGGCAGCAGCTCCAGGCACTCAAGAACGAGTTCCTCGACGGCAAGCCGGAGAAGTCGGTCGAGAACTGGCGCAAGCGCGGCGCGACCACCTACCACGAGCGTGCCCGCTTCGTCTCCGAGTCGGCGCTGGCCGTCGGCGACGAGGTGATCGAGGCCGACCACATCGTCCTCGCCACCGGCGCGACCCCGCGGCCGCTCGACATCCCCGGTGCGGAACATTCCCACGTCAGCGACGACTTCCTCGAACTCGAGGAGCTCCCCGACCGCATTGTCTTCATCGGCGGCGGCTACATCTCCTTCGAGTTCGCCCACGTCGCGCGCCGTGCCGGCGCCCGCGAGGTGACCATCCTGCATCGCTCGGAGCAGCCGCTGAAGGGCTTCGATCCCGATGCCGTCGATGTTCTCGTCGAGGCCAGCCGCGAGGACGGGATCCGGGTGATCACCAACGAGGAGCCCAGCTCGATCGAGCGGCAGGGATCCGAGCTCCACGTCCATGCCTCGTCGGGCGAGACCTACCCCGCCGACTTCGTGGTCCACGCCACCGGCCGCGTGCCGAACCTCAGCGTGCTCGAGGACGGCAAGGGCGACGTCGATGCCGGCCGCCACGGGGTCGAGGTCAACGAATTCCTCCAGAGCCCCTCGAATCCGCGGGTCTATGCGATCGGCGACTGCGCCGCGACCGGCCACCTGCTCGCCCCGGTGGCCGACCTCGAGGGTGCCGCGGTCGCCGGCAACCTGCTTCACGGGAACCACAAGCTCGTCGACCACCAACTGGTCCCGAGCGCGGTTTTCACCATCCCCTCGCTCGCCGCGGTCGGCCTCGGCGAGGAGCAGGCCCGCGAGTCCGGCCACGAAGTCCGCATCAACCGCGGCAGCACCACCGGCTGGCCGTCGTCGAAGCGCATCGGCGAGCAGCACGGCTTCTACAAGGTGATCATCGACCGCCACAGCGACCGCATCCTCGGCGCCCACCTGGTCCGCCACCACGCCGGCGAGGCGATCAACTGGTTCGCGCTGGCGATCCGCAGCGGCCTGACAGCCCGCGAGTTGCGCGAGGTCCCGTGGGCCTATCCGACGCTGACCTCGGACCTGAAGTACATGATCGAGTGAGTTGCCGGTCCCAGCGACCCGCGGCTTCCCTGCCAACTGGCGCGGAAACCGCTTTCTTCACCAGAATTCCATTGATCCCTCCTCCCCACCGTCTTTGATCGGACCCTCCAATCCCTCAATCGCCATGAAATTCCTCGCCCTCCTCCTGGTCCTACTCTCGCCCTTCTGCTTTGCCGCCGAAGAAAGTCCGGAACCGCAAACCACCTCGGACCCGGCGATCGAGGCCGATCTCCTCAAGTTGAAGCTGACGCCGCTGACGGCCGACGACCTCGCCGTCGAGGCCTCCAGCTGGCAGGATCTTCTCAAGGCCCAGACCAGCGAGATCGTCGAGGCCGAGATCGCCCTGCGCGAGGCCGAGGGCGAGGCGAAGACCGCGGCCACCGAGACCCTCGACGCGCTGAAGGAGGAGCAGAGCAAGCTGATCGAGCGGCTCGGAATCGTGCTCGACTCGTGGGAAGCCAAGGGTGGCGACCCGGGCGCGGTGAAGGCCTACGTGGTCGGCCTGCGTGGCGCCGACTTCGACGCCTCCAACCCGGAAGCCACGGTCGGCGTGGTGCGGCGCTGGTTCAAGTCCGAGGACGGCGCCCGCAAGTGGGTCATCAAGATCGCGATCTTCGCCGTCATCGTGATCGTCGCCTCCATCCTCGCTTCCCTCTTCGGCAACCTCGTCGGCAAGGCGATGGCCCGGCACAAGACGAGCTCGCAGCTGCTCGACCGCTTCGTCACCAAGCTGGTCCGCCGGTTGATCTTCGCCATCGGCGTGATCATCGCCATCTCGACCCTCGGCGTGAAGGTCGGCGCGCTGCTCGCCCTGATCGGCGGCGGCGCCTTCATCCTCGGCTTCGCCCTGCAGGACACCCTGAGCAACTTCGCCAACGGCATCATGCTGATGCTGTTCCAGCCCTTCGACGTCGGCGACGCGGTCGAGGTCGCGGGCGTCTCCGGCAGCGTCGACTCGGTGAGCCTCGTCAACACCACCATCCGCAGCTGGGACAACAAGCTGATCATCGTCCCCAACAAGTCGGTCTGGGGCCAGGTCATCACCAACATCACCGGCAACGAGACGCGCCGCGTCGACATGACCTTCGGCATCGGCTACGACGACGACATCGAGAAGGCCCAGGGCATCCTCGAGAAGATCGTCAAGGAGCACGAGTTGGTCCTCGAGGACCCGGCCCCGGTGGTCAAGATGCACGAGCTCGCCGACTCCTCGGTCAACTTCGTCTGCCGCCCGTGGGCCAAGACCGGCGACTACTGGAGCGTCTACTGGGACGTCACCCGCAAGGTGAAGGCCGAGTTCGACGCCAACGACATCAGCATCCCCTACCCGCAGCAGGACGTGCACATGCACCAGGTCAACGGCAACGGCGGAGGCGACGAGGGAAGCAAGGGCGACAAGGTCGCCTGATGACGGGCGGCAGGGCGAGCTCGGTCGGCGCTTGCCTCAGCGCTTCGCTCAGCGCCTCTCGGCGACGACCAACTCGCCGTCGGGGCGCTGGCGCAGCCAGCCCTCGTCGATCAGCCGGGTGGTGGCATCGAGGCAGTCCGCCGGCGACTCGCCGGTCATCCGGCTCAGGCGCGGCGCGCTCGGGAAGCCCCCGCCGGGCCGCAGCGAGCCCATCCGGATCTCCTTGAGGAAGGCGCGGACGATGCGCTCTGCGGGCCCGCCCTCGGACTTTTCCGGGATCGTGAACATGAGGCTCCGCTTGATGAAGCCCCTCTTCCCGAGGAAGCGTGTGATCTGGTAGTTCATGTCGATGCTTGGTTGGGCCGGCGGTGGCGAGGAACCCGCCCCACCGGCTGGTGATGGAACCACACGCCCGGGACACCCTCTGCCTGTGCGGGCCTCCAGCGAGACACGACGGGAAACAGGGCAGCCCCGGCGGGCGGTGAGACCGCGGGTTCGCGGCCTCAAGTTCCGATACGCCTGCTGTGAGACGCATCTTGCGCAGCGTATTCCCGGAATCGAACGGGGGGTTTTGCCGGGAGGGCGCGAACGGGGGCGCACGCTCGGCCTGGCGCCCCCTCAGCGGCGGATGAGGGCGAGCCAGTCCTCGTCGTCGGGCGCGGTGAGCTCCCGCGTGTCGAGAGCCGCGGGCTCGCCGGACTCGCCGGTCCGCGGGTTGAACCAGGCGATCGTGAAGGCCCCCTCGGGCAGCTCGACCGCGGTTGATCCCCCGTTGGGAAGGTAGACGAGGTAGAGCTCGCCCTCCTTGGCGAGGCAGTAGCGCGAGTTGTCGCGCTCGGCGTTGCCGACCAGCTCGCTGCGGCAGGTCATCTCGTGGAACGGGATCCCTTCGCGCCGGAAGAACTCGAGCGCGATGCGGGCCCAGTCCCACGACTGGTCGCGCGAGCGCCAGTCCTCGGCGAGCAGGTCGTTCTCCGCCAGGCCGTAGCCGAAGTAGTACTCCACCCCGGCGCCACCGGCCATCAGGTTGCCCCACAGGGTGTACTTGCGGATGTCGTCGATGCTGTGGCCGGCATCGGTCTTGCCGGGGTAGTCGGGGTCGGGCGGGACCCCGGTGCCGGCGCCGTTCTGCTCGTCGTTGGCGCAGACCCACGGCCGGCCGGCCGCGGCCGACTCGGCGACCCACTTGGCGGTCTGCCGGTGGACCCGGTCCCAGCCGTTCTGCAGCGACACGCCGCTCAGCACCTCCTTGCCGAGCAGCGGCCGGTAGACCTCGTCCTGCTGGTCGGGGTAGGTGTGCAGGACGACGTGATGCCCATAGGGGTCGAGGCCGCGCAGATATTCGGACATCGCGGCGACCTCGGCGGTCGTCTGGGTGTTCTCCTCGCCGAGGTTCCAGTTCAGCGCGAGGGCATGGCCGAAGCGGGCGACGAGCTCGTGCAGGTACAGCTTGCGCTCCACGCCGAGCGAGCCCCCGTCGAGCGCCGCGGGAATTTCCCCCGCCTTGCGATCGTTGCCCGTCCGCTGGTCGTCGATCTCGGTCTCCTGCAGCTTGAAGTGCAGGTGCAGGCCGAGCGCGGTGGCGTGGTCGAAGACGATCCCCCACTGGTCGAGCTTGCTGCAGTCGTAGTGGAGCTTGTCGCGCGGCCCGACGAAGGGCCAGACGTTGGAGCCGTCGCCATCGACGTTGTAGGGCAGGAAGGAGAAGCTGTTCATGCCCTTGCCCGCGAGGTAGTTGAGCGCGCCGACCAGGCCCTTGCCCTTGCCGTCCTTCCAGCTCGGGTCGCCGGGCTTCCAGTCGCGGGCGTGGGGCTCCCAGGTCTTGAGCGGGACGTCCTCCTTCAGCGCCCGGGTGTCGTCGAAGTCGGCGTAGGCCAGCAGGGTTTCGGGAGCGTCGGCGCCGGCCTTGAGGAACCAGCTGCGGTCGCCCTGGAACTGCAGGTGGTGGCGACCGACGTAGGCGAGGCGGCCGCGGGCGCGGAAGTCGGGCAGCTGCTTGTCGCTCGGCTCGATGGTGAAGCGGCCCTCCCTGCCATGGGCCGCCGCAAAGGGTTCACCCGCCGTGCCGCCGGCCAGCGCCGCCCGCTCGCCCGTGCGGAATTCGATGCGGTAGCTCCACTCGCCGGACTTGTTCGGGGACAGGTGGGCGCGCCATTTCCGCCCGGCACTCGCCGAGGACTCCGCAGCATCGCCGTCGGCCGCGAAGTAGCCGGGCACGGTGTGGCTCGGGCTGCCCGATTCGTGCTCGAAGCGGACCCGGAAGGAGTGGTCGGTGAAGGGGTTCGGCTGCTCGTCGCGCTCGTCCGCCCACGGCCCGTCGAGGGTGAGCGTCACCTTGTGCCACTGCCGGAGCTCGCCGCTGATCTCGACCGTGCCGTCGCCATCGGGTTCGGGGGCAGCGCGTGCAGCCTCGGCAGCGGTCGGCACGTAGTCGAAGGCGGCGGGCAGATCCCCCGACTTCGCCGCCGGCTGCGGACCGAGGCCCTCCGGCTCGAAGTCCTTGCGGTTGACCAGCAGGATCTTGTCGAGCGCGGTGCCGTCCTCGCGCATCGACACCTCGATCACGTGCCGCCCGGCCTTCGGCACCTCGAGGGTGAGGATGCCGGGGACGCCGGTGTGCACCTCCTCGGTCCGCTGCGCCGACTTCCAGTGCCAGCGGTCGCGGGTGACCGTCTGCCAGCGCCGGGCCGATTCGGGCCACTCGCCGTCGATGCCGAAGTGCAGGCCGTTGTCCTCGCTGGTGGTGCAGAATGCCCGCGCCCACAGCCAGTAGGTCCCCGGCGTGTTGAAGTGCACCTGGTAGGACAGGATCGCCATCCTGCCCGGCTCGTTCGAGAAGTTCACCCCGTGGACCAGTTCGTCGCCGTGGTCGCGGCGGGTGTCGGGAAGGATCTCCAGATAGGCCCCGCCGGAGGCACCGGCGATGTGGCTCGGGTCGCCATCGGGCTCGACCGCCGGCACCATCTCCCGGGTCGTCAGGTGCCAGGCCCGCTCGTCGCTCAGGCGCTGCTTGAAATAGTGCTCGGCCTCGATGGCGACGATGCCGTCGCGTTCCTCGAAGACCAGCGACGGTGACACGATTGGCGCGGTTGCCCGCGCCTCGTTGGCGAGGGCCCCGCCCGCCGCAAGGGTCAGGATCAGGGCAGCAAACCGGGCCGGGCTGGGCGACTGGTGGGATTGGAACATTCGGCAAGCGGGGTTGGGGACTTGGGGAATGAAAGGAAACCCTCCCGTTCCGCCCGATCTTTCAGGGCCATTTCCCGGTCGAGCCGGGCTACCGGGATTCATCGCGCAGGGGGCCGCCCAGCCTTCCGCCGGATGATTCCCGCGGATGAGAACTCGCGGCCCGGAGCCCCCGGCCCGACGATGCCGCGATCGCCCGAGCGGCCCTTGTTGAGACTAGCTCTCAGCCAGAAAGTCTTTGAAAATCGGCAGATCCGGGTGAACGCTGGGGAACTTGTTGAGACCAACAACCCCACACGAACCATGACCACTGCCACCACCACCAAAGCCTGCGCCGACTGCGTCCACTGGAAAGCCACCGCCTCCGGAGAGGGCGAATGCCGCCGCCACGCACCTCAACTCATCTCCTTCGAAGTCGACGACGACGTGAAGGTCGAGTCGCGCTTCCCGAGCACCTCCCAGGACGACTGGTGCGGTGACTTCGAGGCCAAGTAGGCGCCTCCACCTCATTTCCACCGGCCTTCCCCGCGTCCGGGGAGGCGGTTTTTTTTTCGGGGGCTCGCCGGCATCCGTCGGAGGCGTTCCGCCCGAGCCCGGAATCACGCTTGCCATGGGCCGGGCCGGCGGTGTCTCCTCGCCCCGACGCTGGCGCCGGGATGCATGGAATCCGGTGAGAGTCCGGAACAGACGCGCTGCGGTAACTGGTCACGACTTCCCAACATGCCAATCCCCGCCCGAGCGGGGGTGAAGGCGGGAAGAAGGTCAACAGCCAGGAGTCCGAATACTTCATCCCGCTGGTCACCGTCCGGTCCCGTGGAATTCCGAGCCGCGGGACGGCACGCCCCCTCGCGATCCAGGGGGTGACGGGAAATGAACGCGGGGCACTTCGGCCCCGCGCGTTCTCGCTCGGTCCAACGAGAACCAAACATGACCGACATGACCATCCGAACCATCGTCACCCTGGGCCTGCTGGCCGCCACGCCCGCCGCCCACGCCGCCGCCACTTCACCCGTCATCACCACCGACGACCTCCTCTCGGTCGTCGGTAGCGGTGCCAATCTCGCCACCATCGTCATCGACTTCAACGACGGCACTTCCCGCGAGAGCTTTGCCTGGGGCTACCGCTTCGACGGCGAGGCCTCCGGCGCCGACATGATCCTCGCCGTCACCGCCGCCGACCCGGCCCTGTCGGTCGTCTCCTTCGGCAGCGGCGCTTCCGGATTTTTCCTGACCGAGATCCGCTACGACGACGGATCCGCGGTCCACAACGCGACCAGCGGCAGCTTCGCCAACTTCCCCGACGACTACGACAGCTGGGGCTACTACCTCAGCGGCGGCTTCGCCGGCGGCGCCATCGGCAGCCCGGACTCCGTGGCCGGCGGCGGCGACCGCCTGCCCACCGGCTGGGTTTCCTCGCCCGCCGGCGCCTCCGCCGAGAGCTTCGGCTCGAGCGGCCGGCTCCTCACCGACGGCGCCTGGGACGCCTGGTCCTTCGGGCCCAGCGACGCCTCCTACAGCCACATCGCCCCGCCCTCCGGCAGCCCGCTGGCCGCCGTGCCGGAGCCTTCCATCGTCCTGCTCGGCTCGCTCCTCGGCCCCCTCACCCTGCTGCGCCGGCGGCGCTGAATCTCGGCAACGGACTCGCAGGTCCCGCAGGACGGCGGGCCGCTCCCTGCGGCTTTGTTCCACCCGACCTCGGTGAAACTCCGGCACCTTCTCATCCTCGCCCTCGGCCCGCTGCTTCGGGCCGGGGCGCAGGACACGGAAGTCGCCCGGCTCGACCCCCTGGTGGTCGAGTCGGAGGAGGAGGAGGACTCGGTCCTGCCCGCCCACTTCGCCGGCAGCGCCACCGTCATCGACGAGGAGACCATCACCAATTCGGGCGCGCGCTCGGTCGCCGGGCTGCTCGCCAGTCGGGGCGGCGTCCGCCTGACCAGCACCACCGGCAACCCCGCCGACGCCACGGTCCACCTGCGCGGCTTCGGCGAGAACGCCGCCTCGCGCGTCCTCGTCCTCGTCGACGGCCGCCCGATCAATCGCGCCGACACCGCCCCGGTGTCGTGGCTCGAGGTGCCCCTCGCCCGGCTCGAGCGCGTCGAGATCCTGCGCGGCAGCCACAGCGCCCGCTTCGGCGACAACGCCGTGGGCGGCGTGATCAACCTGGTCACGAAGTCGGAAAGTACGACCTCCACCGTCGTCGAGGCCGCCGGCGGCAGCGACGGCAGCCTGATCGCGAGGGCGTCGCACCATGGGGGGATCGGCGGCCACCGGATCGGCCTCGACCTCGAGAAAAACCTCACCGACGGCTGGCGCGAGAACGGCTTCAGCGAGCTCGAGTCGGCGGCGCTGCGCTGGGACAAGGCACTCGCCGCGAACCTCGCCGCCGACCTGTCGCTGTCGTGGGCCGACGAGAGCGGCGGCTTCCCCGGCCCGCTCGGCACCGCCGCCTACCTCGCCGACCCGCGGCAGTCGATCTACGCTCGCGCCGGCCAGGCCGACCAGTATTTCAGCGAGCAAACGCGCTGGCTCGCCGGCGGTGGCCTCACGCTCGGCGACCGCGAAGACCTCGCCGTGGAACTACCCGTCTCGTACTACCGGCGCGACCTCGCCTGGAACTTCGGCCCCGGCTTCCACAGCGACAACCTGCTCGACACCCTCGACCTGGCGCCACGGCTGACCCTGCGGCGCGAGTCCTGGTCGGCCGAGGCCGGCCTGCAGTTCCGCCGCGACACATTGGACCTGCAGCAGTACGCCGAGATCCAACGTCTCAACCGCACGTCCGACGCCTCACTCGATCGCGACATCCTCGGGGTCTTCGCCAGCGGCGAGTGGGAGGCGTGGCAGGACTGGCACCTCAGCGCCGCGGCGCGCTGGGAACGCTCGTCGGTCGATGCCGCCGCGCGCAGCTACACCTTCCCCGCCGACCCCGCCCTCAACTTCGCCCGCGGCGGCGGCGAGACCAACCACGCCCTCCAGGCCGGGATCCGCTGGGAGCCAACCGAAGAGCAGGCGCTTTGGTTCCGCTACGACCGGCTCTACCGGCTGCCCTCGATCGACGAGATCGCGTCCTACCAGGGATTCCCCCTCAGCGTCCCCTTCAACGACCGGCTCCGCGCCGAGACCGGCCACAATTTCGAACTGGGAGGCGAGTGGGCGCCCGGGGGGTGGACCCTCGGCCTCAATGGCTTCGCCCAGTGGCTCGAGGGCGAGATCGCCTACGACTTCGTCCGCAACCTCAACGTCAACCTGGCCGACACCCGCCGCCTCGGGCTGGAGGGCTGGCTCGGTTACCGGGCGGAAGCCTGGCAGGCCGACCTCCGCTACACGATGCTCGACGCCGAGTTCCTGGACGGCCCCTACGCCGGCAAGGACGTCTACCTGGTGCCCAACCACGAGCTCAGCGCCACCCTGGCCTGGCGCCCCAACGACTGCCTCACCCTGCAGGCCGAGTACCAGTGGATCGGCAGTTCCCACGAGGGCAACGACTTCCTCAACACCCGGCCCAAGCTGCCCGCCTACGATGTCCTCAATCTCCTTCTCCGCTACGAACCCAGTCCCGGCCTCTCGCTCTACTGCCGCATCAACAACCTCCTCGACGAGCGCTACGCCACCCTGAAGTACAGCGGCCTCTGGTATCCCGCCGCCGGCCGCCAGTTCCTCCTCGGCATCCGCCGGGAACTCTAGACCGTGGCGGCGGCTTCCAGCCGCCAAGCCCGACATCATCGAGAATGCCATGGCCGCCCCCTTAACCCACCACTCTCAACAAGCCTCCCATCGGACCGCAGGCTTCCGCCTGCCCGACCCGCCCACCATCTCCGCATCCGCACCTCTCAGCCGACTGAAGTCGGCGCTCCGTTCCACCACTCCCCCCGCACCTCGCCCACCACCGCACCCACCAGGCCCACCCCGCCCCGAACCACTTTTTGCTTTCTACTTCTTACCCGCCTGCCCGCCATAGCTCGAAAAGCGACGGCGGGGCACTGCGCCGCAGGCGCGCGCCCAACCCACCATGAAGCTCCCTTCCACCCTCCTCGCCCTCGCCACGACCGCCCTCGCCGGCCCCTACCCCGGCGCCGCCGGAACCACCGGCAGCGATGCGATCCCGAAGGACGACCCGCGCATTGTCGCCTGGGCCGCCGGGCACAGCGAGGTCCTCTACGGCAGCGACGTCGACGCCACCTGGCGCACCCCGGAAAAGGCCGCCGGCCCCGCCGTCGACGACCCCCTCGACATCGTCTGCCTCGGCAACGGCGGGCGCATCACCCTGTTCTTCCCTCGAGCCATCGCCGACGGTGAGGGCCCCGACTTCGCGGTCTTCGAGAATGCCATCGGCAACACCTTCCTCGAGCTCGCCTTCGTCGAGGTCTCCAGCGACGGCACCCACTTCCACCGCTTTCCCAGCGACTCACTGACGGCGGGCCCGGTGGGGGCCTTCGGCTCGGTCGACCCGACCAACCTGTCCGGTCTGGCGAGCAAGCACCGCGCCGGCTTCGGCACCCCCTTCGACCTTGGCGACCTCCCGGCCGGACCGACCCTCGACAAGCAGCACGTCGTCTTCGTCCGCCTGGTCGACATCATCGGTGACGGCGCCACCACCGACACCGGCGGCGACCCGATCTACGACCCCACCCCGACCATCGGCAGCGGCGGCTTCGACCTCGATGCCATCGCCGTGCTGAACCAGAATGATGGCCACTTCGCCATCACCCGCCATGGCTTCGACGGCGAAGACTACTTCCTCGAGTGGCCGAGCAGCCCCGGCGGGAGCTACCGGATCGAGGCCGGCTCGGATCCCGCCAGCCTGCAGCCGGTGGCCACCATCAATGGCGACCCGCTGCTCGGCGCCACCCGCTGGACCACCCCCACCCCGGATGCCCCGCGGCATTTCTGGCGGGTCTCCCGGGTGATCCCGTGATCCTCCACCCGGCCCTCGTTGATCCGCGCCGCGGTGAAGCCGGAACGCGGACGTGGCGGTTCAGCTTCCTCCGCTGACGTCGAAGCAGAACAGCAGGTCTTGGTCGCGCAGGTAGAGCTTGCCGCCGATGACCACCGGGTGGGTCCAAACCTTGCCCATGGTCCCTTCACGCAACTCGGTTTCCTGCGGCAACTCGAAGCGACCACGCTCGCGGAACTCTGCCGCGGTGGCCTCGGCCAGAAACACCGAGCCCTCCTCCTCGTCGAGGCCGTAGAGCATGCCGTCGGCGTAATGGACCGCGCCCTTTTGGGTCCCCCGACCGCGCTGGTTCCAGACCAGCTCGCCGCTGTCGAGGTTCTGGCAAACCAGGCCGCCGCCGTCGGAAAGACCGTAGGCGTGGCCGTCGACGAGCACCACCCCGCCATGGTGCACCTTCATCACCTTGTTGCGCCAGACTTCCTCGGCCCCGTCGCCGGTCAGCTTGACCAGCATGCTGCCGGCGCCGTAGCCGGAGGTGACGTAAACCCGGTCACCGTCGAGCGCCGGGGTCGGGATCACCGCGGTGCGGCCGTCCGGCCAGCCCACCGTCCACAGCAGCTTGCCGCTCTCGGCGTCGACCCCCGCAAGCTTCTTTTCGAAGAGCTGGATGTACTGCCGCCGGCCGTCGGGCTCGGCAACGATCACCGACGAGTAGTGGGCGCCGTCCTTCAGCTCCTCGCTTTGCCACAGGATGTCCCCGCTCACCTTGTCAAAGGCGACGATCGCGCCCTGCGCCCCGCCCGGGGTGACGATCAGGCGGTTGCCGTCGACCAGGGGGGACTCGGCGTAGCCCCAGCGCGGCACGCTGCCGCCGAAGTCCCCGACGAGGTCCTTGCGCCACTTGACCTTGCCGTCCTCGGCCCCGACGCAGGCCACCGTGCCGTTGGCGGTCATGGCGTAGACCAGGCCGTCGCTCACCGTCGGGGCACCGCGGGTGCCTCCGCCCCACCGGGTCATGTAGCCCTCGCCCTCGTCGTCGCCGATCTTCGCGCTCCATTGCTCCTTGGCGGTGGCGGCGTCGAGGCAGATGATCTCGGCGTCGTCGCCGCGTGTTCCCGTGATGTAGATCTTCCCGCCGACGATTGCCGGCGCGCTGTAGCCCTTGCCGCCGTCCTCGAAGGTCCACACCAGCTTCGGCCCGCCCTCCGGCCAGGTCTTGAGCAGGCCGGTGTCGGGCGAGCGGTTGTCGCGCTTGGGACCGCGCCAGCTCGGCCAGTCCGCGCCGGCCTCCACGGCCATCGGGCCCTGCTCCTCGATGAACGCGCGGTCGGCGTCCGACAAGCGCGCCAGCGGCAACTCGAACCGGCGTCCATCGGTGCGCTCGAGGGTGGCCGTGCCGTCGCCGACCCCGACCAACTCGGCCTCGATCGTGCGGCCCGACTCGGCTTCGGTCCAGGTGCGGGCGACGACCGGTCCGGGCAATGCCACCAGTGCGAGCAGGGAGAGGGTGATCCGCTTCATGATCCCCATGGAACGCAGCCGGAGGCCGGGTTGTTGCAGCTTTCGCACCGCGTCGATGGCCTGGCCGGTCGCTGCTGCGGGAATCCGCGAGACTCAAGTCGGCGAAAGTGGCAGTCGCCCGCCAGGACCTCGGGCTCAGCTCAGCGCGCCGGCGCCGCGGTTTCGTCCGCTGAGGCCCCCCTCAAGCGCAGCTCGAAGGTGGTGACGGAGCGCGGCGGCAGGATCGAAGCCGCCTCGACCCGGGCAAGGTCGTGACCGTCATCCGTGCGCCAGGCGGCGTGGGTCACGAAGTCGCCGCCAACGACCCGGCTTGAGAACCGGGCTTCGTCGCGCGACGGATTGACGATCACGCACACCGCCCGGTCCCGCTCCGGTGCGACGAAGGCGGTGGCAAGCAGCTCGGTCTCGCCGGATGACTCACAGGCAACGCGCGACCAACCCGGACGCACGTGGCGGCTCCAGTTCGCCATTGCCCACAGGCGTTTCGTCGTCTCCAGCCGCGGCGTCCCGCGGCGCCGCTCCGGAAAGGCGTGCAGCAGGCCGTCGCAGTAGCGGCTGCTGCTCAGGCCGAGCCACCAGGTCCACTCGATGACCCCGCCGATGGTGAAGTCTTCGTGGATCGTCCTGGCTAGGTTCAGCGCCGAGCGCATCCCGGGGTCGTGACCGCCGCGCATCTCGCAGTACTCGGTCATCCGCACCGGCACCCCGGGCAGGTGCCGGTCGAGCCAGCCACGCGCCTCCCGCTTCTTGCGGGCGTCGCTCCAGTAGGAGTGGATCGCGATGCTGTCGACCGCCGCGGCAATCCGCGGGTCCTCCCACACCACCCGTGCATACTCCGGGGTGGCCTCCCACGATCCCGAATCGAACAGTTCGACCTCGATCTTGCCGGACAACCCCTCACGGCGGCGCTCGAGTTCATCGAGCACCGCGCGCGCCATCGCGGCGACCCCCTGCGGCCGGTAGTGACAGCCGTCCTGGTGGCGGCTGTCCTCGCCCCAGCGCCACTGCGGCTCGTTGACCGGAGACAGCCGGGCGTGCTCGAGCCCGGTCCGCCGCATCAAGGCGTCGGTGAGGTCGACCAGGTAGCGGGCGAAGCTGTCCTCGGCGCCCTCGGCGAGGTTGATTCCACCACTCGCCCCGCCGCTCGTCATGCCGCTGCGGGTCAGCCGTCGTGGCGGGCTGTTGCTGAAGAAAACGACGTCCTTCACACCGCGCTCGAGCACCCGCTCGAGGATGTCGAGAGGCTTCGGATCGCGGTCGAGGTCGTACTCGAACGGCCCGGTCTCGACCTCCGCCGTGCGGCGCTTCGGGTTGGTGACATCGTCGCCGGAGGCCGAGGGAAGGTTGTAGCGGAAGATCGTCAGGTCGGCGCCCCGATCGGTGTAGAGCAGGTCGAGGGCGCGCTCCTGGTCCTCCCGGCTCATCTCGTGAAACCAGCTGTGCCACCACGCCCCCGAGGCGCCGAAGCCCTCGAAACGCTGGCGGGGCTCGCGAAAGTCAAGCACCAGCTCGACCGGATCGGCGAGCGCGGCCGCGGCCATCGACAGCGAGGCCGCGATCCGTCCGATGATCTTCATGTGGGGATTCCTGCGCCGGAATCGCCGGATTGCAAGCGCCCCCGTGGGGCCCGACCCATTCGGGACTGCCCCCCGATGCTGCCTCTCTTCCTTCCGAAGGGTTGCCTCCAACGAGGCTCAAACGGCAGATACCTAGGGGGTCGTCGGGCTCACCGCCACCAAGGAGGAGGGCCATCGGCCGGCGGTCTTGCGAAGCGGCGGCCAGCAACCGCTCCGACGCGCCGTCGATGAGATTGCAAAGCTGAGGAAGGTTTCACGCCACCTGGCGGGCAGCTTGCTGCTGCTTCATGCCGACAGCATGGTCACGCAGGACTTGGCAGGCGTCCTGCGAAAAAGCTGCAGCCATTCGGCGAGAGTGCTTCCACCGGTGACCAAACACTTGCGCGACCCAGCGCGGGCAACTCCAGGGGGAGTGCTTGGCCAATCGACGCCACGGACCACGGCGCCATCAGATGGCACCGGCTTCATCGGGACCGCCCGCTCAATCCACCCCGAGCCGAAGATCCCGCGCTGTCCAAACCTCTCCAGCCAGCGCTCCCAAGGCACCTCGGGGTTTCCTCGCTCCCAACCTCCGCTTCGGGCCGAAGTACTCCCGGCACCTCTCGAAGACCTCCTCGACGAAGCCCCGCCCGCCGATCACCGCACCGTCGGTGAAGTAGCGCACCCGATGCCGGACCACCTGCGAGATCCGCAGGTCCCCCGCGTTGGCATCGAGTTCCCCTCGCTCCCGACCGGTCCGCTCCACCGCCATTGCCCGGCTTCCCCGGCTTCCTCGGACACCGACCTCGCCATCCTCCCGCTCCTTCAGGACCTTCCCGAGCAGCACCTGGCGGTACTGTCGCGACAGCCCGCCCTGCGCCCAGCCGCGCGCCGTGCCCGTCACCCCCTCGTGACCGCGCCACGCCCGCACCAAACCGGCCCGCGCCCTTCGTCCCCCCGCCACCGCCTCGCCGTAGCTGCTCCAGCGGTAGTCCGCCGGATCCTGGCAGATCCCGCCTCGCACCGGGTTGAGGTCGATGTAGGCGGCCATCGTCCGCGCCGCCGTCCCGTCCTCCACCAGCACGCTCTTGAAGCGCTGCTCCCACAGCCGTCCGCGACGCTCGTGCCGACGGTTGAACCAAGAGCTGAAGCGCTGCAGCAGCATCTTCATGAACTCGCTGAGGTCGTGCATTCGGTAGGCGTAGGCCTCGACCAGTTCCGCGTGCAGCGCCGGCGAGTCCGCTGCCGCCGCGAGCCGTTCCCTCAGCTCGGCGACCTTCCACTTCGGGTAAAACACCGCGACGCGGCGCAGCAGGTCCTCGTCGGAAAGCACCAGGGCACCCTTGGGCGGACATGATGCAGTAGCTCAGCACCCGACAACCGGTGAAGTTCTCGGTCATGCGCATCAGGGTGCGGAACTTCTCCTTTTCCTCCGCCCCGAAGGCAAAGCGCCGCTCCACCACCCGTGAAATCAGGTGATACACCGCCGGTTTGACCCCCGACTCGCTCCACGGAGCAATCCACCGCGCCCTCGCCATGCCCCACCCCTACCCACCCCGCATCCACTCATCAAGGACAAACACAATTGAAGGTGTGTCCTTTTATTATTTTTATTAATGAAGAGCATTTCATGATCGGCAGGCTTCGATGAGCAATGGGAGTGGCCAGGCTTCCAGCCCCGGCCACCGAGATGCGGGCTGGCCCGGCCGTCCCCCTCCGTGCTGAAGTGGGGCTTGCTTTGAAACCATGAACGCCGCCCTCTTCGTCCTCCCGCTGCTGGCCATCCCGGCCCTCGCCCAGATCATCGACTCCCCGGACGAAGTGGTGGCCGGGATTCCGGTCAACTACACCGAGGCCAAGGCTGGTTGGTTCGAGCTTCCCGACCCGCTCACCGGCAGTGACGGCAAGCCGGTCACGGACCCGGCGACCTGGAACGAGGTGCAGCGGCCGCGGATTCTCGGGATCGTCGAGGCCAACCAGTACGGCCGCGTGCCACCGCGACCCGAGGCCATGGCCTTCGATGCCTTCGACGAGGGAACCCCGGCATTCGACGGCAGCGCCCGCCGCAAGCAGGTCACCATCACCTTCGACAAGGCCGGGGAGCAGTTCCTCGACCTCGTGGTCTACCTCCCGGCGGAGTCCGAGGGCGACTGCCCGGTCCTGCTCAACATCGGCTGGGTCGCCAACAACCTGGCGGTCGACGACCCCGGGGTGAAGGTCGGGCGAAGCTGGAACAAGGAGGCGCAACGCCGCGAGCCGGCGACGGAGGGCGGACCCTTCGGCAAGCTGCGAATGATCCCGCTGGCGCTCGAGCGCGGCTACGCGGTGGCCCACTTCAACTACGCCGACATCGAGCCCGACGACGTCAATGGCTTCGCCCATGGCATTCGCCACCACTTCCTCGGGGAGGGCCAGGAGGGCCAGAGCAAGCCGGGCGCGGAAGACTGGGGCGCGATCGCCGCGTGGGGCTGGGGCATCAGCCGGGTGATCGACTACTTCGAGACGGACGCGGAAATCGACGCCTCGAGGGTCGCCATCACCGGGGTCTCCCGCCTCGGCAAGACCGTGATCTGGGCGGGTGCACGCGACGAGCGGGTCGCCTGCGTGCTGGCCAGCGTCTCCGGCTCCGGCGGCGCCTCGCTCAACCGTCGCCGCTACGGCGAGCGGCCGGCGCACCTGGTGGAGCGCTTCCCCCATTGGTTCGCTGCGAAGTTTGCCAGCTGGGTCGGCCGCGAGGAGGAGGCTCCGTGGGACTCCCACTTCATCCTCAGCCTGATCGCCCCCCGCGCGGTGCTCCTGCAGACCGGCTCGACCGACAAATGGTCCGACCCCTACGGCGAGTTCGTCGCCGCGCGCGCCGCGACCCCCGTGTTCCACCTCCTCGGCAGGAAGGGCATCGAGGACTTCCCGCAGCCGCCGCTCGGCGAGCCGATGATGAACCGCCTCGGCTACCTGATGCACGACGGCGGCCACGGCATGATCCCCGACGACTGGCCCGTCTTCCTCGACTTCATGGACAAGCACCTCTGAGGGACCCGCCCTTGCGGCCGCGAATCAGCGCCCGGCGAGCGGATTCCACACCCGCGTGAACCCGAACGAGCGGAAGTCCTTCTCATTCGCCGTGGCGAACTCGGTCACTCCGTGGTGGCGCAAGGTCAGCGCCAGCCGCGCGTCGAAGATGCGACGCCGCGCAAAGTCCCGCGTCGCGGCCATCTTCCAGACTACCTCCATCACCCCGGCTGCGGGTCCGGGGTAGTCGAGGATGTCCCATCTGGGGTTCGCGCGAAGGGACCGGATCATCCCGGCCGCCGCCTTCGGAGCCAGGGGCCGCCGCGCCACGACCGGGTTCCTGAGCAGGACATAGAGCTCGACAAGAACCAACTCGCAGAGGGCGAACTCGGGGTCCTCGCTCACCCCCTCGAGGAAGGCACGCGCCTCCGCGTGCCCCGGCCGGCTCGCCTCCAGCGCGAGGAACAGGATGTTGGTGTCGCAGCTCGTCATTCCCCGGACTCGTAGCGCGCCGCTTCCTCGCGAAGCCGATCGGCAATGGCCCGGCTCGCTCCCGAGCCGAGGTTGATCTCCTCCCGCCAAGCTTCGTTGCCGAAGGGATCCTCCCTCAGGTCCAGGTCGAGCGCGGCGGGCAGCTTCCACGCACGCGCCTCGCGGATCTCCCCCGCCGGATACCTCGAGGTCATCTGCTCCAGCCCCCGACGCACCAACTCGGCAAACGACCACTCTTTCGCCGCCGCCACCTTCTTGGCCCGCTCGAAGAGCTCGTCCGGAATCTGAACCTGCGTCTTGATCATCGGATGATGGCAATTTGCCATGATGGGGTTTTGATGTCAATTTCAAGGATACTCCGAGACCTTGGCGAGTTATTGCTTCCGGCTTCCAAAGTATCAGTTGCCCGCTAGTTTCGCCACCGATGGCAAGCGCCGAGGAACAGCGCGAATGGCTCGATGAACTCGACCAGGGCTGGCGGCGTGAACTGGCGGCCGGGCGGCGGGGCATCGAGGAAATCTGGAACACCCCCCTTGCCGAGCGGATTCGTGAGGGTCACGCGCTCGGCCCCCTGGAGGTGGTGAGGGTTTGCCAGGACCGCGTGGTGCTGCGGCCGGTTCATGAGGACGAGAGCGGGGAGTGCCGCCTGCGCGAGGGCGACTTCGTCGGCCTGAGCAGCGACACCCCCTGGGCGCCCGAGGGCAAGTTCATCCACCTGGGCGAGGACGACGACGGCATCCACCTGCACCGCTGGCGCGGCTCGCTCCCGCCGCCGGGGAGCCGCGACCGGGTGATGGACCGCGACCATGTCGACCTCACCGAACGCTACGCCGCCGCCATGGAGGGGCTCGCCGGGACCGCCCTGGGACGCGAGCGGATCCTGCCGCTGCTGATGGGCGACGAGCAGGGCGAGATCGATGGCGAGACCTTCGCCGCCGTGGCCGACGAACTCGACGACGAGGTCAACGACCCGCTCTGGCACGACTCGCAGAAGGAGGCGATCGAAGCCTGCGTGGCCACCCGCAACGCCTGGCTCGTCCAGGGGCCGCCGGGAACCGGAAAGACCCACGTGCTCGCCGAGGTGGTGCGCCGGCTGGTCGAGCGCGGCGAGCGGGTGCTGGTGACCGGGCCGACCCACCGGGCGATCGGCCACGCCCTGGAGAGCTGCCGCAGGGCCCTGCCCGCGGCGGTCCGGGTGGCGAAGATCGGGCCGGTCCTGCGCGGACCGGAATCCGTCGAGTCCTTCGAGAGCTACGCCGAGAGCGGCCTGCTGGAGTCGGCCGAGCCCCACGTGATCGGCGCGACCCCCTTCGCCCTTGGCTCGCCGGGCACCGGGCTGTGCGAGGCCCGCTTCGACACGGTCGTCGTCGACGAGGCCTCGCAGGTCACCCCGATGGTGGCGGTGATGGCGATGCTCCACGGCGAGCGCTGGCTGTTCTTCGGCGACGACCACCAGCTTCCGCCGGTGCTGCTGGTCGACGACGGCCGCCCGGCGCGCGAGCGGTCCGTCTTCGGCCTCCTCAGGAACCGCGACTTCGACAGCATGCTGGAGGAGACCTGGCGCCTCAACGCCGAGCTGGCCGAGTGGCCGTCGGTGACCTTCTACCGCGGCCGGCTGAGCTGCCGTCACGACCGCAGGCTCACCCTCGCGCCGCCCTCCGACCACCCGGCCCTCGCCACCCCGGCCGCGGTCGCCCTGGTGGTTCGGGACGACGAGGAGGTCAAGGGAAGCTCGGTGATGTCCGCCGGCGAGGCGCAGGAAACGGCGGACCTCGTCCGGGCCCTGGTCGGCGGCGGGCTGGCGCCGGAGGAGGTCGGCATCATCACGCCCTTCCGGGCGCAGGCCGCGAGGATCCGCCAACTCCTACGGATCCCGTACGACGGCACCACCACGGCCGGCCGGGTGACCGTGGACACGGTCGAGCGCTTCCAGGGCCAGGAGCGCGAGGTGATCGTGGTCTCGCTCGCCTCGTCCAAGCCGGAGTGGGTGCGGCGCATGGCCGGTTTCCTGTTCCAGCGGGAGCGCTGGAACGTCGCCGTCACCCGCGCGCGGCGCAAGGTGGTGGTCGTCGCCTCCGAGGGCCTGCTGGCGACCGCCGAGTCGCTGGCCGACGCGGGCGACGAGGGCGCGACCTGCTTCTCATCCTGGTGCCGGAGCGTCGCGCCGGAGGCCGTGATCCGACGCCGATAAGCCATGGCCACGATGATCCCCAACAGGCCGCTCTCGACCGCGCCGATGGCGGTGCAGGTGATGTTCCGTCTGTTGAAGCGGCTCGACGACGACTTCACCGTGTGGACCCGGCTCGGGGACGGCGAGGGACCGGCCTTCCTGGTCCTCTGGCGCCGCCGCCACGCCTTCCTGATCCGGGTGGCCGGGACCTCGCAGGAATTGGCCGAGACCGCCCTGCAGCCGTCCTTCCTCGAGGAGGAGCAGGTGCCGGTGGAGCAGCTCGGCGACCTCGCCGGGTTCCACGCCGCGCTGGGCGGCCGGCGCGACCCCGGGGTCCGCTGCCTGGTGGCCTTTCCCAATGTTGACGCCGGCACGATCGACGAGGTCGAGGAGCTGCGCTCGGCCGATAGCGGGGTCGTCTTCCTCGGCCTCAAGCAGCGCAACCCCGCCGACTTCCAGGCTCGCCTGGTGGCCCTCGCGGGCGCCGCCGTCGCGGACCCCGTGCTCATCCAGCTGCGCCGGCGGTTCACGCCGGAGTCGGTGATCGCGCACTCGCCGGCACGAGTTCCCCTGGCCCGGCGCGGCGACGCCGGCGCCCTGCCACCGGCCTTTCTCGACCTCGGTCAGGAGGCGCTGGCCAAGATCGAGCTCGAGCTCCCCGCCGAGCTGGAGCGGGAGGCGCGGCGATTCGACACCCGCCTGGTGACCGGGCCGGCCGGCTGCGGCAAGTCGCTGGTGCTGCTCCATCGTGCCCTGCTGGTGGCGCGGCTGAATCGCTCGGCGCGGGTGCTGGTGCTGACCCACAACCGACCGATCAACAGCGAGCTCGAGCGCCGCTTCCAGCTCACCGCGGGCGCCACGAGGAGGATCGAGTGGCGCACCTTCTTCGCCTGGGCACGCCGCCAGTCGAGGAACTGGCCGGAGCGGGTGCTCTCGGCGTGGGCGGTCGAGCGGCGCGTCGAGGCGCTGATGCGGGAAATCGACCTGGGCCGGCTGGGCGCGAGCTTCGTCGCCGAGGAGATCGGCTACCTGCGCGACCTCGGCGTGGAAAGCCTGGAGGAATACCAGGCGCTGGAACGCAGCGGCCGGGTGATGGCGCTGAGCACGGGCGCGCGGGAGAAGGTCTGGGAGCTGCTCGAGCGCCACCGGGCGGACATGGCCCGTCTCGGCGAGAGCGACTGGCACGAGCAGGCCCTGCGCTTCCGCAACCACGCCCGCAGCCATCCCGAGTCCCTGCCGAGCTACGACTTCATCTTCGTCGACGAGGCCCAGTTCTTCGCCAAGGTCTGGTTCGAGCCCGTGTTGGCGGCGCTGCGTCCCGGCGGACAGCTGTTCCTCGCCGCCGACCCGACCCAGGGCTTCCTGAAGCGGCGCGAGAGCTGGTCGGCCGCCGGCATCGAGGTGCGCGGCCGCTCGAGTCGGCTCGGACGACCCTACCGCTCGACCCGCGCCATCCTCGAGTTCGCCCGCGGTCTGGTCGAACGCCGCCGGACCCTCCACCCCGGGAGCATCGACGACCTCGATCCGCCGAGCGACGACGAGCTGGCGGCCACCGACGAGGCCGGCGAGCCGCCCGAGCTGCTGTCGGTCGGCGGCCAGGAAGCGCTGCGGCGGGCCGTCGACGAAGTCGCGAAGCTCCGCGAACAGAGCCCCCACCTCGCCGGCAGCGTGCTCCTGCTCCACGCCGACAGCCTGGCAACCCGCGGCTTGGTCGGCGCCTTGCGGCATCGACTCGGCGACTCGGCCGTGGCCGACCTCGACGAGCGCCAGGCCCAACCGGTCGACCGCTTCTGTGCGGTGTCGCGGCTCACCTCGGCCACCGGCCTTGAGGCCGCGGTGGTCTTCCTGCTCGGCGTCGACGGGCTGCTCGAGCGGGAGGGCGACCCGCGCCTCGATGAACCCGCCCGCGCCGAGCTCGCCGCCGACCACACCCGCCGGCTCTACATGGGCTGCACCCGCGCCGGGCGGCGCTTGGTGATCCTGTCGGAGCACTGGGAAGCCTGAAGCACCATCATCGGCCCTCAGCCCCCGAGAAAGGCTCAGCCACGGGTGCTTCGGCGAACCCGAGTTGATGGATCGGCGCGCCGGAGAATGAAGGGCGAACAGGGCGATCCCGTCGCGTGAATCGAGCATTCTCAAGGGGTGATGCACGGGGAGCAGGCGAAGCACATGCACTCCATTTGACTTTGTAATTTTTTTGCGTTTTTTGCCGAGAGGCTCTAGTTCGCTTCATGCCCAGAGCGTCGCATTCGCCCTCGACTCCCGGCTCTCCCCAAACCGGCCAGCTGCGGGACTTGGTGGCCGTCCTTCGTCAGCAGATGTATTTCTGGGGACGGGATGTCAGCCATCCGTCGGGAAACCTCCTGATCGCCAACGGGCTGGAGAAACGGCGCTCCGCGGGTCTCCAGGGCTCGAGCTGCTACTCGATGAGCTGGCAAGGCGGGCGGATCGAGCTCCATGGCGCCTGCGTGGGCTGGTATGCCGACTCCGGCGGCTTCGTCTTCATCCGCCCGCTCGACCGCTGCTACCACTGGTCCGGCGGGCAGCCCCCGGTCCCCGGTCGCTGGGAATCGGAGCGCCTGAAGCGGCTCCATCCCGGCCAGGCCCACAAGCGTGCGCGGCCCTTCCTCGACTGGTGGATCCACTACGAAGAGGACGTCCAGCGCGCCCAGGGGGGGGCGTATCGTGAGCGCTGCTTCCGCAGCTATCGTCGCCTCCCCCGGTCTCGCTCCGCCCTTCCTCCCGTCGATGCCATGAAGTGGCTCGGAATCTATCGTGGCGATCCGACGGCGACCCCGCGTGTCCGCCATTTCCGCGCGTGATCCGCCTTCCCTCGGTCCATGAAAACCCACATCCCGCGTCATCAGCACGACCCTTCGACGGCATGATTTCTCCCTCTTTCGACTCCTCGAACCTGCCCGCCACCGGCGCGCTGGGACGTAGCATCGACTCCAGCAGCCCCTCGAAGCGGGGCGACCGGATCGGAATCGTCGCCTCCGTCCTGTGCGCCATCCACTGCGCGCTCACGCCGGTTCTTCTCCTCGTGCTGCCGGGTTTCGGAAGGGTGTGGGCCCATCCCGCCGCACACTGGGCCGCGGCCCTCTTCGTCGTCCCGCTCGCGGCATGGATGTTGGCCCGGGGCTTCGCCCGGCACCGCCGGAAATGGGTCGTGGCCGCCGGTATCGGCGGCATCGCCTTCGTGCTGCTCGGGGCCGCCGCCCCGTCCCTCGTCCCTGAACCCGCCACGGCGGCTGCCGCTTGCGCGGACTCCTGCTGCCCCTCGCTGCAGGTGGACGAAGAAGGCAAGCGACATCTCCAAATCCCCGCCGCCAGCATCCTTACCACCCTCGGCGGGCTCCTCCTGGTCACCGGCCACATCGGAAATCTCTGCCGCTGCCGGTGCTGCCAGCCGACGCCGGGATCCGCGAACGGGAACCGCTGAACGGCGCCCCTTGAGCCAGAGGCAGCGAGTCGCTTGCCCGAACGTGAGGCCTCTACAGGCAGCATAAAGCGTTGGGTCAAACCCTACTTGACGTCCACTGCTTCGAGGATCTCGAAGAGCTTCGGCGCCATGCCGAGAAGTGGCGCTGCATTGGCAACACGATCCATCGCCACCGATCGCTGAACAAACAAACCCCCGAGCAGTTCGCCGTTCATTACCGTCTCCGGTCGGCTGCGCCTCCCTCCGCCGGCAATGAGGTAAAACCCAGCCAAAGCTTGATCACATCAGATTAGCCGCTGCTCCAAACCATGGGGCAGCGCAACTCGGGCGAAAGATAGCGGACAGGGAGGGATTGCCTCCGCTTCGCTCCGGCCATGCCAGTCGCGCTCGCTTACGCTCGCCGAACCACGCCGCCGTCAAGGACGGCTTGCTGCACTCAAACCCCCTCCCGCATCCGCGGGCTCCGGGGAGGGACGGCCCCCCCCCGATAGCCATCACCCCCCCTGCCCGGCTTCGCTCGGGGGCCGCGCCTGAGGCCGACGCCATCCATTCCCGGATGGACTTCAGCGGCAAGGCGGGCCCACCCTCCTTCGCCAAGGCTCCGGCGGGCATTTTTCGCCCTCCTCGGGCGAAAAATGGCGGACAGGGAGGGATTCGAACCCTCGGTACTGTTTCCAGCACACACGCTTTCCAGGCGAGCCCATTCGACCACTCTGGCACCTGCCCTTTCCTTGGGAGCGCGGACCCTAGGAACCGCCCCCCGGCTTGGCAATGCGTTTTTGCCGGGCCGGGCGGGGAGCCGCCAAGCGCCTCCCCCACCCCGGCGATCGCCCAACGGAGCGCCGGCAGCGGGACAAGCTGTCCCCGGCGGGACGGCGAGGTGCGACAGGATGTCCCTCAATCGCCCCCACCGAGCGCGATCCCCAATTGGACCAAATTCTGTTTACCGCTGATATTCAGTTACTTGTGGATCGCTCAAGGCCCGTTGGCACAGCCCATGCGAAATGGTTCCCAGCCAAACGCGGCCGCCCGGCGGCCTGAGCCATCCGATCCCAATCCCACATTTGACCCGATCCCATGTCCAAGATTCTCGGTATTGACCTCGGCACGACCAACTCCTGCATGGCCGTCATGGACGGCGGGGAGCCGACCGTGCTTGAAAACTCCGAAGGCGCGCGCACGACGCCCTCGGTCGTCGCCTTCACCAAGTCCGGCGAACGCCTCGTCGGCCAGGCCGCCAAGCGCCAGGCCGTGACCAACCCGAAGAACACCGTGTTCTCGGCCAAGCGGCTGATCGGGCGCAAGTTCTCGGAACTCTCCGACGCCGACAAGGCGATGCCCTACAAGATCGTCGAGGCCTCCAACGGCGATGCCCACATCGAGGTCGAGGTCGGCGGGGAAACCAAGACCTACTCGCCGCAGGAAATCGCCGCGATGGTGCTCGGCAAGCTCAAGTCCGACGCCGAGGCCAAGCTCGGCGAGACGATCACCGACGCCGTGATCACCGTGCCGGCCTACTTCAACGACTCGCAGCGCAACGCCACCAAGGCCGCCGGCGAGATCGCCGGCCTCAACGTGCGCCGCATCATCAACGAGCCGACCGCCGCGGCCCTCGCCTACGGCCTCGACAAGAAGGCCGACGAGAAGATCGCCGTCTACGACCTCGGCGGCGGCACCTTCGACATCTCGGTGCTCGAGATCGGCGACGGCGTCTTCGAGGTGCTCGCCACCGACGGCGACACCCAGCTCGGAGGTGACGACTGGGACAACGCGCTGATCAACTGGATCGTCGGCGAGTTCAAGAACGACCAGGGCATCGACCTGTCCGGCCAGCCCGACGCGCTCCAGCGCATCAAGGAGGAGGCCGAGAAGGCGAAGATCGCCCTCTCCTCGTCGACCAACTACGACATCAACCTGCCCTTCATCACCGCGGACCAGACCGGGCCGAAGCACATCCAGCTGCAGCTCAGCCGGGCCAAGCTCGAGCAGCTCACCGACTCGCTCTTCGAGCGCACCAAGAAGCCGGTCACCGACTGCCTCAAGGAGGCGGGCGTCTCGACCTCGGACATCAACGAGCTGGTGCTCGTCGGCGGCATGACCCGCATGCCCAAGGTGATCGAGACCGCCGAGGCCCTCGCCGGCCAGGAGCCGCACCGCGGCGTGAACCCGGACGAGGTGGTCGCCATCGGCGCCTCCATCCAGGGCGGCGTGCTGCAGGGCGACGTCAAGGACGTGCTGCTGCTCGACGTCACCCCGCTGACCCTGTGCATCGAGACCGAGGGCTCGCGGGCCACGCCGATGATCGAGCGCAACACGACGATCCCGGCGAAGAAGTCGCAGATCTTCTCGACGGCCTCGGACAACCAGCCGGCGGTCGACATCCGCATCTGCCAGGGCGAGCGGCCCTTGTTCAACGACAACAAGCTGCTCGGCAACTTCCGCCTCGACGGCATCTCCGCCGCCCGCCGCGGCGAGCCGCAGATCGAGGTGACCTTCGACATCGACGCCAACGGCATCCTCCACGTCTCCGCCAAGGACAAGCAGTCCGGCAAGGAGCAGAAGATCTCGATCCAGGGCTCGTCGGGCCTGTCCAAGGACGAGATCGAGAAGGCCAAGCAGGACGCCGAGGCCCACGCCGAGGAGGACAAGAAGCGCGCCGAGACGATCGACACCAAGAACCGCGCCGAGAACCTCGTCTACCAGGTCGAGAAGCAGATCAGCGAACTGCCGGCCGAGACACCGGACGAGCTCAAGTCCGACATCCAGGCCAAGGTCGACGCGGTGAAGGACGCCCTGAAGGACGACGACATCGACAAGATCAAGACCGCGACCAGCACGCTGGAGTCCGCCCTCAACGACCTCGCCAGCGCGGCCCAGCAGGCCCAGGCGGCGGCGGCCGGGGGTGCCGACGCGGCGGCTCCGCCGGAGGGCTTCCAGGGCGGGCCGGGAGCATCGCCCGATGACTCCGAAGGCTCCGAGCCGAAGCCCGCCAAGGGCAAGGTCGTCGACGCCGAGGTCGTCGACAAGGACTGACACAGATCAAACGGTGGCGCCCGGCCCGCGGATGCGGGTCGCCGCGCCACGTTTCGAAACCAACCGAACCAACAAACCAAGAAAGCACAACATGGCTAGCATCAAACCACTCGGTCAGCGCGTCCTCGTGAAGCGGATCGACGCTGATGAAATGTCCGCGGGCGGCATCGTCCTCCCCGACACCGCGAAGGAAAAGCCGCAGGAAGCGGAAGTCATCTCGCTCGGCACCGGCGGCAAGGACGAGGATGGCAAGGACATCGAGTTCACCGTCAAGGTGGGCGACAAGGTCCTCATCTCGAAGTACGGCGGCACCGACGTGAAGGTCGACGGCGTCGAGATGCTGATCCTGTCCGAGTCCGACATCCTCGGCATCGTCGCCTGAGCACCCACCATCGAACATCCCACCATCCAACCATCTTAAGCAACATGGCCAAACAACTCGAATTCGACGAATCCGCCCGCCACGCCCTGCTGCGCGGCGTTGAAAAGCTCGCCGCCGCGGTCAAGGCAACCCTCGGCCCGTCCGGCCGCAACGTGATCCTCGACAAGAAGTTCGGCTCCCCGACCATCACCAAGGACGGTGTCTCGGTCGCCAAGGAGATCGAGCTCGATGATCCCTACGAGAACATGGGCGCCCAGCTCATCCGCGAGGTCTCCTCGAAGACCTCGGACATCGCCGGTGACGGCACCACAACCGCCACCGTCCTCGCCGAGGCCATCTACAAGGAAGGCCTCCGCAACGTGACCGCCGGCGCCAACCCGATCAGCCTGCAGCGCGGCATCCTCAAGGCCACCGAGGCGATCGTCGCCCAGCTCCGCGAGATCTCGAAGGAGGTCAATGACACCAAGGAGATCGCCCAGGTCGCGACCGTGTCCGCCAACTGGGACACCGAGATCGGCAACATCATCGCCGAGGCGATGGACAAGGTCGGCAAGGACGGCACGATCACCGTCGAGGAAGCCAAGGGCATCGAGACCACCCTGGACGTCGTCGAGGGCATGCAGTTCGACAAGGGCTACCTGTCGCCGTACTTCGTGACCGACGCCGAGAGCATGGAAGCGAACCTCGAGAACGCCTACATCCTCATCCACGAGAAGAAGATCTCGAACCTGAAGGACATGCTCCCGCTGCTCGAGAAGGTCGCCAAGACCAGCCGTCCGCTCCTCGTCATTGCCGAGGACGTCGAGGGCGAGGCCCTGGCCACCCTCGTGGTCAACAAGCTGCGCGGCATCCTCAACATCGCGGCCGTCAAGGCCCCCGGCTTCGGCGACCGCCGCAAGGCGATGCTCGAGGACATCGCGATCCTCACCGGCGGCAAGGTGATCACCGAGGACCTCGGCATCAAGCTCGAGTCCGTCGGCCTGGAGGACCTCGGTGAGGCCAAGCGCGCCTCGATCACCAAGGAGGCCACCACCATCGTCGAGGGTGCCGGCACCAGCGACGCGATCACCGGCCGGGTCAACCAGATCCGCAAGCAGATCGAGGAGACCACCAGCGACTACGACCGTGAGAAGCTCCAGGAGCGCCTCGCCAAGCTCGCCGGCGGCGTCGCCGTGATCAACGTCGGCGCGGCCACCGAGACCGAGATGAAGGAGAAGAAGGCGCGCGTCGAGGACGCCCTCCACGCCACCCGTGCGGCGGTCGAGGAAGGCATCGTCCCCGGCGGTGGCACCGCCCTCATCCGCGCCCAGGCCAAGGTCGGCGGCCTCACCCTCGAGGGTGACGAGGCCACCGGCGCCGAGATCGTCGCGCGTGCGGTGGAGTTTCCGCTGCGCCAGCTCGCCGCCAACGCCGGCCGCGAGGGCGCCCTCATCGTCGAGCGCGTCAAGAACGGCTCGGGCAGCGAGGGCTACAACGTCGCGACCGACAGCTACGAGGACCTCATCGCCTCCGGCGTGGTGGACCCGACCAAGGTCACCCGCTCGGCGCTGCAGAACGCCGCGTCGATCGCCGGCCTCCTGCTCACCACCGAGTGCCTCATCACCGACATCCCCGAGAAGGAGGAAGCCGGTGGCGGCCATGGTCACGACCACGGCATGGGCGGCATGGGCGGCATGATGTGACGGAGTGGCGCTCTGCGAGCGCCATGACCCGGAGCGGCGGCTTCCAGCCGCCAAGCCCAATCAAAAGAAGCCGGACGGGAAACCGTCCGGCTTCTTCTCTTCACCCGCAGCCAGGGAAAGGAGCGACGGTCTCCCTCGGAGACGACAGACGGGAAGACAACAGACGCCAGACTTGAGGCGGTGCCGAGCGGACCGCGCGACCCCAGTCGCGCCCGAATCCCCCCAAGCACCCCGCCTCCACACCTCAAGGCCGACTGAAGTCGGCGCTCCGATCCCATCGTCACCCACCGGCCGCCCGGCCGCCCGGCCGGCGATGGTAGATGGCAGATGGTGGATGCGCTTGAGATGACCTCCGGCGACACCAAGCGCATCGCCACCCCCGCAGCTCACCCGGCTGCAAACCCCCTCCACCCCCCGCCTCGAACCACTTTTTACTTTCTACTTTTTACTCGCCTGCCAGCCCATACGCGCCCGCCTGCCCACCACCGCTCGAAGAACCAGCGCAGGCCTTTTCGCCGCAACCTCCATCGGCGCCCCGCTCAGACGTCCTCCGGCATCTCCCAACCCTCGCGATACCGCGGGGTCGCCAGCTCGGCCACTTTCTGTGGCCCAAGCACCCGGCCGGACTCGGGATCCACCGCCACCTCCGGCCCATCGCGGTACGGCGTCACCTCCGGGTCCACCGACCACGCCGCCAGCTGCTTGTGCTGGCGCTCGAGCAGCTCGACCAGCGCCGGCGAGTCCGCCAGTTCCTCGCGCAGCGCCGAGCCCTTGGCCTCCCCGCCCGCGCGCAGCGACAGGTTGGCCAGGTGGGCCAGGGCCGATGACTGGATGGCCCGCCCGAGGTCCCCTCGCAGGTCCTCCGCCCGCCGCGACTTCACGGCATCGATGAAATTCCGCGCGTGCCCGCCACCGGCATCGCCGGGGAACTTGTGGGTCTTGGTCCGGCCGTCCTCGCCGACGACATACCCGCCACCGCGGCCGCCGCGGAACTCACCGCCCTCGCAGCTCACCACCACCCCGACCCGGATGCCCTTGACGCTGGGCGAGGCGTTCAGGTCCGGCCGCAGCCACAGGTCATTGACCTCGAAGACCACCGGCACCCCGGCGAGCTCGAACCACGCCGCCTGCAGGTTCGGCGTCTCGCCAGCGTCGTTCCAGGCAAAGCGGTTGCCGAAGCAGCGCATCGCCGCCGGCAGGGCCGGGTCGCCGAGCAACCAGGTGATCAGGTCGAACTCGTGCGGGCCCTGATTGCCGATGTCGCCGTCGCCGGTCGCCCACATCCAGTTCCAGTCGTAGTGGAATTGCGGGCGCAGGATCGGCTCGTCGGGGGCGGGGCCGAGCCACAAGTCGTAGTCGCAGGTCGCCGGCGGGCGACGCGGCGCGTCGAGCCGGCCGATCGACTCGCGGTTGCGGAAGCAGAGCCCGTGGATCGCCCGGATCTCGCCGAGCTCGCCGCTGCGGATGAAGTCGAAGGCGTCGATCAGGCCGGTGTCCGAGCGGTTCTGGGTGCCGGCCTGGACGATGCGGCCGTACTTCGCCGCCGCCTCGAGCATCCTCGCGCCCTGCGACAGGTCGTGGGTCACCGGCTTCTCGACGTAGACATCCTTGCCGGCCTGGCAGGCGTGGATCAGGTGCAGCGCGTGCCAGTGGTTCGGCGAGGCGACCACCACGGCGTCGATGTCATCGCGCTCGAGCAGCTTGCGGTAGTCCTGGAAAAGGCCGACCCGCCCGCTGGCCAGCCCGCGCTTGCGGACGAGCCGGTCCATCCGCTCGGTGTCCGGATCGCTCACCGCGACGATCTCGACGTCGGCGAGCTCGCCGAACTGCCCGGCCAGCGCGTTGCCGCGGATGCCGCAGCCGATCACCCCGAGACGGACCCGGTCGTTGGCCCCGGCCGCAGCGAGGGAGGAGAGCGAGGAAAACCCCAGCGCCCCGGCCGAAAGGCCGAGGAAGCGGCGACGGGATGTTGAAATCATTGGACTTGGGTTCACGCGCCCTGAGGATACGTGCGATCGACTCGAATCATTCAGCATGTCCGGACTGCAACCCACCCTCTGCCTGGCACTGGCCATCCTGCAAGTCGGATCGGCTGCGGCAACCCCCGAGGTCATTGCCCACCGCGGGGCCTCCCACGCCGCGCCGGAGAACACCCGGGCCGCCTTCGAGCTGGCCTGGAAGCAGGGCGCCGACGGCATCGAGGGCGACTTCCGCCTGACCGCCGACGGCCGGATCGTCTGCATCCATGACGAGCACACCGGCCGGGTGGCGTCGCGCAAGCGGGTCGTCGCCCGCAGCACCTGGGACGAGTTGGCGCAGCTCGACGTCGGCTCCTGGAAGGGCCCGGAGTTCGCCGGCGAACGCATCCCGCTGCTAACCGACCTGCTCGCACGGCTGCCCGCCGGCAAGTGGTTCTTCATCGAGATCAAGTGCGGCCCCGAGATCATCCCACCCCTGGCGCGGGTCCTCGCCGGGGCGGATCCGAAGCGGATCGTCCTGCTCTCCTTCAACCAGCAAACCGTGGCCGCCGCGAGGAAGGCGATGCCCGGAGTCGACGTCCACCTGGTCTCCAAGCTCAAGCGGATCCACTGGGCGAGCGTCGCCAAGCGCGAGCGGCGGAGGCTCGGCGAGCTCGACGTCGCCGGGCTCCAGTTCAAGCACAGCGCGCGGGTCAAGCCGGCGTGGATCGACGGGCTCCAGGACGAGGGCTACAAGATCGCGGCGTGGACCGTCGACGAGGCCGGCGACGTCCGCCGCATGAAGGCTCTCGGCGTCGACTTCATCACCACCAACCGGCCGGCAGAGACAAGGCGCTTGTTGTCCGGCGAGTGATGGCTCCTGGTCCGACAGGACCCCTCGAGTGCAGCGGCTTGACGCCGCTTTCGCGAGTCGTTCCGGGAATGCTCTGAAACGGGCAGGCAACGCACCGCCACGACGATCGCTCGGAGCTCCGACTCGGTCGCGGCTTCTTCCCAAGAAGCTGCAAGCCCCTCCCCCGTCCGCCACCCAACCAACTGGCAGCGACCCCGGACGACACGAAAGCGGCGTCAAGCCGCCGCACTCCAAGGTGCCTTAGGCACGGAAGAACTGATGACGATTTCGGGGCGTCATCAGTCGCCCCCCAGAAGGGCGGCCGCTCCCCTGTAAGCCGGATTCTGTTCCTCCCGCCCTTTGCGGGATTCGACGATCATTTCTCTTCCCGCCGGAGCGGGAGCCCCGGCAAGCCGGGACGGCGACTAATACCCGGGGATTCGACGGACGGGCAGCCCTTCCCCTGTTCTGTCTTGCACCACGCGGGGTTTGCCCTGCCACCTCGGTTGCCCTCGGTGCGGTGGGCTCTTACCCCACCTTTTCACCCTTACCCATCTTCATCAGGCCTACGAAGGGCGAGCCCTCCGCGCCCTGGTTCAGACGGGCGGTTTGTTTTCTGCGGCACTTTCCGTCCGGCGACCTTGAAGCCGCCGTCCCTCGCTTTCGCAAGGCACGTTGCCCTCCGGTGTCCGGACTTTCCTCTGGCCGGCCTCGAAAAGCCGACCAGCGATCGCCCGGGGAGCGGACGGGCAAGTTAGGCGGGAATCACGGGGAGGAAAGCCAAATCCTCGGGGGAGTTGGGGGCGCCTGGAATGGATTCCGGGACCAGGATGGATGTGATGGATGGGATCCGTTTCTGCTGGTCTCTCGAAGGCAAGGGGAGGTGCGTCGAGGACGAGAGACGGGAACGACGGACGGGGAGGATTCGCGGATTCAGCCGATCCACCAGATGTCGGCCAGCAGCCAGCCGGCCATCAGCACGCCGACGATGATCTTGACCACGATCCCGGCCATCGTGCCGACGGCGGAGCCGACGCCGGAGACCATCGCCGGCTTGGTCTCCTGCTTGGCGAACCAGGCCTCGAAGGCGTAGGCGCCGAGCAGGGGGCCGAGGATCAGGCCGAAGGGCATGAAGAACATCCCGACGATTCCGCCGACCAGCGCCCCGGCCGAGCCCCACTTGGTGCCGCCGAACCACTTCGCCCCCGCCGCTCCGCTGACGAACTCGAAGGTCTGCGAGGCGGCCAGCAGCGCGACCAGCACCGCGAAGGTCCACCACTCGATCCCGGACTCCCTGCCGAGCACCTGCTCGAAGAAAAACCAGTGCGAGACCGCGCCCATCACGATCACCAGGTGGCCGGGGATCACCGGGACCACGCAGCCGGCCAGGCCGACGATCAGCAGGCAGATCGTCGCGATCCAGACGCCGGTCGCGCCGAGTTCGTCCCAGTACTGCCAGCCGGTGACGGCGTTCCAGATCGTGTCCCACATCGGGGTGCAGCATAGCCCGGCCACCCCGCGGGTCGAGGGTTTCACCCGTGGGATCCGGCAGCCGTTTTGGAATCGATGCCCTGGAAATGATGCCCTGGAATCGATGCCCGACATTTCCTCGACCCCGTGCCTCGTCCCATCGATGCTGGCTGGCATGGATTCCATTCCCGCCCTGCGTTCCGTCCTCCTGATCGGCTGCCTCGCCCTGTTCGGCTGTGAAGCCACGCCGCCGGCGACCCCGGCACCGCCCGTGGGGCCACCGGCAGCATCGGCGCCCGACGACTGGGACGCCTGGGCCCGCTGGGTCGAGGAGCGCTGCCCGACCGGCGACGGCCAGGGCCACGGGCCGGATGTCGGCTCGGACGAGTGGGCCTGGGTGATCGACCGCAAGCTCGGCATCAGCGACGACCAGGGCCACGGGCCCGACCCCAAGTCCGCCGAGTGGCGCTCCGCGGTCGAGTTCAAGCTCGCCCAGTGATCCCGGAGCTCCGCGAAGTGGAGGGATGGGATCGATGAGGTTCGGAGTGGGAGAACCGCAAATGAAGCCGATCAACGCAGATCCGGGCAATGCATCGCTGCCGAAGGCGCCGGGGGGACCTGAAATGGCCGCATCCGATTCGATCGACCCGCCTTGCCCGCCATGACCGCCGCTCAGGCGGCATCGTCCGACGCACCCCGCACGGCGTAGAATTCCGGCGGCTCGACGTCGTGCATCAGGTGCCTGGCGGTGAAGCGGACCAGCCCGCGACCGTAGCGGCTGCGGGTGTCGACCCCGGAGACGATGCGCGTGATCCAGCGGCTCAGGTAGCGCTCCATCATCGCCGCCGGCGCCCACTTCGGCGCGCTCTCGCGCAACTTCGAGCCGCCCTCGTAGAGCGAGTACATGCGGCCGTCGTAGAAGAACTCGATGATGTCGCCCCAGGCGGCGTGCCACTCGCGCACCTCCTCCTCGACCCGGCTTGCCGCGCGGTCGAAGCGTTCGGGGTCCTCGATCACCCCCTTGGCAAAGACCTCGCGGTCGAGCAGGTCGGCCATGTGCATGGCCATGAACAGGCCGGGGGAAAGCATCGGATCGACGAAGCCGAAGGCGTCGCCCATCGACAACCACCCCGGGCCGTGGCCGCGGTCGGAGATCAGCTGGTAGTTCGAGTAGGCCATCACCTCGGTGACCCGCCTGCGGCCCTTGCCGGCGCTGGCGAGGATCGGCTCGGCATCGATGAGCGACTCGAGCCGCTCCTCCGGCGTGCGGCCGTGGCCCTTGGCCACCTCGCCATCGACGACCACGCCGACCGACAGGCGGCCGGGCAGCGGGATGCGCCACGACCAGCCGTGCTCGAGGATCGAGAGCACCACCTGGCCGGGCTTGGACTCCTCGGCATCGAAGTCCTCGAAGTGCGCGAAGTAGGCGACGTCGTTGCGCTCGCCGCGCCTGGCGGGGATATCGAGCGTGCGGGCGAAGAGGCGGCTGCGGCCGGTGGCATCGACCAGCAACCTCGGGTGCCGCCCGCCGAGTTCCGGGGTCGCGTCGAGGCAGCTCCGCGTCAGGCGGACCTCGGCCTCCTCGTCGCCCACCTCGACCTCGGCGCGGCGCTTGACGAAGGTCGCGCCCAGCTCCTCGGCGCGCTCGCGCAGCATCGCGTCGAACTCCCGCCGCGGGACGTTGTAGGCGTAGCTCGGGGTGTCGCCGAGGGCATTCTCGGGAAAGAAGAAGTCCAGCCGCAGCCCGCCGCGGTGCATGAAGGCGACGCCCGGCTTGAAGGTCGAGAACCCTTTGGTGCGCTCCTCGAGGTCGAAGCGGCGCAGCAGGTCGATGACCGGGGGCAGCAGCGACTCGCCGACCAGCAGGTCGGGCCGCTTCTCATCGTCGAAGACCAGCACCCGCATGCCCCGCTGGGCCAGCAAGGCCGCCAGCGTGCAGCCACCGGGCCCGGCACCGAGGATCGCCACGTCGAAGTCACCCATCGCGCCCATCCCTAAACCCGCGTCCCCGCCCGATCAAGCCCGCCACCGGGTCTTTCCCCTTGCTACCCGCCACCGGCTACCCGCTACTTCCCCCCATGCGCGACGCGCCCCTCGGCATCTTCGACTCCGGCGTCGGCGGGCTGACCGTCGTCCGGGCCGTCCAGCGCCTGCTGCCGGCCGAGGACATCGTCTACCTCGGCGACACCGCCCGTGTCCCCTACGGCTCGAAGAGCCCGGAGACGATCCGCCAGTTCGCCGCGGAGGACGTGCGCTTCCTGTTGTCCCACGGGGTGAAGGCGATCGTGATCGCCTGCAACACGGCGACTGCCCACGCCCTGCCCGCGCTGCGCGAAAGCTTCAACCTGCCGATCATCGGGGTGATCCAGCCCGGCGTCGAGGCCACCCTGGCGGACCCCGAGACCGAGCGGATCGGCATCATCGCCACCCGCGGCACGATCCGTTCCCACGCCTACCAGCACGCCCTGGCCCAGCGCCGCACCGGGCTGATCATCCACGCCCGGTCCGCCCCCCTGCTGGTCCCCTTGATCGAGGAGGACTGGCTCGAGCACCCGGCGACCGAGGCGGCGCTGCACACCTACCTCGACCCGATGGTCGGCAAGGGCATCGACGCCCTGCTGCTGGCCTGCACCCACTACCCGCTGCTGGTGCCCACGCTGGAGGCGTTCCTGCCCGGCGAGGTCCGGCTGGTCGACTCGGCGACGACCTGCGCCGAGCACCTGGCGAGGCTGCTCGACGAGCGCTCGCTGGCCCGCGAGTCCGGCGAGGGCGAACTGCGCATCCACCTGACCGACTTGTCCGAGGAGTTCGAGCAGCTCGCCCAGCGCTTTCTCGCCCGCCCGCCCGGCCGCATCCGGCGGGCGGTCCTTTGAGACCCGGCTCGCTCGTTCAATCTTTGCGTTCGACCCGCCTGCCCACCGGAGCCAGCCCATCGGCGCTCCGGCCCCACTCCTCATCCTGCATCGTTGATCACATCCCCATCGGACCGCAGGCTTCAGCCTGCCGAGTTGCCCTTTCACTCCGCCACCTCACCTCTTAGCCGACTGAAGTCGGCGCTCCAATCCCCGGCCACTTTTTACTTTCTACTTTTTACTCGCCTGCCCGCCATAGCTCGACGAGCGACGGCGGGTCACTCCGCCGCAGGCGGCCCGCACCGCCTCCGCCACCCGCAGGCCATCGAGCGCCGCGCTGACGATCCCGCCGGCGTATCCGGCGCCCTCGCCGCAGGGGAACAAGCCGGCAACTTCCGGATGCTCGAGGCTCGCCTTTTCCCGTGGAACCCTCAGCGGTGAGCTGGTCCGCGTCTCGAAGCCGAGCAGCAGTCCCGTCTCCCCCGCGTAGCCGCGGATCCGGCGGTCGAACAGGCGCAGGCCTTCCCGCATCCTCGAGGTGATTCCCTCCGGCAGCAGTTCGTGCAAGGGTGCCGGCCGCGCACCGGGGAAGTAGCTCATTTCCGGCAGGTCGTCCGACCGGCGCCCGGCGAGGAAGTCGCCGACCCGCTGGCCCGGCGCGACCTGTCCGCCACCGCCGGCCTGCTTGGCGAGCTGCTCGAGCGCCTTCTGGTAGGCGATGCCGGCGAGGATGCCATGCTCCCCCTCGAAGCCGGCGACGTCCTCCGGCTCGACCGTCACCACGAAGCCCGAGTTGGCGAAGGGCGAGTCACGCCGCGACAAGCTCATGCCGTTGACCACCACCTCGTCGTTCTCGGTCGCCGCCGGAACCACGAAGCCGCCCGGGCACATGCAGAAGGAGTGCACCCCGCGGCCGCGGATCTTGGTGGCCAGCGAGTAGCGCGCGGCGGGCAGCAGGCGCGGGCGCTGCTCGTCCCCGCGCAGGTGATACTGGCAGCGGTCGATGAATGGCTGCGGGTGCTCGATGCGGACCCCGACGGCGAAGGACTTGGGCTCCATGAGGACGCCCTCGTCGGCCAGCAGGCGGTAGATGTCGCGCGCGCTGTGCCCGGTCGCCAGGATCACCGCATCGCCGACGACCTCCGCGCCATCGGCGAGGACGACGCCGCGGACCGGACCGCGCTCCCCGCTGCGGAGCATTCCCACCACCTTCGCGCCGAAGCGGACCTCGCCACCGGCCTCGCGGATCGACTCGCGCATCGCCATGACCACCTTCGGCAGCAGGTTCGAGCCGATGTGCGGGTGGGCGTCGACCAGGATCCGGGGCGGCGCGCCGTGCGCCACGAGCGTCTCGTAGACCTGGCGCACCGGGCCGCGCTTGGTCGCCCGGGTGTAGAGCTTGCCATCGGAAAACGTCCCCGCCCCGCCCTCGCCGAAGCAGTAGTTCGAGTCCTCGACCACCCGACCCTCGCGGAGGATCGGGGCGAGGTCGAAGCGCCGCGCCGAGGCGTCCTTGCCGCGCTCGAGGACGACCGGCTTCACGCCGAGCTCGAGGCAGCGCAGCGCGGCGAACATCCCGGCCGGCCCGCAGCCGACGATCACCACGGTCGGGGCCCCGGCCGGCAGGGACGGCGCCTGCCAGGTGGGAGCATCCCCGGCCGGCAGCGGCTCGTCGATGCCGACCTCGAGCCGCAGCTGGACCTTCACCTGGCGCTGGCGGGCATCGATCGAGTGCTTCAGCAGGCGCGCCTCGACCACGCCGGCGACACCCAGCTTCCTCGCGGCCGCGCGCTTCCAGGCCTCCGGGTCTTCCGAGGCCTCGAGCGGCAGGATGACATCGACCGTCTCCACGCCCCTTCATCCCCCGGCGCGGGCCCGCGGTCAATGCATCGCGAACCGCAGATGAACGCAGATCTGCGTCCATCTGGGTCCATCTGCGGTTTTCCACCGGGACTCGCTGCCAAGGCGCCCCTACCGCTGCACCGCCTTGTGGATGAAGAACAGCTCGATGTCGTCGATCTCGTCGATCGCCAGGCGCGCGTTGGCCTGGCCGCTGGTCGGGTCGAGCGGAAGCGTGAGGATCCACGAGGTGGTCGCAACCGAGCGCTCACGGAAGGTGTTGACCGCAGCCGGCACCGTCAGGCCCTCGAGGATCGAGCGGAAGCGGTCGGGCGTGACCTTGAGCGCCTTGGCCGAGTTGAAGCTCAGGCTGTCGGTGAACTCGAAGTCGGTCGGGCCGTTGCTCGAGCGGAAGAAGCGCGCCGGGTAGGAGGTGAACTCCCCGATGATGCGGTTGGGCGCGTTCACCGGGTCGAGCACCGTGCCGGCCGTCTCGTTGCGGATGAAGCTGGTGCCGGCGTACTCGAGGCGCACGTCGAGGACGTTCTCGCCATCGACCGGCATCGTGTTCGCCGGCGGGTCGAGGTAGGCGAGCGACTGGTGCGGCCCGCGGATGAAGACCTTGATGCTTTCGATCCGGTCGAGGTAGTTGTTCGGGCTGAAGAAGGTGCCGCCGAAGCTCTGCGTGGTGGTGCGGAAGTCGGTCCTGCGCACGCTGTCGAAGGGCACGACCAGCTGGTTGCCGTCCCGCACCAGCGACTCGAGCGCGAAGCGGAAGGCGGTGATGCCGTCGACGTTCTTCACCACGCCGTCGGCCGGGTCGACCGCGTCATAGAACAACACGGTCTGGGCGACATCGTCGGTCTGGTACTCGTAGCCGAAGAAGTCCTCGCGCAGCGAGAACCAGTCCTCCGGGTCCGGATTGATCAGCGGCCGGCCGATGTTCTGGTCGCTCTCCCAGATGATCAGCGCCTCGAAGTAGAACTGCAGCTCGTCGGCATTGCGCATCTTGAACAGGTCGTCGATGTCCCAGCCGAGGCCGTCGGGCGACCCGGAGTTGGTCGAGAACGGCGTGTTCCACTTGTACTCGGCGGCGCGGGTCAGGAAAAACAGCCACTTGCGGGCCTCGGCGAAGGCGAGCTCGGAGCGCAGGGTCGCCGAGAGCGCGCGCAGCCGGTGGGTCGGGCTGGCGAAGGAGCGCCCGGCGAGCATCGCGTCGACCTCGGCCAGGCGCCGCTCGAGCTGGGCCTTCTCGCAGTAGAGCCCGGCGAGGCGGCCGGCTTCCTGGCGCAGCAGCAGCACGGCCTCCTGCGAGTCGATGAGCAGGGTGTTCATCTCCAGCATCCAGGTGTCGATCAGGGCCAGCGAGTTCACCCCGGCGAGCTCGTTCTCCTTGTCGCGGATCGCCGCGTCCTCCTCGGCGGCGAGCTGCTCCTTGTCGCCCTCGAGGTGCGCCTTGGCGATCTCGGCTCCGCCCTGGGCAAAGCCGTTGATCACGTTGGCGACCGCTGCCTTGGGATTCGTGAAGGCCGCGGCGATCCCGTCGGCCGCCTCCTGACCCGCCTGAATGTAGCCGATCTTCTCGGTGATCTTCGCCTGCTTGTCGCCGTAGTCGATGACCAGGTCGCTGATCTCCGAGTTGATCTCGTTCTCGCGGGCGCGGCGCTCGGTCTCGATGCGCACCTTCGCGTGCAGGTTCGAGATCTCGGTGCTGTTGCGCTCGATGCGGAGCCGGGCTGCCTCGATCGAGATGAACTGCTGGTAGATCTCCGAGCCGACGTTGTTCTCGGGCGTCTCGTAGTTGACCGGATCGACGATCGGGTCGACGCCGACGATCTCGACCAGCCGCGGCCGGATGACGTTGTTGGACGAACTGTTGAACTCCGCCTCGAGGGCGTCCTGGTTGCGGTTGTAGTTGCCGAGGGCGACGATCGCCTCGCATTGGTCGCGCAGCGCAATGCCCAGCCGCGAGCCCCCGGCGTCCCCGGTCGGCGGCGACCCCGGGGTGCAGGCGACGGTGTGCTCGAGCAGGTCCTTGAAGTTGTCGTAGGAGTCGAAGAAGCCGCCGTTGTTGTCGATCAGCATCAGGAAGTCGGGGTCGTAGCCGAGCAGGTTGATGGTGCCGTTGAGGTTCGACTCGAAGGCCGCGAGGTCGGAGAGGGCGGCATCGATCGAGTCCGACAGGTCCGTCAGCCCGAGCTCGTCGCGCAGGGCCTCGTCGAGCACCGCCGGGTCGAACAGGGCCTCGACCCCGAGGCGCTGCTCGAAGACCAGCCGCTGGGTGTCGCCGATCAGGCCGCGCACCTCGCCGGCGTCGCCCTCGCCGTCGCGGGCGATCTTGAGGAAGGCCAGGTCGACCGCGGTGCGGCAGTGGTGCAGCAGCAGCTCGTAGAACAGGACCAGGTCCTTGTAGCCGCTCAGCAGCGGGTCCGGGACGTTGTCGGCCGGATCCGGCGTGTAGCCCGCCCGCAGCTCGCGGCCGGGGACGAACTCGGCGAAGAGCTGGCGCCCCGCCGGTCCCAGCGGGGTGCCCGGCAGGCCGAGGTCGTCCTCGAAGAGGTCGAAGAAGTGGTTCAGGCCGGAGCTCGAGAACATCAGCGCCTCTTCGACCCGGCTGATCTCCTGGTTGATGAAGAACAACTCGCCCGAGACGCCGACGAGGCGCTCCTCGCCGAGCTTGCGCATGATGTCCTTCGACAGGATCAGGTCGAGGCCGGCGAGGCCGTGGGTGATGTCGAGCCGCAGCTCCCTGAGCTGCGACCCGGCACCGGTTCCGGCCCCGGGAATCCCGGCGCGCACCAGCTCGAGCGCGGTCATCGCGTTGTCGATGTTGACCGCCCCGACGATCTGCTGGTTGCCGGGCGGCACCTCCTGGGTCAGGCGGTCGTGGCGGGTGATGAAGCCGAGCGTCGCGTCGTCCTCGTAGAGCCGCACCTGGTAGGCGAAGGCGGCGTCGTTCTGCTCGCCCGGGGGTGCCTCGTCGTAGAACAGCCGGTCGTTGACCACCTCGATGAGCGTGTCGAAGTCCGGCTCGTAGATCGCGACCTGGTAGGCGGAGACCTCCGGCCCGACATCCTCGACCACCAGGATGGTGTTGCCGTCGATCCGTGCCTCGAGCGTTCCGTAGGTGAAGAATGCCTCCCGTGGCAGGGTGCCGATGGGCACCCAGTCGGGCGCCGGGTCGCCGTCCTCGAGGCAGTAGACGATGACGCGGCCGGAGCTGTGATCGGAGACCACCGCGATGTCGCCGTCGATGGCCAGCGCCGGTGCCCGCTCGGTGCCGAGGGTCGACCCGAGCTGGGACCAGACCCCGCCGCCGGGCGCGGGAACGCCGTCGGTCCCGCCGCGGTCCCAGACCTTGATCTCGCTGTCGCAGCACTGCTGGCGCTCGATCAGCCGGTTCCCCGAAATCATCGGGTTCACGGACTCCGGGGATGCGTCCTCATTGGGCAGGTTGAACTCGAGGATCCAGGAGCCGGTGGTGGCGTCGCGATGGTAGACATGCAGGTAGTCGTCGAAGGAAAAACCGGAGACCGCGAGGATGTTGCCCTCGAGGTCGAGCTGCCAACCCCAGTCGCTGCCGAAGGCATTCGGCGGGAAGAGGTGCTGGCGCTCGACCCACTGGCCGAGGGATTCATCCCACTCGAACAGGATCGCGGCGCCGACATTCGACCCGCTGTCGTCATCGCCCGGCGCGCCCATGACGATCCAGTCGCCGCTGATCGCCACCTCGACGCCGGCTCGGTCGCCGACCACCGCCGAGGCGGGCACCAGCTTCTGGGCGAACTCATACTGGCCGCTGACCGGATTCCGCCGGAAGACGTACGTCCCGCCGACCACCGGATCCGGCCGGCCGGATTCCGCGACATCGTCCGACCCGACCACGAGGACGGAGCCGTCCTCGGAAAAGGCGAGGTCGGTGCCGAAGGATTCGCTGTCCGAGTTGTCCGGCGGGGAGATCGTCTGGACCACGTCCCAGGAGCCGTCGCCCTTGCGGTAGATCGTGACCTCGTTGAAGACTCGATCGAAGTTGCCACCGGTGTCGCGGGTGACGGCCAGGGTGTTGTCGTGGATCGCCGCCCTCGCGACGTCCGACAGGATCGTCTGGGTGAAGGCCTCCGAGGGGTCGGAGGAATCCAGCGAGAACACCTGCTTGATCGAGAGCTGCGCCGACAGCGGCAGCGCCAGCGCGAGGAGAAGGGAAATGGTCTTCATCTTGGAAATCTTCAAAGGAAGGGTTGGGATGTCACCGCGATCAGTTGTTGTCCTCGAGCGCCGGGCCGGCCTCGGGCGGATCGGGGGTTTGTCGCAGGAGCTCGAAGTCGCCGCTGGTGTCGTGGGACGGACCCGAAGCCGGCGCGAGGGTCATGGTGAAGGTGCCGAAGACGAAGGGATCGCCGGCGTCCTCGCCGCTGGCCGTCAGGCTGAGGGCCTCGATCGTCCCCGGCGTGGCGCTGGTTTCACCGCCGCTGCGGAGCAGCGGGATGGGCCCGGCCAGGGTGGCCGAGAAGGCCCCGGGCGCGTAGCTGATCGCCATCGGGAAGGATCCGACCGGCAGGAAGCCCGAGGTGTCCGGCGAGTGGAGCCGCTCGATCCGGCGCACGCCGTCGTCGAGCGCCTCGAGGACGAAGTTGAGGTCCTCGCCGCCGCTGCCGAGGGTGCCGCTCCAGCGCAGGTCATTCTCGTTGGCCACCAGGGTGAAGCTCGATTCCGCGCCCCCGGCGATCCCGGCATTGTCGACCAGCGTGATGGTGTAGCGCGCCTGGCTGCCGACCGCGAGGTCGTCGACCAGGTTGAAGACCAGGTCGGCCGTGCTGGCCCCGTTGACCTCGAGAACGCCCGCCGTGGGCGGGAGGGTCGCGCCATTCGGCAGCACGCCGGAAATTTCATAGGAAAGGTAGCCGGTGAAGGTGCCGGTGAACTGGATTGCCTGGCTGAAGCTCGTCCCCTCGCCGCCCTCGCGCAGGGTGTCGGTGACCACCTGGAGGCTGCCCTCGACCGCAACCTGGGGAAGGTCGAAGTCGGCGGTGAAGGTGGTGACGGTGCCCCCCGCGCCGTCGATCGCGACGCGGAAGAAGCGATGCCCCGGCGGGGCCGTCCCCGTCGCCCGGTAGCGCCCGCCCCCGAGGTCGTCGATGCTCGCCGAGCCGAGGTCCGGGAAGGACAGCAGGTCGGCCGAGGACTGCATCCGCAGGTTTGCGCCGCTGCCGACCAGCTCGAAGTCGATGGTCGCGACACGCGTTCCGGACTCGTAGAAGAAGGCCTCGGTGATGAGCACCGCGCCATCCGGCAGCGAGGCCGCCGAGTTCGGGTTGGACCCGGCATTGACCTCGACGTGGTCGGAGAAGGTGTCGTCGTCGCTGTCGACCCGATCGGCGCGCGTGCCGAGGGCCAGCTCCTGGGCGTCGGTCAGCCCGTCGCCGTCGCTGTCGACCGGAGCCGGGGTCGACAGCGGGTCGAGCGGGTCGCTGCCCAGCATCACCTCGACGTAGTCCGAGTAGTCGTCGTCGTCGGTGTCGGGCAGCAGCGGGTCGGTGCCGAGGACCAGCTCGGCGCCGTCGTCGAGCCCCTCGCCGTCGGTGTCGGGCGGCACCAGCGCCGGGTGCGAGGTGGCGTCGAAGGGGTCGGTCAGCACCCCGGCATCGGAGGCGGCGCGGAAGAAGCGCAGCCCCCCGGCCGGCACGATCTCGGCGAGGAAGCGATCCTCGCCCAGCGGGGTGATCATCGCCTCGGCGAGCCGGGTGAATCCGCCGAGCCCGGTCGAGCCCTCGAGCCAGAGCTCGGAGTAGGCCCCGTAGGCCTCGAAGGTGAAGGCGATCTTGCCGTCCGGCATGCGCTCGAACTCGCGGCCCTCGAGGACGGGCAGCAGCGTCTCGCGGCGGTCGTCGAAGCCGTCGCCGTCGCTGTCGGCGAGCCTCGGGTTCGTGCCGTTGGCGATCTCCTCGGCGTCGGGGATACCGTCGCCGTCGGTGTCGCGCTTGGCCGGGTTGGTTCCCAGCTCGAGTTCCTCGGCGTCGGGGATGCCGTCGCCGTCGCTGTCGGTGCTCTGGTCCGAGGTCAGCAGGAAGGCCTCCTGCCGCGCCGGGATGCCGTCGCCGTCCTCGTCGACCTCGTAGTTCAGGCCGCCGCCGAGGTAGCCCTGGTGGTAGAGCGCGAGCGCCTCGTCGGGGCTGAGCTTGCGGTCCCAGATGGCGAAGTCGTCGATGCCGCCGCTGAAGGACTCGGCGCCACCCGGGAACAGCGAGTTGATCCAGGTGCCGATGGTGAACGAATCGGCGCCTTCGAAGCGGCCGTCGCCCCACTGGAAGGCGCCGGGTCCTCCCGAAACCCCGTCGTAGAAGATCCTGCCGACGTTTCCGCCGAAAGTGACGACCACGTGGTGCCAGTGTCCGTCGTCGGCATCGGCCGCGTCGACCGCACTGCTGGCGACCGGCACGGTCACGCCGTCGTCGCTGATGAAGGACAGCACGTCGAGGTCGTGGTAGTAGCGCAGGGCGGTGACCTCCTCGGCGGCGCCGGAGTCGCTGAGCGCGAAGAGCGTCTGGATCGGCTCATCGGTCGCCGGCTTGAACCACAGGCTGACCGATCCCTCGGTGAGCCCGGCGAACTCATCGACATGGCTCGACAGGTCGATGTGGCTGCCGGGGGCCAAGGTCAGGCTCTCGCCCACCTGACCGGGCGCATGCACCGGCAGGCTGCCGGCCCAGACGCCATTGTAGGGCCCCTCGGGGTGGCCGGCGCGGTCGAACAGGTCGGTGCCCGAGCTGTCGCCCGATTCCGCCTGGAAGTAGACCCGCAGGTCGGCGGCACCGGGCAGGGTCGGCCGGTCGACGGTGCGCAGCGAGACCCGCCGCCAGTTCATCACCCGTCCGGCCTCGTTCGAGTTGCCGCTGGCGAAGCGGAAGTCGCGGCCCGTGTCATTGGTGCCGTTGGTGCCGAGGTCACCGTCGCCGCCCTTCACCTCGTCGACGAACCACTCGTACTCCGTGCTGCGTGGCTCCCCGACCACCCGCAGGGTGTGGAAGCTGTCCGCCGAGTCGGCGCCGAGGGTCAGCGAGTCGCCGCCCTCCTGCTCGACGATCAGGGCGTTGGTGGCCTCGTCCTTGCGGAAGATGAAGCCGGTCCGCACCCCGGGCGACGCGCCGGCATCGAGCGTCCAACCCGGGTTGTCGCCGACCGGAAACCCCCAGTCGAGGAAGCCCGCGCTGTTCGAGGCACCGTCCTGGATGACCTGCAACTCGGCCTCCATCACCCAGCCCAGCTCATGCAGCTCGGCCAGTTCCGCCAGGCTGAGCGCCTTCTGGACTCCGGGCGAGTTGTTCGACCCGTCGGTGAGCTGGTCGTTGAGCTGCCACACGCTCTCGCTGCCCGCGGTGATGAAACCGGCGTTCGCGCCGGGGACGATGAGCCCGTCCGGCGGGATGCCGTCGCTGCCCACCACGAACTCCGCCTGCTGCCACCCCTGCGACAGCGGCAGCGGATCGGCGCGGCGCGAGTCGTAGGTGAAGTCGAGCGGCCGCACGACCGGCTCGTCGGCCCGCATTCCCCGGACGCGCACTTCGGCCAGCGACAGGCTGTTGGCCTCGGCCAGCCCGCCATTGCCGAAGCTCGCCGCGAGCGTCGCGTCGGGCGCCCGCGAGACCCGCACGAAGCGCACCGGCGTCGCCAGCGAGAACTCGTGGCGCAGCTCGGCCGGCCCGTCCGGGAAGGAGTAGCCGGCATTCCCCGGATTCAGCAGCGGCGAGCTCGCCAGCACCGCGCCCGCGGCGTCGCGCAGCTCGATCGTGATGTCCCGCAGCCGCGCGCGCGGGCAGTCGCTCCCGCCGCTGACATTGACCAGCTCGACGGCTGCGACCATCGAGTCCTCGACCAGCTCCACCTCGAGCCAGGCCGCGTCGTCCGCGGCCGCGGTCATGGTGGCGTTGGTGAGCCTGGAGTCGATCGCCTGCCCGGGGTCGTTGCGCTCGGGCAGGACGGCGGGCTCGGTCGATGACTGGCGCACCCGCGCCCCGGCGGTGAGGTTGTCGCCCGTGGCCGGCCCCGTGCCGGGGGTGGGCCCGGCGGCAAACAAGCCGGCGAGCTCGCCGGCCGACAGGGCCCCGGCGTAGAGCCGCGCCTCGTTGATGGCGCCGGCGAAGAAGCGCTGAGTGTCGGTCGTGTTCGGGTGCCGCTCGCCGAAGCGAATCGTCGCGCTGTTGCCGGGGTAGGTCACCAGGGTCCCCTTGTCGGCGGCGCCGTCGGGACTGTAGGGCGCGCCGTTGCGATAGAGGTCGATGCTGCTGTCCGGGTGGTAGGCGATCGCGATCATCACCTCATCCGGGGAAATCAGGGTCTCGGAGAACGCGCCGTTGTCCGTGTTGCTGCGATTCCCGAGGTTGCTTCCGTTTTCCCAGCGCCGGGAAATCCGCTCACCGAAGACGATGCTGTCGAAGGTGTCGCTGCCGTTGATGTCGCGGTTCACGGTCATCACCCCGCCCCGTTGTTGGTCGAGGTTCGACGGGCTCACCCAGGCGACCAGGGTCTTCGCCCCGAGAGTCGCCGGGATCGGCGCGCAGGTGAAGGCGTTGTCGTCGATGCCGTCGAGCACCAGCTTGCCGTTGACCAGCCGCGCGCCGTCCTCGAGCGTCAGGGTGGCGTTGCCGACCGAGTCCTCGAGGGTGCCGTTGAAGGTCCAGCGGTGGATCTCGCCGTCTGCGGAAATCGTCGGCGCACCGGCCTCGAAGGGCCCCAGGTCGACGCCGGCGACGCCGTCGAGGTCGCCGTCGATCGAGCGCAGGACGCCGTCGCGGTCGTACGGCTGGTAGGCGTAGCTGTCGTTGCCGCGGTCGATCGCCGCGGAGCCGGTGCGCAGGCGCAGGTCGCCGTAGTCGTTGTCGTCCGGCGTCGCCCAGTCGCCGTCGCCGGAGAAGGGGTGACGAACGAAGCGCGGGTCGCCGGCCGAGACGATGTCGCCGCCGACCGTGGCGCCCTCGACCAGGACGTTGCTGCTGGTGCCGTCGAGGCCGCTGCCATTCTGCGGCGCGCTCGGCGCCTCGTTGCCCCACAGGATGCCACTGGTGATGATCATCGAGCTCCCCGTGACGCCGCCGCCGACCGTCCCGGCGACGTTGGCGACGATGCTCGGGTGGGCCAGCACGAAGCTGCCGCCGGCGCGGTAGAGCCCCCCGCCCGACTCGCCGGCGACATTGCCGACGACCCGGCAGCCGGACATCACGATGGTCGAGCTGTGGTTGGAGATCGCCCCGCCGTCGGCGGCGGCGACGTTGCCGTAGAACTCGCAGTCACGGAAGACCGGGCTACTATTGTTGCTGTAGATGGCGCCACCCTCGCCGGTCACCGAGGTCCCCGGAAGCGGCGCCCGGTTCTCGACGAAGGCCACGTTGCGGAAAATCGGGCTGGCCTCGTTGAAGTAGGCCCCGCCGCCAATCGTCCCCTCGCAGCCGGTGACGACCAGGTCGCGGAAGGCGGCCTGGCCCGAGCCGTCCACCAGGATCCCGCCGCCGAGGTGCTGGCGCAGGCCGGAGTCGCCGTCGGCGTTGCCGCCCGCGATGGTGAAGCCGTCGAGCAGGCTGTCCTTGTTGGTGCCGGTGGCGGTGACGACGTGGAAGCAGTTGTCGCTGATGTCGTCGGCCACGCCGATGTCGCCGCTGAGGATCGTCGGGTTTGCCGCGGGGTCGCGCGCCTCCATGGTGCCGCCGCCGTCGGGAAAGCCGCCGTAGATCGCCACGTCCGGGGGCATCGCGAAGGTCGACTCGCGGGTCGCGCCGGGAGTGTAGGTCCCCGCCGCGACGCGGACTTCCTCGCCACCGGTGACACTGGCCAGCGCGGCGTTCAGGTCGGCGAAGGCGTCGGCCCAACTGCTGCCGTCGTTGGCCCCGGTGGCGCTGTCATCGACGTGGACCACCGGGCGCTCCGCGGCGAGGAACACGAAGCTGAACGCCGCCTGGTCGCCGAGGTTCTGCAGCAGCGGCGAGGCCGTGTCGCGGATGTCGCGCGACTGGACCACCCAGGCGTCCACGGCGGGCTCCCAGTCGACGTTGACGAAGTTGTCGAGGTTGAGGCTTTCCCCGCCCTCCGGGCTGACGAGGAGCGTGCCGGTCTGGTCCGAGTGCCCGGGGATGCTCAGGAACCAGGTCCCGTTCTGGTTCGGCACCTTGGCGACCGAGAAGTCCCCGCCGGCCGCCAGCTTCTGGCCGTTTCCATCGACGCGCCCGACCGCCACGACCTGCGGGTCGCTGCTGTCCGCCGGGACGTAGGCGAAGGCGATCGAGTCCTGCTCGTAGCCCTCGCCCGCCGAGGCGTCCGAGGAGATGTCGCGGCTGAAGATCCGGAAGGTCCCGTCGCCCTGGTCCATCGACAAGGCGTAGTTGTCCTCGTTCTCCGCGCTGTTGACCAGGAGCACCCCGTTCTCGGGAGTGGCATCGGGGTCGACCGACCGGAGGTCGAGCGTGAACTCGCCGCCGCCGAGTTCGACCAGGTTGGCGTCGGGGTCGCTCGCCAGCAGGGCGTGGGTCAGCCCCGGGGAGGCGACGAAGGAAGTGATGACGCCGCCGTTCTCGCTGTTCGTCGCGACGCCGCCGAGGACATCCGTGCCGCTGTAGGGAAACCAGGCGAAGGAGATGTCGCCGTTGCCCTCGGCTTCGCTCTGCGTCCCGAAGACGGCGACGAAGACCGGGATAAAGTACTCCGGCTCCGTGGCCCAAGGGAAGACGTTGGAAAACCTCGGCGTTCCATCGCGCAGGTTTTCCGCCGCGCACGAGACCATCACCCCGTTCGGGATCGGGTCCGGCTCGACCAGGTCGGCGTGGTAGTCCCCGGAGTTGCTCGACGAGTCGACCAGCACCCCCGGCGACTTCGCGGGCGCCAGGCGAAGCGTGCCGATGTCGTTGCCGTCGATGCGGAAGGTGCCGTGTTCGATCTGCGCCCCGAGCGGGGCAGTCAGGAGAAGACCGGTCAAAAGGGTCAGGGGCTGCTTCATGGCGATTGGAGGTCCGAATCTCCCCGCCATGTCGTGCCGACGACGAAGCCCGCCGGCGAACCGTGGGCTCGCTGGAAGCTCGTTGCCATGCCGGCTTGTCTTTGGAGGGGCGTGCGACCCAGGGGCACTGATGTCGCAATACCAATCAAGGAGAGCATTTCCGTGACGTCCATGTTTTTCGGCGGCTTCTCAACCGCGACCATTTCAGTCCCCGAGCGATTTCCTCCGAGCCTGGTCGCAATATCGGCAAACAGCAGAAGATACGCGGGGAAGCCCGCCTTCGCCCACCCTACTCGTCACCGGTCTCCTCGCTCAATCGAAGGCTGAAGGCCGTCACTCCAACCCTCGCTACCCTGCCAGCCCCGCAGCTTCCACGAGCTGCTCACTGACTCACCGGCCCCTTCGCTCACCGGCTCACTCACTCACCGGCTCACTGGCTCACTCACTCACTGGCTCACCGGCTCACCGGCTCACTGATGACCACGGCAATCATCGAGCCGAAGCGGTTGCTCGGTGCATCGAGTTCCTTACCCCACTTCATCTGGGAAAGGTCGCCGTCGAGGAACAGCGCGTCGTCACAGCCGAGGTCACGGAACACTTCGGCGAACTCGAAGAGGTTCGGGAAGCGCGGCGAGTGGAAGTCGGTGATCACCAGCAACACGTCTCCCTCCACGGTGACCCCCACCCCGTTGCGGTGCAGGCGGGACTTCGAATCCTGGCGGAACTTCGGGTGGATCCTGCCCCCGCGCAGCAGCAGCGGACCCGACTGCACGGCGTGAAGGACCTGCGCGCCGGCGGGCGGGTACTCGTTGCTGCGGACGATCCAGGCGCCGTCCTTGCCGATGCCGAACACGCCGTTCGGCAGGAGGTAGAAGTTGCCCTTGCCGGGGCGCTGGTTCAGCGGGCGGAGCTCCTCGCCATCCTGGACCAGCAGGCCGCTCGGGACCCCGCCGGGCTCGAAGATACCGCCATTGACGATCAGCCGGGGTTCCTCGCCCTGCTGGCGCAGGAAGGCGGCGGCCCGCGGGATGGTCCGCAGCGGCTGGCCCTCGGCTCCCTGCCACAGCACCCGGACCTCGTCGGTCCGCGCCCGGGCGACGTGGTAGACGGCACCCTTCGACTCGTGGCGCCGCGGCGGGTCCGCCAGCGCCGGCCCGGTCCACCCGGCGAGGCCCAAGGCGGCGATCAGGACGGCACGAACCCGACCCGGCGGGCGGCGCTTCAGGACGGGGAACACGCCTGCAGCCAAGCACCCGCGGGAGCCCGCCACAACGCGATTCCCTTCCCAAGACCGCCATTGACAGGACGCGCCGCCCGCGTGCACCCTCCCGGGCCCAGACCGGCGTCACGGCGGAGTAGCCAAGTGGTAAGGCAGAGGTTTGCAAAACCTCCATTCGCGGGTTCGATTCCCGCCTCCGCCTCCAGCCTGGTCGGCTTCTGTTCAGCAAGTCGCGGGAATGCGCCAGGATTTCTGGTACAACGAAAGGCGCAAGAAAACCCGCCGAAACGCTCCCAGAAACGGAAAGTCACCGGAGAGTGAAAAACCGAGAGCGAGCTTCAGGCAGGCTCGCCATCACGCCCTCGAACCTCGGCCACCACGATCGCGTCGAGCATCTTGAGGAAGCGGCGCTCGTCGAGGCCGCGGAAGGCGCCGTTGTCGGCGGCCCAGAGGGCGGTCTTGCCGACCTTGTTGAAGCTGCGGGGCTGGATGAAGTCCGCGCAGGCGGGGTCGGCCGGCGGGTTGTTCTGCAGCAGTTTCATGTGCTCTCGGAGTTGATCGGGCTGTCCTCCGGGAGCAGTCGCGGGGTTTCGCATGTGATCGGCCGGGTGGGTTCAGTGTCGGCCTGACGGTGGAAGTGGGCACCGCAGGCCAGCAGGGCGGCCAATGCGCCGAGGAAACAGAGGTGGATGATGGTCTTGTCGTTCATGGCGAGTGATTGGTGGGCACAAAAAAACCCGGCCCGAGAAACTCGGGCCGGGTTGGTGGAAGTCCGTTGGCGGACCTTACCCATCAGTGCGGAGAAGTAAGTAGTGGGTGAGCCATTCGGTCTTCTTCTCGTCGGGTAGGTCGCCGTCGAGGATCTCGAGCATCCCGGGACGGCAAGCTGGCATGGCGTTGATGGTGTTGCGGATCCGTTCGCGGGCGGCAGGGTCGCTGGGTTTGTAGATGTCGTTGGCGATCATGCCGTCATCCACTAGGTAGCCGCGCTGGGGCCGCTCATGCCGCTCATGCCGATCATGCTGGACGAGGGTTCGTGGCGTGCTGGCCTCTTGATCTTGGCGGGTGCGGAGGAGGGCGGCCGAGGCCACGGTGGCGAGCACGGCGATGAAGAGGAGGGGGACTCGCATGAAGTCGGACTATCATGCCGTCGCTCTGATGTCACGGCTTCCACGAAGACCCGCCTTCACGAGCCGGGCTTTGCGACCGGCATCCCGTCGGCCCGCTCGATGAGGTCGCGGAAGCGGTGGTAGAGGTAGCCGATCCCGAGCAGCACCGCGGCGATCGCGAAGAAGGCGTAGATCCGGTAGAGCGGCTCGTCGATGTCGACGAGGAACATGCGCAGCATCGCCAGGCCGAGACCGATCAGGCCGGTGAGCCGATAGGGCTTCAGGCCGGCCACCAGGCCGATGCCGAAGAGCACGATCGCGGAGAGGCCCCAGAAGACCGTGGTCAGCGACTCGACCCCGAGGCGCGGGTTCGAGAAGGCGAGGAAGACCAGCCCGAGCGCGGCGAGCGCGTGGCACCAGACGCGGGACCGCCGGGGCCGCCCCGACCCGGCCACCAGGACCACTCCGTGGCCGGCGGTCAGCACGGCGACGAGCACGACGGCGAACAAGGTTGCCTGGGGCGGGCCAGGAGGCAGCCCGATGACCCGGCCGAGCGCCGCGGTGAGCGCCGCCGCCAGCGGCACCAGCGAGAATGCCTGGCAACCGGGCAGCTGGCCGAGTCGGCCGAGTCCGGCCATCGCCACCGCCAGGCCAGCCACGGCAACGAGGTGCCACGGGGCGGCGAGCATCTGGAAGCCGCTCACGGTGAAAACCACCGCGGCGAGACCGGCGAGGCCTGCCAGCCATCGCCTGCCCACCGGCGCGGGCACGCCCGGCAAGCCCGTCAGCCGGTGCGGCCCAAACCAGAGCCAGCCTCCGACCATCGCCGACACGGCCCACCAGATCCATCGCTCCTCGGCGGGGGCGCCGCGGAGCCAGGCCTCGCCGAGGTTTCCAAGCCCCAGCACGAGCGGCAGGACCGAGACGAAGGGCAGCGAAGGGAATGGCAGCCGCTTGGCGCCCGCCATGACGAGCAGGGCGATCGCCACATCCGCCAGCATCACCAGCGGAGCCGAAAGGGTGGCCCGGAGCAGCCAGTGCAGCACCAGCAGGGCCAGCAGTTGCAGCACCGCGTCGAAGGCCATCGCCAGGCGCGGCTCGAGCTTGCATCGGGAGAGCGCCAGCGCGGTGCCCAGGCAGGCCGCCGCGATGACCGCGGTCGACGCGACGAGGAAGCCGCTGAGTCCGGGGTCGGCAAAGGCCGCGAGATCGAGCGCGACCGCCGCGAGCAGGGGCAAGCCTCCCGCCACCGCGGGCACCGCATTGCGGACCCGGTAGGCGCAGGCGAAGACGAGGGCGGCGGCGAGCGCGAGGGGGATGGGAAGGTGCTCGCCCTGCGGAATCCGCTCCACCGCCCCGGCAACCATAATCCCGCCGGCGAGCACGCCGAGGACCCACTGGCTCGCCAGCCAAGTGGACCGGCCCGCTGACAGGTGACCCGGTGGAAACCGTCGCGCCTGCAGGACCAGCGCCATTCCGACAGCAGCGGCCTGCAGCAGGACGCCCGCCCACTGCCAGGCCAGGCCGCCACCAGCGAGCGCGCGGGTCAGCAGCGTCGAGAGGACCACCAGGCCGGCGCCATTGAGCAGCAGCCGGACGACATGGCCACCGTGCCAGTTCCGCTGCCAGTGTCGTCCCGCTGCCAGCACGAGGCCGCCGGCCAAAAGCACCAGCCAGGCGCCGACCGAGCTGTCGCTTGCGGCGCTGGTGCCGGGGGTCGCGACATAGGCGGCGAAGCCCGCGAACAGGCCGACGAGTCCGGCGAGGACTGGCGCGAAGCTGCGCCCGATCCGGCACGGCGCCGCGACGACGAGGGCGGCAAGCGACAGCAGCAGCGGCACGCCGGACTCGCTACCAGGGCCCGCGCCCGTGGTCGCCAGGAGGACCAGGACCGCGCCGCACAGTGCCCCACCCGCGAGGCGGAGGAAAAGTCGGCCGTCGGGACCCGCCGGGGGTGGCTCGGTCGGCACCGCCGGAGCGCTGCCGTCCAACCAGCGCGCGTGTAGGGCCAGCGTGGCGGTCAGGAGGACGATCGACAGCACCCCGACGAGGTGGCGGATGCTGAACAAGCACCATTCGCCCAGCGCCGGGATGCTGAGGTCGCGTGCGATCACGCCCAGCGTCGCCAGGAACAGGACGCCGACCGCGACCTCCACCCCGCGCATCCGCGACCGCCGCCAGGTCCACAGCAAGGCGAGGACCTGGGCCGACAGCGACAGCCAGCGGGTCGGGCCGTCGAAGCGGGCGACGACGAAGAGCGCCAGCAGGCCCATCGCCTTGAGCAGGAAGGTCTCGGTGATCGCCAGCGGGTGGCCCTTCCACCAACGCAGCGCGGTGAAGGCGCCGACCAGCAGGGCAAAGCCGAGGTAGAACCCGGCGAGCTGGCCATCTTCCACCAGCGGCGGGTAGGTCATGCGCATCGCCAGCCAGCCCACCGCGATCGCCAGCGAGGTGTTGGCCAGGGCAAGCCGGCGCCTCCAGCGCTCCCTCCCCGGATCCGGGCGCGCCAGCCGGCCTTGTTGGTCGAGGAACGAGGCCGCCTCGAGCAGGCCGGCCAGCAGGGCGAGGCTGCCGAGCTCGACGACAAATCCCGGCCCGCCCCCGTGCGGCCAGTCGGACAAGCCGAGGACGAGGAAGCCGCCCCAGGCGCCCGCCATCCCCACCGCATGCGGCCACAGCCAGCGGCGGATCACCAACAGCGCCCCGCCGGCGGCGGCCAGGCAGAGCAGGCCCGCGACGACGAAGTGATCGAGGTCATGATGATGCGAAAACCAACAGGCGACCAGGCCGAGCAGGACCGCCATCGCCGCGATCGCCTCGTCGCGCTTCCACCAACTCCAGGCCACCACGCCGACCACCGCCAGCGCCTGGACCAGGAAGCCCACCGCCGGGTTGTCGATCACCTTGGTGGCCTCGATCGCATAGGCCCCGAAGGCGGTCAGGTAGCCGAGGGCGAGGCCGCCGGCCGAGATCAGGCGGCCGAAGGCCGGCAGGCGCCGCTCGAGCCAGACCCCGAGGGTGGCGACGCCGGCGGCGATGGCGGCCAGGGTCGCCAACCGCACACCGGGCGGCGTGTTCTCGGCGATCCGCACGCCGAAGAACACCGCGCCGATGATCAGCACGATCAGCCCGAGCCGCGACAACCACCAGGCACCGATGGCCGCTTCCGCATTCTCGCCCGAGGGTGGCCACAGCTTCACCTTCTCGAGCAGTGGCTTCCACTCGAAGGCGGGCTTGCCCGGGGGCGACGGAGCCGGGGGCGATGGATCGACCACGGGCTTGCTCGCGGCGGGGGCGGTTCGGGCGGGCGCTGATGGACGGGCCGGCGGACCGGATCGAGGTGGGGAAGGTGTGGAGCTGGGCGGCATCGCTGGCGGCTTGGGTTCGGACACGGGCCGGATCTCGGTGATCACCGGAGTTGGCGGGGCTTCCTCCTCCCTCGCCCTTGCCTTCGCCCTTGCCCTGGCTGGCTCCATTCGCTGCTCCAGGTCCCGCAGCTGGTCCTCGAGCTGGCGGACGCGCTGCTCGGCGTGCTTGCTGCGGACCAGCAGCCAGAAGGCGATGCCGAGAAAAACCAGGTAGTCGATCGGTGTCATGGCAGGTTCCAGGCATTCGCCTATCCCGGCAGCCTAGCATCCCGCCAACGACGCGGTGAATCGATTAAGCATCCATCATCATTGGTTCTGTCGATGTTTGGATTTCCCGGGACCGGATCCCCGAAACCACCTCCCCGGAACCGGGCGGCCCGACGGCCGGGACCCGGGTCACCGACACGCCGCCGGCCTGCATCGCCGCCCGGCGGCATCCGCCGCGGCCGATGAACTTGGCGGTTCTTGACCGGGTGGAAGCCGCGGAGCTACCTTTGCCTGTCGCCCGCCGAGTCCGGTTGGGGCCTCCCTTCCACCCTGCCTTCCCATGATCGACCGAATCCTCGCCAAGCGCATGGTCCCGGTGGTCGTCCTCGACGACGCCGACGACGCCGAACCCCTCGCCGAGGCCCTGCTTGCCGGTGGCCTCGACATCATGGAGATCACCTTCCGCACGGCCGCGGCGGAGGAATCGATCCGCCGCATCGCCCGGAAGTTCCCCGAGATCCTCGTCGGTGCCGGCACCCTGCTCGAGGAGGAGCAGGTCCAGCGTGCCGCCGACGCCGGCGCGGTCTTCGGCCTGGCCCCCGGGCTCAACCCGAAGATCATCGCCAAGGCCCGGGCCTGCGGGCTGAGCTTCTCGCCCGGCATCATGACGCCGAGCGAGATCGAGCAGGCGCTCGAGCTCGACTGCAAGCTGCTCAAGTTCTTCCCGGCCGAGGTCGCCGGCGGGGCGAAGATGCTCAAGGCGCTGGCCGGCCCCTACGCCCACACCGGCGTGAAGTTCATCCCCACCGGCGGCGTCTCGGCGGCGATCGTCGACGACTACCTCAAGCTTCCCGTGGTCGCCGCCATCGGCGGCTCGTGGATGGTGGCCAAGTCGCTGGTCAACGAGGGCAAGTGGGACGAGATCACCCGCCTGACCCGCGAGGCCCTGGCGGTCTCGGAGGTTGCGGCGTCCGCCTGACCGCGCTTCGGCAAGCCGCCGGACCCTTGGTGCCTGAGAGGGGAAACCGCGGATGAACCCAGATGGACGCAGACCGGGGATTCCAGTTCCGACGGCGCCGTCCTGTGTCGATCCGCCGGCTCGGCATCGCGCTGGTGGCGGCAGCGATCGGCTGCGCCTCCGCCGAGGACCCACCGGGGGATGCCGCCGAGGTTGAGACCCTGCCGCTGGTCGACCTGCTCGTGCTGGCGGACGGCAGCGTGGTCGAGACCGCGGAGGACTGGCGCGACCGGCGCCGGCCCGAGCTGCTCGAGCTGTTCGCCGCCAACATGCACGGCCGCACGCCGATCGGCCGTCCCGAGTCGCTGCGCTTCGTCGTTCGCGAGGAAAAGCCGGACGCCCGCAGCGGCTCGGCCACCCGCCTGCGGGTGGGCATCCTCTTTGAAGGCCGCGAGGGCGGCCGCCGGATGGAGCTGCTGCTGCACCTCCCCAACCAGGTCGAGGGCCCGGTGCCGGTGTTCTTCGGGCTGAACTTCGACGGCAACTTCACCACCACCGCGGAGGACGACCTGCCGGTCCCCGACCACTACGTCCAGGGGCTCTACCAGAAGGTCCCGGACCACCGCGCCGACGAGTCGATGCGCGGCTGCCACGCGTCGATGTGGCCGCACGACGCCATCCTCGCCCGCGGCTACGGGCTCGCCACGGCGTGCTACGGCGAGGTCGAGCCCGACCTGCCGCGGCAGTGGTGGCACGGCCCGCGGGTGCTCGCTCCGCCGGGCGAGCCCGACTCGTGGGGCGCGATCGGCGGCTGGGCCTGGGCGATGTCGCGGGCGCTGGACTACCTCGAGACCCACCCGCGGGTCGACGCCGGGCGCGTCGCCGCGGTGGGTTTCAGCCGGCTCGGCAAGACCGCGATGTGGGCGGCGGCGCAGGACGAGCGCTTCGCCGCGGTGATCTCGCAGAACTCCGGCAAGGGCGGGGTCTCGCTGTCGAAGCGGATCTCGGGCGAGCGGGTGTCGAACCTCACCGGCACGAGCATCGGCCACTGGTTCTGCCCGCGCTACCGCCGCTTCGCCGACAACGAGGCGGCGCTACCGGTCGACGGCAACTGCCTCGCCGCCCTGATCGCCCCGCGCCCGTTGCTGATCCTCAGCGCCAGCGAGGACGGCTGGTCCGACCCCGAGGGCGAGTTCCTGTCGGGCCGCTCGGCCGGCGCGGTCTACGAGCTGCTCGGCCACGAGGGGCTCGAGACAGAGGAGTGGCCCGAGCCCGGTGTGCTCGTCGACAGCCGGGTCGGCTACTACCTCCGCCGTGGCAAGCACAACGTCACGCCCGAGGACTGGCGGGCGACGCTCGACTGGGCCGACCGGCACCTGAAGCGCTGAAGCGCCGCAGACCTTGGAGTGCGGCGGCTCGACGCCGCTTTGCGGGTCGTTGGGGATCTTACTCTCCAGCGGACGGCCGCGGAGTGAAGGCAAGCGGCTGCAGCTTCCTGATTGAGGCCGGTCCTTCCAGAGAGACCCGGGACAACGGCACCCATCACCCGGTTCGCTCCTGAACGGCCCGGCCACCTGATGGAGGCTGCCAGCCACCCAGTCCCTCGATCGCAGGCCTTGAGGAGCAGTCCAAGAACGACACGCAAAGCGGTGTCCAGCCACCGCAGTCCAAAGGCTCCTCCAGCGCGCCAAGCCGGAAAAGCAAGCGGCCCGGGAGTTCGTCCCGGGCCGCAAGCAGGTTTCAGGTGGTTTCCCCGTGCCGTCGGCTCACTCGAGCTCGATGGTGTAGTAGGCCGCACCCGCCGGAGGCGTGGGGTCGGTGTAGCTCGTCGACGTCGCCGGCGAACCGTCCGCGGCAAAGCCGGTCTCGAGGTCCAGGAACCCGGAGAAGTCGGTCGTGCGGCGGATCGTGAAGCTCGTCCCGGGCAGGCTCGGCCAGCTGAAGGTGAAGCCGTCGCTCGGGTCCTCGTCGGTCGACATGATGCCGAAGAACGAGCTACCGTCGTTCGGGATCAGGCCGAGGCGGAACTCGGTGAGGTTGTCCGTGCCGTCGGTGTCGAGGTCCTCCATGGAGTCGTCGACACCCACGATCAGCCCGTAGGTCTCCTCCCAGGTGTCGTCCATGCCGTCGTTGTCGCTGTCGCCGCCGCCCGAATCACCGAGCGGGTTGGTCAGGTTCTCACTCGTCGGGTCGACGTAGAGGTTGTCGATGTAGGTGATGTCCTCGGGATCGTCGAAGTCCCCCATGATGAAGCTCAAGAGCGTGTTGGCGACGGCTCCCTCCCCACTGTTGCGGAAGACCCAATCGTCGGCGATCTGGACCATTCCAACCTCGCCGTCCGGCGACTCGACCCACATGTCATAGGTGTCGGTCAGGGTGTCAGCAACCAGCCAGACATTCATCCAGGTGTCGAAGGGATACGCGTAGGTTGTGTTGGTTCCACCCGGATTGCGGCCATAGAAGTCGGGGGTGCCGTCGACCACTCCGTTGAGGCCAAGGTTCACCTCGCCGTTGAAGTAGTCACCGTCGACGTCGGAGAGGACGAAGGCCCGGTCAAGGGTTGCCGAAGCGTCGACGCGCAACTGGAAGAACATGGTGCCGGTGTTGCCATCGATGATCGCGAACTCGTCGAGCATCGGCTTGCTGACGTCGCCGTCGCCGTGAAGCTCGCCGACCTGGTTGACGATCGACTCGGGATCCGGGCCCACCACGCTGAGCGGGCCGGAGGTCCAGCCGTTGACCCCGTTGAGCGTGTTGCCCTCGATCATGCCCGGCCCCTCGAAGTCCTCGAAGAGCGTCCAGCCGCCGTCCTGAACCGGGACGCTCGCCATCAGCAGCGGGTCGCTGCCCCGCGCGACCTCGTAGCCGTCGGAGAATCCGTCGTCGTCCGAGTCGCTGTCGACCGGGTCGGTGAAGAGGTCGAGCTCGGCCTGGTTGTCCAGCCCGTCGCCGTCCGGGTCATCGGAAGGGGTCTGCAGGAGGTTGTTCCAGTAGACCAGCTCGACCGAGAAGTCATCCAGCCCGTCGGCGTCGGCGTCGCCGAAGAACGAGTCCGCGTTGTCCGGGTCGGTTTGGTCGAGCAGCTCGAGGTCGTCGTCGTCGCCGTCCCCGTCGCTGTCCCCGCCCACCGTCGCGGTGGCGGTGTCGCCGAAGCGGACGATCTCCCACTGGTCGGGGAACCCGTCGCCAAGGCCGCCGTTGTCGACGTCGGCGCGGTCGAAGTTGTCCGGACCGAGGAGGTGGAACAACTCGCGCTCGGTCTCGGTCAGCTTGCCGCGCCAGATCCGCATCTCGTGGTAGGTCGCATTCGCGGTGTCGTCGCCATACATCGAGCGCCCGAGGTTGCAGGCGGTGTCGACCAGATCGCTCAGGTCGGCCCCGTCGAACTGGAAGGACCCCCGCGACTCAAGCAGCGGGTGACCGGCGGCCTGGCTCGACTGCGCCGGCGAGGTCCACCACTCGACCTCGGCCCCGCGGGCGAAGGCGCCGTCGGAGTAGACGGCCGGCGTGATGGTCATGACGACGTGGTAGGGGATGTCGTCGATGTAGGGGGCGTTGGAACCGTCCACGGTCCCCCGGCCGTTCCAGTCGACCCGGTCGTTGTTGGCGTCGTCGCCGAAGCTCCACGACATGAAGAGCGCGGCGTCCAGCGCGGGGGCGTCATCGACACCGAAGGCAAACAGCCGGGACCAGGTCTCGACCGAGTGGCGCGTCGCCCAGAGCTCGAGGGTGATCGGCGAGACCCGGGTGGCCTGGGTTCCGCTGAGGAGGTTGCTGCCGAGGCTGACGTAGGTGCTCTCGGGCTTCGCCCCGCCCTCGAGGGTGATGCTGGTCGGATTCTGGGTGAAGCCCCCCCCGGTGGCTCCGTCGGCGTCCGGGTCGACCGCCATCGCATCCGATCCTCCGACCGAGTCGGCGAGGTCGCCGTCGAAGCTCCAGCGATGGGCGAGGATCGCGTTCGTCGCGGTCCAGCTGTCGTCCTGCGGGTCGCTTCCGGCGATCTGTTCGGCCAGGTTGTCGCTGCCGTCCTCGTCGGGGTCGCCGTCGGGGCCGTTGTCCTCGATCGTCGTCCCGTCGTCTTCCGGGCTGAGGCCGTTGGCCAGCTCCCAGGCGTCGTTCAGGCCGTCATTGTCGCCGTCGGGCCAGAACGAGGCGTCGGCCGGATCCGTGGCGCCGTCCAGCTCGTCGCCGTTGGTGGCGAAGTCCCGGTCGAAATCGCCGTCGCGGTCCTGCCCGAGGTCACCCGGCTGGACGACGCCGTCGTTGTTGCCGAAGAACTCGTCCTCGACCAGGTCGTCGATGCCGTCGGCGTCGATGTCCTCGACGGTGGAGTTGATGTCCTGCGGATCCGAGCCTGCCTCGAATTCCTCGAGGTTGGTGTCGCCGTCGCCGTCGGGATCCCCCAGCGCCCCGTCCGGGCCGTCCTTGGCCCCCGCCGAGGTCTCGCCGGTCGTGCCGTCGTCGGTCTCGTCGAGGCCGTTGTCGATCTCCCACTGGTCGGGCAAGCCATCGCCGTCGCTGTCCGGGTTCTCGATCGGGAAGGTCGAGTTGGCACCACTCGAATCGTAGTAGATGTTGTCGACCAGCACCAGGCTGCCGTCCCCTCCCGCCGCCATGAAGCCGAGCGCGTTCAGCGCCTGCCCGGTGAAGCCGTTGCGGTAGACGTTGGCGGTCCCGATCGAGGTCCCGTCGTCCGTCCCGTTCGAGACGAAGACCTCGTAGGTTTCCGCGGCATTATCGATGACATACCAGACGTTGTACCAGACATCGAGGGCGACGTTGGGGATGATGTCATCGTTGACCAGGCCCGCATCGATCATCTTGAGGTCGGCGGTGCCGTCTCCCGGGCCAGCGAGGAAGGGCATCACCGCGAAGTCCTGCCAGGCGTCGGTCGAGTCGATGTTGCTCACGCTGGGCGAGAGCCCCATCATCACGTCGAAGGCGGCCCCGTTGGTCGATGCCTTGAACTGGAAGAAGATCGTCTGGGTATTCCCGACGGGGACGCCGGCGGTCGCGCTGATGTCGGACTCGGCCCCGCGCCAGGGTGCTCCGCCCCTGACCTCGAGCGACTGTCCCCGGTCGGAGTCGACGATGCTGGCATTGGCGGTTCCGACGAACTCGGAGCTCCACGCGCCGCCGGTGAGGTTGGTCCCATCGAGGTCGAGCTGGGTCTGGGTGGTGTTGTCATAGCTGTCGAAGTCATCGAGCAGCTGCCATTCCGCGCGGGCCGCCGGGGCCATGATCGCGAAGCTTGAGGCGGCGGATGCCAGGAGCAAATGCCGCGAGGTCTTGGTCTGGGTTTTCATTCGTCGTGGGTTTGATGGGTTCCCGGTGCCGGATCCCGGACCGGATCGGCGGGGACTTGGCACCGGTGGAGCAAACGACAGCTCCGGGGCTCGCGGGCAGCCGGGGAAGATCCTTCGCCCTGCCGTGCCGCTGTCCGAGCGAAGGTAGCCGCTTGCTCGCAGATTACGCCTAGGCGAGTCACCGCGCTTTGACCACCTAGACGAAATGGCAGGAGCCCCCCGATCGATGGCGTGGATCTACGTAGCCGGGTCCCGTCCTCGCGGCGGATGCCTTCGCAGCGCCCACGAACCGCCCGCCATGGTGCCACGGAAAGGCGTCAGGGGCAGGCTTCAGGCAACGGCCGGCGGGTCGCCGCCGCGCAGGCGCCGGCGGAGCTTGAGGAAGAGTCCCAGCATGAACCCCGCGATGACGATCGCGACGATCCCGGCGACGACGGGAACGATCACGGCCAGCACCGAAGTCAGCAGGGAGCCGATCAGCTCGCCGGTGGCGACGACGAAGTTGCCGAGTCCGCCGGTGGTCGCGCTCGAGGTCCCGCGGGCGGCCACGGTGCCGCCCTGGACCAGCCCGGCCATGCCCCCGCCGACCACCGCGGCGGCGGCCCACTTCATCGCGCCGTCGCCCATCCCCTCGGGCATGAAGATGCCGGAGACGAACCACCCGGCCAGCACCGCCGCCGGGGTCGCCACCGTGTCGAGGGCGTTGTCGATCCAGGGCACGTAGTAGCTCGCGATCTCGAGCCCGCTGGCCACGCCGAGCATCACGGTCACCGGCGTGCTGCCGATCCAGGCGAAGTCTTCGCCGAGCACTTCACGGAGCCCGAAGCCGCCGATGCCGTCGAAGCCGTTGTTGACCGCCAGGCTGACGACGAAGAGCGGCAGGAACACTCGCATCCCGCAGGCGGCCGCCAGGCCCACTCCCGCCAAGACTGCAAGCCACTCGTTCACAGCGGGCAGTCTCGGCCCGACGAGGGGTTCCCGCCACTACAATCCACGACCCCGCTCCCACCGGCGGGGCCCGCGTCTTCAGCGCTTCTTGTCGAGGGCCTCCTTGATCGGGCGCTTGATCACGTATTTTTCCTCCACGGTCCGGCCACCCTCGCTGACGGTCCGGCGGGTGACGCAACCGGAGGCGAGCACGGCAACGCCGAAAACGAGGAGCAGAATCCATCCACGGGTCATGGGAGAAAGGCTAGCCAGCTCCGGCGGCAAGGTCCATCCCGGGCTTTTTCTTGCCCTAACAAGCCGTCCGGCGGAAATTCAACCACCTTCGGGCCAGCCGCTTCGCCACGTCCCGATCCCCAACGTCCTCCCAAGGTCTTCCCAGCATCCCAGCCGTGCCCGCTCCCGCCTCCGTCAACATCGCGCGCCTGCTCTACCTCCTCGTCTGCGAGGCGGCCGGCGTGGCGCTCGCGCTGAGCACCAAGGGGACGAGCGTCGAGGTGTCGATGACCATGGGCCTGATCGGCGGCCTGCTCGTCGGGGGCTTCTTCATCCTGGTCGAGAGCCTGATGAAGGGCTTCACCCTGCGAGGCTTCTCGACCGCCATCTTCGGGCTGCTGATCGGCCTGTTCTGCGCCTTCCTGCTGACCCGGGTCGGGGTCAGCGAGCTCGCCACCCTGGCCCTGGGCGACCAGATCAGCGAGGTCGGCACCGACCTGGCGACGACCATCACCCTCGCCCTCAACACGGTCCTCTACGCCAGCCTCGGATTCCTCGGCGCGGTGCTGGCGCTGCGCAGCAGCCGCGACGACTTCGCCTTCATCCTGCCCTACGTCCGCTTCCGCCAGGACAGCACCACCGGGCGGCCGATCGTGCTCGACGCGGAGACCATCATCGACGGCCGCGTGCCGGCGATCAACGCGGCCGGCTTCCTGCATGGCCGGCTGGTGGTGCCCCGCTTCGTGCTCGACGAGCTCGAGGTGCTGGCCCACTCGCCGAAGCAGGAAAACCAGCAGCGCGGCCAGCGCGGGCTGAACAACCTCGAGGCGATGCAGGGCAATGCCCAGCTGCAGGTCTCGATCGAGGAGAGCGCCAAGACCGCGGGCACCAGCGACGCGATGCACAGCCGCCTGATGCAGGTCGCCGAGCTGCTCGGCGCCCGGCTGATGACCAGCGACGAGAGCCTCACCAAGGTGGCCAAGCTCCGCGGCCTCGACGTGCTCAATCTCAATGAGCTGGTCGACGCCCTGAAGCCCACCGTCATCGTCGGCGAGCGCATCCGCCTGCCGCTGGTGCGGGCCGGCAAGGACGAGCACCAGGCCGTCGGCTACCTCAGCGACGGAACCATGATCGTGGTCAACCACGCCGCCGACCGCATCGGCCGCAGCGAGGAGGTGATCGTCATCAGCACCCTCCAGACCGCCACCGGCCAGATGGTCTTCGCCGAGCTGGTGATGCGGGACTGACAGCTGTCCAGGAGGCCGGCAGGCCAGCAGGCGAACTGGCTGCGACCCCTGCCGGGGTCGGGATCAAACGTCGCGACCCGCCCCGGGGGTGTCGTCGCGGTGCTCCTCAACCCCCGACGAATGGCTGTCATCCCTCCCGGGATGAACAGAGAGGCGAGGCCGAAGGCGCCGGGTCGATTGTCGGAATGGGACCGAGGAGGCAAGCGATGGACCGGAGCAGGACGCTGCGGGAACCGTCTGGAGCAGGATGCCCCAGCCACGCACCGGACCGCGAACTCAGGGCATCCCTCAGCGCCGCCGCCGGCGCCAGTCGTCGAAGGCCCCGCCCAGCTGTCCGGGGATCGCGCCGGCCAGCAGCGACTCCTCGCTTTCCCCGCCGTGGGAGACGGCCCGCTCGGCGGCGCGCCCGCACAGCCAGGCCGCCAGCAGGCCGGCCTCGAAAGGCGGCTTGCCGGCCGCCAGCAGGGCCCCCGCCACCCCGGCGAGGACGTCGCCCTGGCCGCCTCCGGCCATCCCGGCGTTGCCGGTCGGGTTCCACGCCAGCGGGCCACCGGGCGTCGCCACCAGGCTGCGTGCCCCCTTGAGCAGGCCGCAGCAGCCGTGGCGGTCGACGAAGCCGCGCAGCTGCTCGCGCCGCGGCCGCCCGGCGAGGTCGGGCGCCAGGCGACGGAATTCGCCGGGATGGGGCGTCACGAGCATCCGCGGGCCGAGGCAGTCGTGGCGGCCCCGGGCGGCGATCGCGTTGAGCGCATCGGCATCGAGGACCACCGGCCGATCCGTCGCCGACAGCGCGTCGAACAGGCCCTCCGGGGCTTCGCCAAGGCCCGGGCCGATCACCCGCGCCGAGACCTCCTGCGCGAAGCAGGCCGCGAGCGGGTCGCGGCTGACCCGCACCATCACCTCGGCCGGCAGTCGGCAGGCGAAGGCGGCGAAAGTCGCCTCGTCGACGTGCAGGGTCACCTTGCCGGCGCCCGCCCGCAGCGCGCCGGTGACCGCGAGGGCCGCCGCGCCGGTCATTCCCGGCGACCCCGCCAGCACCGCCAGCTCGCCGGCATCCCCCTTGTGGACGTCGTGACGGCGTGGTGCGAGCAGGCCGGGAAAGCCCTCGGGGCAGATCAGGCGCGGCTCGCCGCCCGACGGCAGCGGCAGGTCCTCGACGGGGACCAGCACGAGGCGGCCGATGTGGTTCACCGCGGCGTCCTCCATCAGGCCCCACTTCGGCGCGCCCACCGTCAGGGTCCAGTCGGCCACCACCGCCCCGGCACCGACCGCGCCGGTGTCGCCATCGACTCCCGAGGGCAGGTCGACCGCCACCACCTGCGCGCCGTGGTCGCCGCGAAGCCGCGCCATCTCGCCGGCCAGCCCGGCCACCGGCCCGCGCAGGTCGCCGCGCCCGCCGATGCCCAGCAAGCCGTCGAGCAGGACCAGCGGGCCCGCGGCGTCGGGCGGGTCAATCCGGTCGATCCGCTCGACCGGCTCCACCCCGAGGCGGCGCTGGCGCTGGCGGCTGAGCACGCCCCACTGCTGGGGCGGGGCCGTCGCCCGCAGCGCGATCCGCCAGCCGGCCGCGCGCAGCACCTCGAGCACCACCAGGGCGTCGCCGCCGTTGTTCCCCTTGCCGACGTAGGCCACCGCGGTGCCCGGGCCGGCGACCGGGCCGACCAGGTCGAGCAGCCGCGCGGCCATCGCGCGGCCCGCCGCATCCATCAACCCGCCGGGGTCCACCCCGCGCGCGAAGGCCGCCTCCTCGAGCTCGCGCATGGCCGCCACCGTCAATCCGCTCATTCCCGATCCTGCCCGCAAGGGGGGCTCGAGGTCCAGCCACGAGGAGAGGCGGGAGTTTCAAGCCCGGCCCACGCGGCGCGACCCGCCAGGCGCGCCCGGCCCTTGCACGAAAAAGGCCGCGGACACCCGTCCGCGGCCATTCGAAAACACGCCGGAGATCCTTCAGCCGGAGCGCCGGTAGCGGACGATGCCGTCGGCAATCCCCTCGGCCAGCGCCTGGCGGAACCAGGCCGACTTCATCCGCGCGCGCTCGCGGGCATTGCTGACGAAGCCGCACTCGACGAGCACCGCCGGGCAGTCGTTGTTACGAATGACGTAGTAGCGGGCATACTTCGCGCCGCGGTTGACCGCCCGGACCTTGCCGAGCATGCCGTTCTGGATGTGGCTGGCGAGGGCGCGGCTCTTGCCGGAGTGGTAGAAGGTCTCGAGTCCGGAGACGTGCTTCTTCCAGGTGTAGTTGTAGTGCACGCTCACGAAGATCGCGTTGCGGTGCTGCTTGGTGATGCGGACGCGCTCGGGGAGCGAGATGAAGTAGTCGCTGCGGCGCGTCATCACCGTGCGGAAGCCGCGCTTCTGGAGTTCCTTCTCGAGCCGCGCCGAGGTGTCCAGCGCGAGGTGCTTCTCGTAGACCAGGCCCCACTGGCCGCCCTTGTCGTGGCCGCCGTGGCCCGGGTCGATCACCACCGTGCGGAATCCCGCCGCCTGCGCCGATGCCAGCAGCACGAGCCCCAGGCCCATGCCGATCAGTCGCCGATACCATTTCTTCATCTGCCGTTTCGGTTAAGTTTTAAAAATTATTTGGATCTCTTAAGGAATTTCCCGCCAAAGGCAAGCATTTTCCGTCCAGTCGTTGGGATTCACTGCCCGCCGGGGTAGGCGAAGTCCGGCCTTTCGGAAGCCTTGCGGGTCCGCTTCATCGCCTCCGCGGCGGCCTTCGGGTCGTACGGGATGCCGCCGACCACCAGCACCTCGCCGGCACCCGACTTCGCCAGGCTGGGGAAGCCCGAGTCGGGGTTCTTGTAGAGGTCACGGCCGAGAAACTTGCCGCTGCGGTCGACCTGGACGTGGCCCCAGACCGACGGGGTGACGAGGTAGAGGACGTGCATCCGCAGGCTGCCGTCGACGGTCACCGTGGGCTTGCGGAAGATCAGCACCTCGCCGAGGGCGTGGGTCGCCAGCACCTTGCCGTCCTTCGCCTTGGCCACCTGGGCATAGAGCTCGGTCTTGCGGTTGCCGCTGAACTGCAGCAGGCGGAACTCGCGCGCGTCGTTGCCGTAGCCGACGACCTGCGACCAGTACGGTCGCGCGGTGCTGATGGTGAACTGGTGGCGGTTCGACTGGAATCCGGCGGTGCGCTGGTCGGGCAGGCGGACGATGGCGTAGATGTTGTAGTTGCCGAGCTCGCCGAGCGAGTAGAGCTGGGCGAGATCGACCGAGCGCGCGACCGAGCGGCCGGCCGGCAGGTTCACCGCCCCGAAGGCCGGCTTGGCCGCCATCACCAGCGGCACGCCGCGGTTCGACTTGACGATGAAGTCGAGCCATGGGTCGCGCGCCGATCCGCGGATGGTCAGGTCCTGGCCGCTCAGGTTGGTCAGCGTGATGGTGGCCGGCACCGGCTCGCCGGCGAGGTAGCTGCGCTTGCTCAGGCGCAGGTTGACCTGGATCTGGGCCGACGCGATGCCGGTCACCAGGACCGCCACAGCGGCAAGCAGTTGAATGTGCAGGAACCTCATGGAGCGCCAGCGGTAGACCAGCCCCCGCCGGCCGTCAATCCAACGACCCCGGATCCGTTGGGGGAAATCCGTCATCGACCGCGGAAACCAAGCATCCAGGCCGGTCGGGCGCCCCTGCCGGGGCGGAAATCCCGTAGGCCGGGCGACGCCTTCCGGACGAAAAAAAGCCCGCGGGGGTCGGACCCGCGGGCTTGGTGCTGGCTGCAGCGAAACCAACGATCGATCAGTCGATCTCGAACACGGAAACGTTGCCGCTGACCTCGTTGCTGACGACCAGCAGGGGCTTGCCGGTCGGGCTGTCGGCCGCGGAGATGAACACCAGGCCTTCCGGTCCGAGGTCGCCCGCGGTGCCGGCCTCGGCATCGCCGGTGAAGTCACGCGCGTTGACATACTGGACGAAGGCCGGGGCGGCGGGGTCGGTGATGTCGTAGACCATCACGCCGCCGATCCGCTCGAGGCCGATGAAGGCGCAGACGCGGCCGTCGACCTCGCCCAGGGCGATGCCCTCCGGCTCGGGTCCCTTGTTGTCGCTGCGCGACTCGAAGGAACCGTTCTCGTCGTTGTTGGCGTTGAACTCGGCGGGCAGCAGGGAGGCGGTAATCTTCTCGAAGTCCGCGCCGCTGTCCCAGACGCGGCTGACCTTGCCGCGGTGGTCGACCTTCCAGATGGTGAACGAGCGGGTGCCGAAGGCGTAGAGCTCGTCGTAGTCGCCGTCGCCGTCGGTGTCACCCTCGGTCAGGGTGACGTTCAGGCGGCCGAGCGCCTCGTCCTGCTGGAGCAGGTCGGCATTCGGGAAGGCGGCCGGGTCGAGGACGAGGTCCTTGATCCGCTCCTCCTCGGCGAAGGCGTCGTAGTCGCGGGCGTCGCCCTCGTTCGCCGTGACCAGGTAGGTCGTGCCGGCCACCTCGTAGCAGGCGATGGCGTCGGGCATGAACAGGCCCTGGATCGGCCAGTGGCCGATGTTGATCGTGTCGTCCCGGTCGCTCGGGTCGAGCTGGCTCTCGCTCATGTAGTCGATCGATCCCAGCCCGGTGACCGCCCGGATCTTGCCGGTGCGGAGGTCGACCTCGGCGATCGCGTTGTTCTCCTGGACGGTCACGTAGGCGCGCTTCGAGTCCGGGCTGACGCAGACGAACTCGGGCTCCATGTCCTTGGCGGCATTGGCCTTCGGCCCGAAGATCCGCACCCCGGCGTTGCGCAGCTTCTTGGTGCCGAATCGGCCGAAGCTGTCGCGCCGCGTCTTGAAGCGCAGCTCGCCGCGCCACTCGCGGATCTCGATCGTCGTGACCGAGCCGATCGGGTCGCTCTTGTAGTCGTCCGAGGGCTCGCCCTCGTTGGCGACCACGACATACTTGCCGTCCGGCGAGAAGGCCAGGCTGTCGGGCAGGTAGCCGGCCCAGGCGGTGTCGATCAGCTGGCCGTCGGTGTCGTAGAAGGCGACGATGCCGCGCGCCGTGGAGGTCCTGCCGTTCGGGCGGGTGATCTCGCGGTGCAGCGCCACGGCGACGAGGCCGTCGTGGACGGCCACGCTGTTCGGGTTCACCTCGACCGAGTAGCCGTTCGAGTACGAGCGGTTGAAGTCGGCGCCCACGTTGATCTCACCCCACTCGGTGAGGTTCGCGGGATCCGCGGCATCGAGGACGGTCACCGTGGCGGCGTCCGCATTGATGAAGAAGATCCGCTGGCTGTCCGCGTCGAAGGCGACGATCTCGGCGGCACTCTCGTCGAAGATGCCGGTGTCGAAGTTGCCGATCTTGGTGAGCGCCTTCACCGCGGCCGGAACCGGCGGAAAGTTCACCGTGTCGCTGCGGTAGAGCAGGCTCTGGATCCGCGGGTCCTGCGTGATCGGCAGCTCGGCCGAGCCGAAGGCGCTGGCCACGTCCGGGTGGACATCGTCGAGGTACTCGGCGAGGGCGTCCTGCTCGGTGCCGTCGGGCGCGAAGGTGGCATCGCCGGTCGAGGTGCCGGCGGCATCCAGGTCGACCCGGTCGGTCGCCGGGAAGGGATAGCCGTCGCCGCCACCGGCGAGGAAGCCGAGGGTCACGATGCGGACGGTCCCGGAGGGCTCGACCACGGCGCCGTTCTCGACCAGCACGCCGGTCGAGGCGCCGCTCGCCTCGTCGAAGAACGAGGCCGAGACGATCTTCGAGCCGGCCGGGGCGGCCGGGTCGTAGGCGAAGCGGACGCCGGAAACCTGCGGGAAGCGGCCCTGGGCATTGTCCGGATCGCCGTCGGTCGCCGCCACGCCGTGCTCGAGCACCGCGACCAGCTCCTCGTGGGTCAGCGTCAGCAGGGTCAGGTTGTTGTTGAAGGCCAGGGTGGTCTGGATGGCGTTCTGGCTGATGCCGCCCTCGGGACGACCGCTCAGCGGGTTCGCCTGCGGCGGGATGCGCACCGCCTCGGTGCCGCCGGGCGGCACCACGGTCTCGCCGATCGAGGCGCGGATGCCGCCGCCGTTCTTGATCGAGACGGCGACCGTCGGGTCGCTCATGCGGGCGACGTGGAGGTTGGCGTCGGCGCTGAGGTTGCCGAGGTTGGTCTCCTGGGTGCGCACGCCGTCGACGTCGCTGCCCCCGCGGTTGCCGTTGAGGAAGACATCGGTGACGCCGAAGAAGTTGCCGTCGGTGGTGATGATCTGCTGGCGGATCTCGTCGGCGATCTGCTGGATCTCGGGGTCGACCAGGCCGGCCGCGCCGAGGTCGGCGACGCCCTGGTCGTCGGTGGCGTAGGCACCGGAAACGACCGGGTCGTAGGACGCGGGAATGATGTTGCCCGAGGCATCGAAGTCGATCACCAGGCGGCCGACGTACTTGTAGCTGCCGTCGGTGTTGACGATGGCGACCGGCCTGCCGTCGGCATCGGCCTCGAAGATCGGGTACTCGCCCTGGATGCTGTCGCCCGGGCGCGGGCGGTCGTTGGCGTCGAACAGGCGGGTGTTGGATCCGCCGCCGACGATCACGTCGACCTGGCTCAGGCGGGTCGCCAGTTCCTGCTCGATGGCGATCTGCTGCATGTGCGCGAGCACCACCACCTTGTTGATCGAGGGCTTCGCCGCGAGGAGGGCGTCGACCTCGGCCTGGATCTCGGCGGCGAGGGCGTCGAGTTCCGCCGGGCCCGGCATGCCGCCGAAGTCGGCGGGGGCGATGCCCACGCCGCCGGGGCTCGAGATCACGTCGAGGGTCGGCGTGGTGGCGCCGACCACGCCGACGGGCTCGCCATTGACGTCGATCACCGTCGACGAGGACACCGAGTTGGCCAGCGGCGCGCCGCCGCCGGGCACCTCGAGCGGGGCCAGGGTCGGCTCGGTCGAGAAGTCGAGGTTGCTCGAGAGGTAGGGGAAGTTCGTGCCGCCGAAGGGGGCGCCGGAGGTCGGCACCGGCGCGGTCGAGGCCGCCCCGCTGATCAGGTCGGCGATGGTGCCGGGCCCGAAGTCGAACTCGTGGTTGCCGAGGGCGATGGCCTGGAAGCCGAGCTCGTTCTGGATCTGGATGTCGGCGACCCCGCCGCGGCCGTAGACCGGGCCCGAGGCGTCGTAGAACAGGCCGGGGATGATGGCGTCGCCGGACGACAGGACGAGCGTGTTGTCGGCGAGCCCATCGTTGCCTATGTCCTCGGCCTTGAGGGCGTTGAGGACGGCGGAGAAGCGCGGGGCGTCATCGACGGCGGCGGCTCCGGCCTCCTGGTCGGCGGCGTGGAGGAGCTCGAGGGTGAAGGCGGAGGCCGGACCGCTCACGGCGGCCGACACCGCGAGGCTCGCGAAGAGCGAGGCGTAGCTGTGTTTCATGGTTTGATTCGGGGGTGACGTTGCCCGGCCGGATCGCGGCCGGACCCGCGGGATCATGCACGGGCGCCGGGATGCTTAGCCCCCCTCCGCCGGCCGGCAACCAGTCGGCGGGCAACCATTTCGCCACATGGCGGTTCCGTCACCGGGCGACCCCGTGCCAACTGGCGACCCCACCCGTTTTCGTCACAGGGGAAACGCGGCGCGGCGGGCGCTCATCGACGTCGCTTGTAGTAGTTCAGCGTGACCTGGACCAGGCCGGCGACGCCGATCGCTCCGGTGGTGACGGACCAGGCGAGGGCACCGAGCAGCGAGCCGTCGCGGAACAACAGCCCCGGCGATCCCAGCCCGAGCAGCTGCCAGGTCATCCAGCACCCGCCCAGTGCCATCTGGCCGAACACCAGCCAGACACCGATCACGGTGACCCGGTTGCGCGGGTCCTGGATGGCGCGGCGATGGAAGAAGCCCTCGGCGAGGATCTTCTGGTACGGGAGCGCCGTCGCCAGGAAACCCTGCGGAGCCCCGCAGCGATGGCAGAAGTTGGCGGCCGGGCGGGTCTCCCCGAGGCAGCACAGGCACAGCTCGGCGCCCTCGGCACGATCCTCCCCGTCCCCGCCGGCCGGCCCTGCCGCATTGCTCACCGGTTGCTCGGGTTTCATTCTCCCTGCCCGGGAATCCCGGCATCTTCGGGTGGCGGCGGCGAGGCCGATGCCGGCCCGTCGCCCGGGGACGGATCCTCCGCCTCGAGCGCCAGACTGCGGCGGCGCACCTCGGCGATCCGGTAGCGGCTCCCCTCGGCGAGTGGCCGCGGCGCGGCGAAGCGCAGGGTGTAGCCGTCGGCGTCGACCCGGCACTCCGACCGGCTGACCTCGAGCCGCTGCCCGGCGCGCAGGACGCCGTTCTCGATCGCGGCGGCCAGCTCGTGGGGCGCGTCGATGACCAGGCCGGCCGCGTCGCGACGCTGCCGGCGGTGCCGCGCGCGGGCGAGCCGGCGGGGCAGGCGCCGCAGCACGCCGCCACCGAAGCCGCCGATCTCGATCAGCAGCCAGATCAGCACCAGCGCGCCGACCAGCCAGGGCCACAGCAGGGGCAGCAGATCGCTCATCGGCGGGGATCGGGCCCGGGGCCAACTTGCCGGGACCGGCCCGGCGGCCCGGCGGCGCGGATCAGTCAGCCAGCTTGACCACCTCGTCGAGGATCAACTCGTCGCCGACCTGCGGCTTGACCTCGCCAAAGGCACCCAGCGGGTTGGCCAGGGCACCATCCATGGTGACCTCGGTGACCTCGAGCTTGCCGAGAACGCCGCCGTTGCGGCGGATCGCCAGCACCGTGCCCGACTGGACGTTGCCGGGGCTGACGATGTTGAGGGTGGCGAAGTCGCCGAAGTTCGGGTCCTCGACCCACTCGGAGATCGTCGCGATCAGGAGGGCTTCATTGATGATCCGGATCCGCCGGGCGGTCTTGTCGCGGTCCTCGGCATAGCGACCGGTGAGGAAATTGGCCTCCTCCTCGGCGCGCGCGGCATCGGCCTTGGCCTGCTCGTTGTCGGCGGCCATCATCTCCATCCTTGCCTCCAGTTCGCGAACCTTCTGGTCGGCCTCGGCCTCGGTGACGAAGGCGGACTTCGGCTGCTGGGCGACCTCCTCGAGCCCGAGGCGCTCCTTCTCCAGCTTGAGCCGCTTCATCTCGAGTTCGATCTCCTGAAGCTGCTTGCGCATCTTCGAGACCTCCTCGGGGGTGGTCTCCTTGACGCCCTCGTTCATCTGCTTGAGCGACACCGCGAGCGCCCCGACGAGGAGTGCGACGGTGGCGCCGAGGAGGATCTTGAGCGTGTCCATGGGCGCGCAGGGTGCGGCGGGGCCGGGGGCTTGTCAACGCACCGCCCAGACACCCGGGGCCTCAGGCGCGGCCGGCGCGGGGCGCCGGGATCCGCCGGTTCCGCAGGCGGCCCCAGAACTCGCGGTCGCGGCGGTGGGGGAAGGCCCCGGCCCACGGTCGCAGCGCGCTCCCGCTGAGGACCCGGTCGCCGCCGACGAGGGTCTCGTTCTGGCTCTCCCAGGTCGTCACCGAGCGGACTTCGGCGAAGCGCTCGCGGAAGGCCGCGCGGGTGGCGATCTGCATCCGGCGGTGGCCCGCCCCGGTGACGAGGTTCAGCGCCAGCAGGCCACCCGGGGAAAGCAATCGCCCGAGGCGGTCGATGGCGCTCCACGGATCGCTCTCCGGCCGGAAAACCTCCTCCTCGCCGGCGAGGTAGCAGTCGTCGATGACGAGGTCGAAGCGCCGCCGGCAGCCCCTCGCCCACTCGTAGGCATCGGCGATGTGGATCTCCGCGCCGCAGGCATCGAGCGCCATGTGGCGGCGCGCGATCGCGATGATCCCGGGGTCGATGTCGACCGCCGTCAGCGCGGCCTCCGGCAGCAGGTGGCGGAGGATCCTCAGGGTCGTGCCGCCGGCGATCCCGAGCATCAGGATGCTGGTCGGTGGCCCCGCGGGACGCAGCAGGCAACCCGCCGCCAGGTTGTCCCAGGCCAGCCCGGTGAGCAGGCGCTCGCGGTGCCACCAGGCGTGCACCGCCCCGGCCACCCGCAGTTCGCAGGCGTCGCGCGACTTCCAGACCTCGACCTGCTGGAAGCCGGTCGTCTCGATCGCGCAGCGTCGCATGGGCATGGAGGACAGGATGGGTCCGGGCCGCTCGCCCGCAAGCGCGGCCCGATGCATTCACCTGCCGGGCGCCTCCTCGCGGCCCGCCGGGCGCGGCGACCGTCGCCGCTGCCACCAGATGCTCATCCCGCTCAGGCACAGCAGGGCCGGGGCAAGGCCGGCGGCCGACCAGGCGAACTTCGAGGCCAGACCACCGAAGTTGCCGAAGTGGAGCGGCTCGAAGGCATCGACGACCTGGCTCCAGGCGCCGGCGTCGGCCAGGTCGTGGGCATTGAGGAAGGCGCCGGTCTGGGAGTCGAAGGCGACCTGCGAGCCGTAGGGGCTGCGGAACCAGGCCGCCCGCTCATGGCGCCCCCACAGGGTGAACGGCCCACCCGGCTCCCAGGGGAAGGAGATGTAGTGCGTCTCGAAGCCGTCGATGTGCTGCCGCGCCCACTGCGGCATGGCGGCGAGGTCGAGCCCGGCCGGGAAGAGCTTTGCGTGGAACGGCGGAGGCTCCTCCTCGTGTCCCGTGGCCCAGTCATCGACCACGTGGGTGAGGTTCCAGTAGGCGCCGGTGAAGCCGAGCAGCAGGTTGAAGCCCACCGAGAACACCCCGACCATGCGATGAAGGTCACCGCTGAGCATGCGCAGGCTCGATTTCCAGCGCAGCCGGAACAGCGACCTCCAGAAGCGCCGGTAGATCCACAACCCGGACAGCCCGAGAAAGCACAGCGCGACCCCGAGCAGCCCCACCACGGCGAGGCCGACCTCGTGGACGAAGAACTCCATGTGCAGGCTGAGCAGCCAGTGCTTGAGCGTGGCCTCGTGGTCCGTCGGTTCACTCAGGACCTCGGCCCGGTAGGGGTCGACCGTGAGGTAGTGCCACTCGCGGGTCCCGAAGGGCATCACGAAGACGCCATCCGCGGCGGCCGGGTCGTCGCGGTGGAAGCTCCAGCCGGTGACGGCATGACCCGGCGCCGCGGCCTCGACCGCGGCCACCAACTCATCGAGCGAGCGCCGCCCGGCAGCCGTCGGCTCCACCCGCGTTTCGCCGGGGTTCAGCAGCGCATCGATTTCCTCGTGGAAAACCAGCAGGCTGCCGGTCAGGCCGATCACCAGCAGGCCGAGGCCGGCGACCAGCCCGACCACCGAATGCAGTCGCCAGAAGAGCCTTCGCACGGTCGATCAGAAGGCGCAGGTCGCCGAGAACACGAGCGTCCGCGGCGCCCCAACGGTCAGGTAGCCGGCGCCGGGGAAGCCGCCGGCCGAGGCCCAGTAGTCGTCGTCGAGCACGTTCTCGACCCGCGCGCGGAAGGTGAGTGCCTGGCCCGACTCCAGCAGGGTGGTGTAGCGCAGTCCGAGGTCGACCCGGGTCCACGACGGCACCTCCTGGGTATTGGCGGCATCGGCGAACTGCGAGGAGGTGTAGAGGAAGCGGCCGTCGGCGGTCAGCCCCTCGAGGAAGGGCAGGTCCCACTCGCCCACCAGGTTGAGCTGGGCCTCGGGCGCACCGATCTGGTCGAGACCGCCGCGCTCGGTGTCGAGGAAGCTCACTCCGCCGATCAGCCGGACGCCCTCGGCCGGCTCGCCGAAGGCGCTGATCTCGAGCCCGCGGTAGCGCTGGTCGTAGAGCTCCTCGAAGACGCCCGAGGGGTTGAGGCCGGCCACCGGCTTCTCACTCTGGAACACGCCGATGGATCCGCCGAAGCAGCCGAGGTCGAACTTGACCCCGGTCTCGAACTGCTTGGTGACGTAGGGGGCCAGCGCCTGGCCGGCATTCACCACCGGCACGCCGCCGGAGGTGGCCGGCGCGATGTCGCCCCTGGTCAGGCCCTCGATGTAGTTGACGTAGGTCGAGACCTTCGGCGTGACCTGGTAGAGGATGCCGCCGACGGGGGTCAGCTCGCTCTCGTCGTAGCCGGCCGTCTGCAGGCCGGTGTTGTAGTCGTAGCTGTAGCTCTCGATCGTCTGGTAGCGCAGGCCGGCGACCAGGATCAGGCGCTCGTCGAAGAGCGACACCATGTCGGCCAGGGCGAAGCTCGAGGTGCGGGTCTCCTCGGTGACCCGCGGCGCGGCGAGGCTGCCGCCGAGGAAGGCATTGGCGGGCGGGGGCGCGACCGGCAGCGGTGCGTAGAGGTTGCCCGCGAAGCCGGCGAAGCTGGAGAAGGCGAAGGCATTCCTCGACTCCAGCTCGTAGGCGGTGAAGGAGAGGCTCGGGCGGTGGCGCACCGGGCCGGTATTGACGTCGCCGCGCAGGCCGACCTCGCCGGTCCAGATCGAGTCCTCGCGGACGTTGTCGAAGCGGTAGGTGCTGGTCGTGCCATTGGCCGCCGTCACCGTCGGGTTGGCGAAGATGTTGTCCTCGTCGCCCTCGCGGGCACCGAGAGCCGCCCACACGGTCCAGCAGTCGTTGAGGTCGTACTCGCCGCGCAGGACCCCGAAGAAGTCCTCCTCATCCGAGTAGGTCCACGGCTGGGCGATGCTGGTCGAGGCATCGGGTGCCGGCAGGATCGGCACCCCGGGGTTGAAGGTGATGCTCGGCTGGGTGGCATCGCGCTGCAGGTTCTGGTAGCCGAGATCCGCCGACAGGCGCAGGCGCTCGCCGCGCCAGTCGAGTCCCAGCGCCAGCAGGCCGAGGCCCACCGACTCGCCGTCGACCGCCGTGTCGCCATCGCGCAGCGCGCCGTTCAGGCGGACGCCGAGGCGGCCGTCCTGGTAGCGCCGCGCGGTGTCGAGGGCCCCGTAGAGCTGGCCGCCCGACTGGATCCCGGCGGTGAGCTCGGTGAGCGGGTCGTTGGGGGCCCGCTTGGGCAGCACGTTGACGGCGCCCCCCAGGCCGCTGCCGCCCGGTGCCGCGCCGTTGAGAAAGGCATTGGCGCCACGCAGCACCTCGACCCGCTCGACCAGCTCGGCGGCGAGGTACTGGCGCGGAAGGAGGCCGTAGAGGCCGTTGTAGGTCATGTCGTCGGAATAAATGGGCAGCCCGCGCACCATGTAGAGCTGCTGGAAATTGCCGAAGCCGCGCGCCACCCGCACCGAGGGGTCGTTGAGCAGGACATCGCCCACGCTCTGCGCCTGCTGGTTTTCAATCAACTCCTCGGTGTAGGCGGTGAGGGTGAAGGGCGTCGACATGTAGTCGAGCGGCCCGAAGATCCCCACCCGGCCGCCCCGCGCGACCTGGCCGCCCGCATAGGGATCCAGCAGGCCCTCGGCGCTGGCATCGGCACTCGCCTGCACCACCAGCGGGGCCAGGTCTTCCATCAGATCCGCCTCACCGGGCTCCTCCGCTTCTTCCTGCGCCACGCCAAACCCGGCACCGAGCGCCGTCAGCCCCAAGGCCAGGCACCAAAACGAGCGCGAGGTCCCGCAACTCCCCTTCGATCCAATCCAGCGTGATTTCATAAGTATTTGCTATTGAGATTCAGTTGCCGGAGCGGAAAAGCCATGTTCCAGCCTTCCTGTCAACGCGCTTTCGATCCGCGGCCCGCCCGGCACTCACCGAGCTCGTGTCGCGCATTTCGAAAAGAGATCCAAACTATCCGCTAGAGCCAATATTCCCATCTCTCCGATAGTTCACTAATCCATTCTAAATAGTTATTGCTCAATGACTTACAACAGGTCCATCCTAACAGGGTGATTGCCTCCCTGAGTTCCCCCCCCCTGGCAAATATCGAGGCCATGCGCCCCGTGTTCCTGATCGTGATGGGCCTGGCCCTGTTGCTGGTGGCCTGGCGCCTGACGCGCCACGCGACCGGATGGCCGGCCCGCGTGTTGATGAGTGGCGCGCTGCTGCTCGCCCTCGGCTACTCGGTCATCCTGCCGCTCTACTACGCCGGCGTGCTGGTTCCGCTCGAGCATCTCGTCCTCCACCCGCATGCGGCGGTCGACACCATGCTGGCCTGGCACGTCGTGAAGCTGCTCGCCATGAACGGTGGTTGGCTGCTGTTCGGCCTCGGCCTGGCCCTGCAGGTCGGTCTCTTCCCCAGCCTCGCCAGCCGCCTCGAGCGCAAGGAAGCGCCCGCCCTTTCCGGCGCCGCCCACCGCGAGGCCCCGGCTCCCCACGGTGTCTGAGGTCCCCGCCTCGCACCCCGGACTCCTCCCCGATCGACTTCCGATCTCCCCCCACAACCACCAGCCTCCCGACTTCATGTCCCTCCTTCTCGAGATCGTTCTGCAGAACGGCTTCATCCTCGATGTCTTCGGCATCATCGGCCTCGGCCTGCTCGGCCTCGCCGCCATCCAGCTCGGCCGCCGCTTCCACACTCCCGGCAGCCGCATCGCCACCTGGGGCGCGCTCACCCTGATCGCCGGCCGCCTGGTCAGCATCAGCCTGACCCACTGGGTCGGTGGTGCCGTCCAGGCTCGGCTCGGCAAGGGCCTCGTCGACCTGATCGCCGCCGTTCCCCTGGTCCTCCTCACCGCCGGCCTGGCCAGCATCGTGTGGGGCCTGTGGAGCCACGAGCGCTGCGTCGCGGCGACCGCGGAGGTCGCCGAGGACCTCTGAGCAAGTTCCGGCGACCGACTGGAAAGAAGCCCCGCGGCCGCGGGGTATCGCAGGCGTGACCACTGCCCTGCGCCTGCCTTCGCCTCGCCGCCGCCACGGATCCCGCCCCTGCCCCGCCGCGGCGAGAGCGGCGGTCCTGGGTGCCGCCCTCGGCGTCGCGTGCCTGCCGGCCGCCGCCGCCGAGCCGGCCGGCGGCGCCGATGCGGTCGAGCCGCCGCGCGACCCCGGCTACCGGCTGGTCTGGTCGGATGAGTTCGACCGCGACGGCGCGCCCGACCCCGCCGCCTGGCGCTTCGAGCAGGGCTTCGTCCGCAACCACGAGCTGCAGTGGTACCAGCCGGACAACGCGCGCTGCGAGGACGGGCTGCTGGTCATCGAGGCGCGCCGCGAGAAGGTCGCCAACCCGGAGCACCGCGAGGGCTCGCCGAACTGGCGCCGCTCGCGGGCCGAGGCCGGCTACACCTCGGCCTCGCTGACCACCGCCGGCAAGGTCGACTGGACCTACGGCCGCTTCGAGATCCGCGCCCGCTTCCCGGCCCTGCCCGGCCTGTGGCCGGCGATCTGGACCACCGGCCGCGGCCGCTGGCCGCACGGCGGCGAGATCGACATCATGGAGTACTACGACCATGGTATCCTCGCCAACTACTGCTGGGCCGGACCGCGCGGGAGGTCGAAGTGGGACAGCTCGTTCCACAAGCTCGAGAAGTTCGACCCCACCGACGGCGAGAAATGGGGCGAGGAGTTCCACCTCTGGGTGATGGAGTGGGAGCCGGAGGAGATCCGCATCTTCCTCGACGGCGTCCTGCTCAACACGCTCGACATGGACCGGGCGGTCAACGAGGACGGCCCGGCCATCAACCCCTTCACCCGCCCGCAGGCGATGCGGCTCAACATGGCCATCGGCGGCGACCGCGGCGGCGACCCCTCGAAGACCGCCTTCCCCCAGCGCTACGAGATCGACTACGTGAGAGTCTACCAGAAGGAGGCGCCGGGCGGCGCTGACAAGCCGCCGTCGGAAGCCACGCGCGACGCACCGTGACGAACCTTGACGGGGCGGGCCCGTCCACCCGTCAGGCCCGCACCCGGTCGCCGTCCTCCTCCTCGAGGATCCACCGGCGCAGCGCCGCGTGGCGGTGCCCGAGCCGCGGGTCCTCCGCCAGCACCCGGTCGGCCAGCGCCCGCGCCTCGCGCAGCAGCGCCGTGTCGGCGAGGAACTCCGGGAAGCGCAGGTCGCCGAGGCCGCTCTGCATCGTCCCCAGCACGTCGCCCGGCCCGCGCAGGCGCAGGTCCTCCTCGGCGATGACGAAGCCGTCCGCGGTGGACGCCAACACCTCGAGCTTCTCCATTGCCTCGGCGCTCCTGCCGTCGGTGATCAGGATGCAGTACGACTTGTGCTCGCCGCGGCCGATCCGCCCGCGCAGCTGGTGGAGCTGGGCCAGCCCGAAGCGCTCGGCGTGGTGGATGATCATCAGGTTGGCGTTCGGCACGTCGACCCCCACCTCAATCACGGTGGTGGCGACCAGCGCGTCGATCCCGCCGTCGCGGAAGCGCCGCATCACCGACTCCTTCTCCTCAGGGTCGACCTTGCCGTGGACCAGGCCGACCTCGTGGCGCGGCAGCCGCTTGCACCACTTCTCGTGGGCCTCGCTGGCCGACTCGGCCTTGAGCTTCTCGCTCTCCTCGACGAGCGGGTAGACCAGGTAGGCTTGGCGGCCCTGGTCGAGCTGCTCCCTGACGAACTTGGTGACCTCGGTCTGCTTCGGCTTCACCCGCAGCGCGGTGACCAGCTTGCCACGGCCCGCCGGGCGTTCGTCGAGCAGCGACACGTCGAGGTCGCCGTAGATGGTCATCGTCAAGGTCCGCGGGATCGGCGTGGCGGTCATCACCAGCACGTCGGGACGCTCGCCACGCTCGATCAGCCGGGCACGCTGGGCGACGCCGAACTTGTGCTGCTCGTCGATCACCACGAGCCCGAGCTCCGGCAGCTCGTCGTGGTCGTAGAGCAGGGCGTGGGTGCCGATGAGGATCTGCGGACGGCCCTCGAGCGGCAGGTGGGTGGCCTCGTCGCGGTTCGCGGTGCGCAGCGCGACCCGCACGCCGAGCGGCTCGAGCCAGCGGCGGAAGGTCAGGAAGTGCTGCTCGGCGAGGATCTGGGTCGGCGCCATCAGGGCGGCCTGCGAGCCGGACTCGACCGCCAGCAGCATCGCCGCCAGGGCCACGAAGGTCTTGCCGGAGCCGACGTCGCCCTGCAGCAGGCGGTTCATCGGCCGCGGCTGCATCATGTCCCCGCGGACCTCGCGGATCGAGCGCTTCTGAGCCGCGGTCAGGTCGAAGGGCAGCGACTCGTGGAAGGCCTTGAGCAGCGCGGTCCGGCGGCCCTGGACGCGGCCGCTGCAGTCATCGATGCGCGCGCGCCGCCAGGCGACGTTGAGTTGCTGGCGGAAGAACTCCTCCAGCGCGAAGCGGCGCCGGGACGCCGCGGCCTGCTCGAGCGACTCCGGGAAATGGACCTCGCGGAAGGCCTCGTGGCGCGGATAGCTGGCATCGACGTCGAACTCCCCCGCCAGGGCAGCGGGATCGATTTCCTCCAGCAGCTGATACTGCAGCTCGCGCAGCCGCCGCTGGGCGATGCCCGAAAGGTTGCGGTAGACCGGCACGACCCGCTCGAGGTGGATCGACGGTCCGCCGGCGTCGCGCACCACCTCGAACTCCGGGTGGTCGATCACGATCGTGCCTCGATACTCCTTCGGCTTGCCGTAGAGCACGACCTCCTGGCCGGCAGCGAGCACCTTGCTCAGGAAGGGCATGTTGAACCAGCGGCAGGTGATCCGCGCGGCGCCGATGCCGGCCCCGGAGGCGTCCTCGACCACCGCCTCGTAGAATCGCACCCGCGGGCCGAAGCGGTTGCGGGTGTCGTTGACGCGGCCACGCAGGCAGACCGCGCCACCGCCGGGGGCCACCGGAAAGGCGTCGAAGCGGCGGCGGTCCTCGTAGCGGCGCGGGAACCACTCGAGCAGGGCGCCGGCCGTGCGGATCCCGGCCGAGCCGAGCGCCACCACCTCCTTCGGCGGAATCCAGCCGAGCTCCTCGAGGCTCGTGGTGAGCGTCGTCACGCGCCACCTCCCCGTGCCTCGCGCCCGCCGCGCCCCTGCTGCGCCGGCATTGCCATCAATCGTCGAGTTCCTCGATCTGGTCCCGCGAATCGAGATGGATCGCCATCCGCCCGCTGGCATCCTGCTTGATCTCGCCGCGGATCCTCAGCCGCCGGCCCTGCAGCTGCGAGAGCTCGTCCAGCGACATCCCCTCGGCTTCCCTGCGGGTCCAGTAGCGTGCGCAGATGGCGTCGCGGGACCGGCTCGGCGCGAACTCGAGGTAGCGGGTCGCCCCGCTGCCGCTCTCGCGCACCTCGTAGACCTTGGCCTCGATCTCGACGGTCTCGCCCACGCGCGAGGAGAAGGTCGGGCCGATCTTGTCGAGGTGGGCATTCGGCTTGGGATAGGAAAAGCCGGGCGACTTGAGCTCCCACGGGTGCTCCTCCATCTGCCGCGCCAGCTCGGCCGCCTGGGCCGAGACTTCCGCGGCGGTCAGCTCGCGCGGCATGGGATCCGCTCCCGACTCCGGCGGGCTCGCGGGCGAGGGCTCCCCCCCGTCCGCCGCGGCCGGCTCGCTGCCGCGCCCGGACGGCGTGGCTTCCCCGTCAGCCCGGCCAGCCCGATCAGCTGCGGCAGCGTGGCCAGCCTCGCCCGCCTCGGCGACCTGCGGCGCCCGGGCCGCCGCGCGGGCTTTCTGCTGCATCACCACAAAGGCGCCGACCCCGCCGATGGCCAGCAGGCCGACCAGCACCCACGGCCACCACAGCGTCCGCGGGGGACGCACCACCGGTCCCGCCGCCGTGGCCGTGGCCGTGGCCGGACTCCCGACAGGCGGGACCAGCAGGCCACTGGGTGTCGCAGGGCGGGCCGCCGGCGGCGCCTCGACCGCCTCGTGCAGGGCGCGGCGCGCCGTCGCCAGGTCCCAGCCGGGCGGGCCGGCGCGCAGCCGCTGGACCCAGCCGACCAGCGGGTCGTCGCCCTGCGGCAGCATCCGCCCGCGCCAGCCGGTGATCTGCTCGGCGAGCTCGCGCAGCGGCGCGAGGCCCTCGCGCTCACCCTCGCCACCGAGCCAGCGCAGCGGGGAAATCCAGAAGCTCAGGTCGCGGTTCTCCTCGCCGGAGCCGAGGATGATCGTCTCGGGCGAGGTCTCCACCCAGACGGCCTCCTCGCCGAGGGTCTCCGACAGCACCATCGAGGCCTCGAGCGCCTGGTCGATCACCGCCCGGGCCGAGACCGTGCTCAGCGGCTTGTAGGCCAGGTGAAAGGCCAGCGGTTCGCCCTCCATCCACTCGGTGACCAGGAAGGGCATGCCGTCGACCGGGTCGGAACCGCCGTCGAGCACCTGGCGCAGGGCCGGGTGCTGGACCTGCTTGAGGCGCTCGACCGCCACCTGGTAGGCGGCCCGTTCCTCACCCTCGAGGCCACCGCCGTCGGGGCCGAAGGGAAAGAACCGCCGCAGCACCACCGGCCGGCCGTCCTCGCGGATCGTCGCGCGGAACACCACGC
>JAUIJB010000121.1 GCA_030430455.1 Verrucomicrobiia bacterium | reverse complement strand
CCGGACTGCGGCGACCCGGCGCCGCCGATTCGAGGCGAGGCCTGCCTCGCCGGGGTCCGCCAGTGAGGGTGGACTCGAAGCCGCCAGACCCCGCCGAAAACCGCACCGGCAATTCTACCTGCCCACTTCGCCCTTCGGCAGCAGCTTCCTGCCGTCGACCTCCAGCGAGGTCATCTCCCACTCGTGCGCCTTCACGAAGACCGGGCGGTGGACGTACTCGACGAAGCGAGTCGGCCATTCGCGGCCGTCAGCGAGGCGCTCGAAGCCGGAGAAGGTCACGTCGACGTCGGCCCCGCGGGTGCTGGCGAGGCCGTCGATGGTGAACTGGAAGCGGTGCATGCGTCCGCTGTCGCGGCCGATCCAGGCGATGAAGCGATCCTCGGCGGCGAAGCCGAGGCCCGGCCGCAGCCGGCCCTGGATGCGGTCGCAGAGCTCGCCGCCGAGCTCCTTCGCTGCCAGCTGCTCCAGCTCCTCCGCCTCCGCGTTCAGGTAGGACGGCCCGAAGAGGAACACCTGGTAGGCATCCGCAACCAGAGCCGCCGCCGCGCGCTCCTCCTCGCTGGCCGGCCCGCGATTCTCGCCCTGGTGCTTGAAGACGACCTCGACCGAACGGCCGTCGCGCACGACCCGCTTGACCCCGGCCGGCCCGCGGTGGGTCTGTTCGATCCGCCGCTGGCGTGGCTGGTAGCGTTCCTGCGAGGACTTGCGGTGCTCCGCGTCCACCAGCACCGGCTGCAGCCGCTTGACGATCCCGGTCCACTCGCCGTCGTAGCCGACCCGCACCTCCCGCAGCGAGTTCCACGGGTCGCGGTTCCGCTTGGCCGCCCGATCAAGGAGGGCGCGGGCGGCGGCCGGATCCCCCACCGGGGAGACCTCACCGGGAACCTCAAGGGTGGAACACGACGCCAGGGCGGCGAGCGCGAGCGCGGGAAGATGGCGGAACATCCCGACCCATCGCCCGGCTTGCGCCCGGGTCAAGCTTCCGTCCGGCCCGGCTCCTCCTTCTTCGCCGGCAGGTGCTCGACGCAGTACTCGGTGCCATCCGCCGTCACCCGGAAATCGAGCCGGCTGTCGTCGCGCTCGGTCCGGTCGCACACGGCGCAGCGGTGGAAGGCCTCGTCCACCGGCGCCTGCGACGCGTTGAACTTGCGTCGCCGCACGGCCGACTCGGCGAGCCGGCGCTTCTCGACGACGTGGTTCGGCAGCACCCACAGCGCGTAGGGCAGCAGGGTCGGGATCATCAGGCCGAGGTTGCGCAGGTCGGCCAGCACGCTCAGCAGCAGCACCGCCAGCAGGAACCAGGCGATGTAGCGGACCTGCACCGGGAGGATCAGGAACAGGCGGAACTCGAGCCGCGGAAAGTAGGTCGCGAAGGCGAAGAACATCGCGTTGTAGAGGTAGACCCCACTCATCGTGGTCGGCGGGTTGAAGATGAACTGGCCGACCACCAGGCCGAGCCAGGCAACAATGATGTAGAGGGTCGTGCGGGTCGGCCCCCAGACCTGCTCCAGCGAGTCGCTGATCAGCGCCGCGATCATCAGCGCGAAGAACAGGAACAGCACCCCGATCGGGCCGAAGGCAAAGGTGCCCATCGGCGCGAAGATGAAGCTCACCACCCGCCAGACCTCGCCGGAGAGGATCTTGTCGCGGTCGAAGGCGATCGCCTCCGAGGCCCCCGGGTCGGCATACTGCCAGGCGAAGACCACCGCACCGATGTAGGTGAGGTACTTGAAGAGACCGGGAAAGGCGACCCAGCCGAGCCGGGCCTCCAGCTTGTCGAGCCAGTGCACGCGGGACCATCGCCGCAAGCGGCCGCAGCGCCAAGGGAGGATTTGCGAAACGGCGCGATCGCTGCTTGGGTGGAGGCTGCATGTCCCCCTCCGCCACCCTCGGCCCCGTCGCGGGCCTCATGATCGACCTCGATGGCGTCCTCTACGTCGGCGACCGCCCGGTTCCGGGCGCGCGCGAGGCGCTGGAGGCGATCACCGCGGCCGGCATCCCCTGCCGCTTCCTCACCAACACGACGACCCGCGGCGCCGCGGCGGTGTCCGACAAGCTCCACGGCCTCGGCTTCCCGATCGAGGATGCCTCGATCTTCAGCGCGGTCAGCGCGACCCTCGGCTACCTGCGCGACCAGCCGGAGCCGCCGAGCATCCACCCGGTGGTGCGCGACAGCATCCTGCCGGAGTTCCGCGAGTTCGCGCGCGACGACGAGCGCCCCGACTTCGTGATCATCGGCGACATCGGCGCGGCGTGGAGCTACGCCCTGATGAACCAGATCTTCCGCCAGCTCGACCGCGGCTCGCGCCTGCTGGCGATGCACCGCAACCGCTACTTCCAGACCGAGGAGGGCCTCAGCGTCGACATCGGCTGCTTCGTCGCCGGCCTTGAAGCGGTCTCCGGCCAGCAGGCCATCGTCATCGGCAAGCCCAGCCCCGACTTCTTCCGCACCTGCCTCGACTCGCTGGAGCTCAAGGCGGAGGAGGTCGTCATGATCGGCGACGACATCGAGTCCGACGTCGGCGCGGCGCAGGCCTGCGGGATCCGCGGCGCGCTGGTGAAGACCGGCAAGTTCCGCCCCGGCCAGCTCGACGACAGCGAGGTCGACCCCGACGCGCTGCTCGGGTCCTTCGCCGAGCTGCCGGCGGCGCTCGGGCTCGAGTGACGAGTGACGAGTGACGAGTGACGAGCGAGCCGGCGAGCACCCGCGCCGGCAGGACAGGCTTTGACCTTGAGTCCGCCGTGCCGGGACCGCTGGATGGGATCATGTGGATTCGCGCCATCCTCGGCCTGCTGTTGGCCCTGCCGCTGCCGGCCGCCGAGGTGTGGAAGGCGGAGCCGGCCGACGTCCCGGAGCTGCGCCGCGGGGCCGAGCAGGGCGACCCCGCGGCGCTCGCCGACCTCGCCTTCCTGTCGCGCTACGCCCGCGACGGGGTCGCGTGGGACGCGGCGATGATCTTCGACTACTCGAGGCGGTCCGCCGAGGCCGGCGACGCCTTCGGCATGGCCAACCTGTCCTACTGCCACATGAACGGCTGCGGCACCGCCTTCGACGCGGAGCAGGCCCATCGCTGGGCGAAGCAGTCGGCCGATCTGGGACACCCCAGCGGGATCGCGCGGCTCGCCATCTGTATCGACAAAGGATGGGGTGAAGCCAAGGACCCCGGGCGCTCCTTCCAGCTCGTCGAGAAAGCGGCCGCGGCCGGCGGGATCGAAGCCAAGGTCCTGGTGGCCTCCGACTATTGGGACGGAAGCGGCACCCGTCAGGACCGTGCCCGATGCATCGCCCTCAACCATGAGCTGGTGCGGGAGTTCAACTGGTGCCTCGCTGCCGTGAACGCGTTGTTTCGAGTCAAGGAGCTCGAGAAGCCGGTTCGCCATGCGGAGGAGGAAGCCGACTTCCACTCCTGCCTTGCGGAGCACAGGCAAATGGGCCTTCCCGATGCCGAGTACTACTACGCCCACATGAACCGGCATCGGATTCCCGACGAGGACTTCATCTCCTTGCTGGTCTCCGCCGCCCGCAAGGGTCACCGGCTGGCGACCCTCAACCTGGCGAACTACCTCCGCACCCGGGTTTCCGAGGACTATGACTTCCCCCTCTACGGGGCGGAAGAAACCCTGATGGGGCTTTCGCGGTCGTCCTACGAGGCCGGGGCTCGGGCCGGCGCGAACCACGCCAGCAGGGCGGCCTGGGACTACTGCGCCCGCTGCAAGGAGGACCCGGCAAACCTGCCGAAGGCGCTGGCGATCGCCCAGGAATGGGTCCTCGACGGCCACCGCAGCTTCCACTTCGATGCGGCGGCCGCGTACTACTTCGGCATGATCCACGATATCGAGGAGTTCGAGCAGCCCGAGCTGGTCGAGGCCCACGTGATCTACAACCGGGACCCGGATGACCTCTTCCTCATCAACGCGCTGGTCTGGGTCTACCTCGACAAGCACCCGCGGAACGAGGAGGACCTGGCGCGGGGCTACCTGACCACCAAGCGCGGGATCGACCTCGGTTCCGACTACATCAAGCAACACAACTCGCTGGCGTTCTTCGAGGCCAAAATGGTCGAGAAGGACCACGAGCTCGTCCGCAAGCTCGAGAAGGAGGACTTCCCCACCGGGGAGCGTTTCGTGAAGGAGGCCCGCGAGCGGATCCTGGCGAGCGGATTCCAGCTGCCGCCCGAAGACCGCCCGACCAAGTGATGAACCCGACCCCCATGGCCCTCCTGGCCACCATCCTCCTGGCCGCCATCCTGATGGCCGGGTCGACGCTCCCGGCGGCGGCCGAGGAGGCGGAGCGCCCGGCCGGCGTCACCGAGCTGGTCGCCGAGCTCGACTCGCCGCGCTTCCCCGCCCGTGCCCGCGCCCGTGACGAGCTCGCCCGGCGCGCCGCCGCGGACCCGGCGGCGGTGATTCCCAGGCTGTTCGACGACGACGCCCCCTCGGGCCCGGAGTTCCGCCGCCAGCGGGAGGACTTCATGTGGGCCCTCTTCGCGCGGCTCCAGCTGGGCGCCGGCGTGCCGGCGACCGGCGTCAGCTGGGGCCGGATGCTGTTTATCGACGCCGACGGTCTGCCCGCCGCGCTGCCCATGGTCGTCGAGATCGAGCCGGGCTCGCCCGCCACCCGCGCCGGCCTGCGCGTGGGCGACTGCGTGAGCGCGGTCAACGGGACCGCGCTGCCCGATGGCGACGCGCTGCCCGGGTTCCGCGCGATCCTCGCCGAGGCCAAACCGGGCGAGGTCCTCCAGCTCGGGCTCCGCCGCCACCAACTCGACAAGGGCGAGCGCCGCATCGTGAGGCCGGAGGAGGCGAAGTCCGCCCGGGTGGAGCTCGAGCTCGGCGCCCCCGTCGAAACGGTCCGCCGGGTCGAGAAGGAGGACGAGTTCGAGTTCTGGAAGGAGAACCTGCTGCGGGACTGTGGCATCGCCCCCTGACGCCCCCGCCGATTCCACAATCGCCCCGATTTCCTCATTGCCCGCCAGTGGCCGGCCGGAGCAATCTGGGACGAACCTCCAAACATCACTTCATCATGGGTATCATGGATTTCATCAAGGGTGAGCTGCTCGAGATCATCGAGTGGCAGGACGACTCGCGCGACACCATCGCCTGGCGCTTTCCCGACGACGACAAGGCGATCAAGAACGGCGCCCAGCTGATCGTGCGCGAGAGCCAGGTCGCCCAGTTCGTCTACCTCGGCCAGTTCGGCGACACCTTCGGCCCCGGCAAGCACACGCTGGCGACCGACAACATCCCGGTGCTGACCCGCCTCAAGGGCTGGAAGTACGGCTTCGAGTCGCCCTTCAAGGCCGACCTCTACTACGTCAACACCCGCCTCTTCACCGGCAACAAGTGGGGCACCTCGAACCCGATCATGATGCGCGACGCCGACCTCGGCATCGTCCGCGCCCGCGCCTTCGGCACCTACGACTTCAAGGTCGTCAACGTGCAGACCTTCCTGCGCGAGGTCGCCGGCTCGGACCACGATTTCCGGGTCGACGAGTTCGCCGACACCATGCGCTCGCGGATCGTCAGCGTGTTCTCCGACGCCCTCGCCACGGCGAACATCCCGGTCTTCGACGTCGCCACCCGCTACACCGACCTCGGCGACGCCCTGCTGCCGCTGATCAACCCGGCGATCTCGGCGAAGTACGGCATCGAGGTCGCCACCTTCGTGGTCGAGAACGTCAGCGTCCCGCCGGAGGTCGAGGAGGCCATCGACAAGCGCTCGGCGATGTCGGCGATCGGCAACCTCAACGACTACGTGAAGTACCAGATGGGCCAGGGCATGGCCGAGGGGGGCGGTGGCGCCGGCGGCATGGCCTCCGAGATGGCGGTCGGCTTCGCCGTCGCCCAGGAGCTCATGAAGCAGACCAACATGGCCGGCGCCAACCCGCCGCCGCTGCCCGGTGCCGCCGCCGCCGCGGATGCGGCCGGTGCCGCCGGCCCGG
>JAUIJB010000042.1 GCA_030430455.1 Verrucomicrobiia bacterium | reverse complement strand
GACGCATCGCTACGTCGTGTTCGAGTGTCGCGAGCGCGGCGCGTACGTCGGCGTCGGCTGTCGCACGGCCATTAACACGACGTTGGCCATCGGCGAGGACGCCGCCACCCTCGAGGAGGTCCACGAGCCCTTCCTGATCCTGCAGGGCTTCCTCCAGCGCACCCCACGCGGCCGGGTCGCCCTGCCCGCTGCCTACGGGAAGATCGGAGCGCCACAACCGTCGGAAGAGGACAACCAGCGCCGGCTTTTTTGATCCCTCCCTCCCAAGCCCTCTGGTCCCTCCCCAGCCCGTCTTCCTTCCCGGGGGGCGGATGCAACCCTTCCCGCTCGCCTCCGCGGCCGAGCCGGTCTACCCTGCAGCAAGTAATGCCAACCAACGTCGAGCAGCTCATCGATCAATGCCGCAGCCTTGGCCTGCGGCGCACCAAGGCGCTCGAGCAGCTCCTGATGACCCTGCTTGAGTCCGGGCGGCCGATGACCCTCGCCGAGTTGGCCGGCTCCGAGCGCCTGGTCGACCAGTGCGACAAGGCCACGGTTTTCCGCCTGCTGCAGCGGCTCGCCGACAAGGGGATTGTCCGCCGCCTCGGTCTTCACGAGCGCGCCGCCTACTTCACCCTGATCCTTGCCGGCCGCCACCAGGACTACCTGATCTGCACCGAGTGCGGGTCGATCGAGCCGGTGAAGGCCCCCTGCCCGGTCCACGCCCTCGAGGAGGAAATCCGCGAGACGACCGGCTACCAGAACCTCTACCACGAGCTCGAGTTCTTCGGCACCTGCCCGCAATGCGCCTGATCCGTATCGCCGCCACCCTGATGGTCACGGCCACCGTGTTGATCTTCATCATCGCGCGGCACGCCGGGCTGGTCGCCGATGCCGAGCGCCAGGGGGTCTCCGATGGCGAGCTCCGCGAGTTCGTCGACGACCGCAGCCAGCTCGTCGTGGGTGGCGGCGCGATCGCAGGCCTGCTGATCTTCGCGGCCATCGTCCTGGTCGTGGTGGCATTGGTTCGCTCGCGGAGGAAGGCACCCTGACGATGGACGACGCCCTCGAGAGCGACTTTCTCAAGTTCATGGAGGTCGAGCGCAGCGCCTCGCCCCGCACCATCGACAACTACCGCCGGGCCCTCGGCTGCTTTCGCGGTGACCAGGGCGACCGCTTCCCCGGCTGGCGGGCGCTGAATGCCGACGACTTCCGGCTGTGGCTCTTCGAGCTGATGAAGGCCGGGCTGGCGCGCTCGACCATCCGTCTGCGCTTCTCCGCGCTGCGGTCGTTCTACAAGTACCTCGTGCTTCGGCGGGGGCTCGCGCGCAACCCGCTGGCGGAGGTCCAGCTGCCGAAACCGGAGAAGAAGCTCCCGGTGGTCCTCACGCGGTCACAGGTCGTCGAGCTCCTCGACGCCCCGCTCAAGGCGCCGCTGCACCCGCAGACCCCGCCGTGGCTGCCGCTGCGGGATGCCGCGATCCTCGAGCTGTTCTACTCCTGCGGCCTGCGCATCTCCGAGCTGCGCTCGCTCGAGGTCGGCGACATCGACTTCATCGGCGAGTCGCTGCGCGTCACCGGCAAGGGCTCGAAGGAGCGGGTGGTTCCCGTCGGCGGTCCCGCGCTGGCCGCGCTGCAGCGCTACCGCCGCGAGGCCGGCGTCACATCCGGCCCGCTGTTCCTCAGCAAGCGCCGCACCCGGATCACCCAGCAGGCGATCGACCAGCTGCTGAAGAAGTACCTCAAGCTCTCCTCGATCCCCTTCGACATCTCCCCGCACAAGCTGCGCCACAGCTTCGCGACCCACCTGCTCGATGCCGGCGCGGACCTGCGCTCGGTGCAGGCCCTGCTGGGCCACGCCTCGCTGTCGACCACCCAGATCTACACCCACGTCACCCGCGAGCGCTTGCGCGAGGCCTACGACCAGGCCCACCCGCGGGCCTGACGGACGGGTGCGGTCCGCGCGGAGTGCCGGCAGCTGCCCGGAGGCGACATCGCGTCCACCCGGATGCAAAAAAAGACGGCCGCCCGGAGGGCGGCCGTCTTGAATTGAGTGTTCGGACTCGTGGCTGGCTTAGAAGCCGACCGCGAGCGAGACGCCGGCGACGACGTGCTCTTCACCGGTGGTGACGTTGGTCACGTTGGTGAGGAGGTCGCTGTCACCGTCGGTGTACTTGATGTACGGGGTGAGGGTCACGCCGTCGCGGAACTCCCACGGAAGGGCGGCCGAGACATACCAACCCTGGAAGCCGTCGGCGGTGCCGACCGAACCCGGGCGGCCCGAGGCCTGGAGGCCGTGGCCGTCGGCGAAGCCAACGCCGGCCGCGAGGTCAAGCGAAAGGCACTCGTTGATGCCCCAGGAGTAGGAGATCGAGGTGTCGTTGTACCAGCCGTTGTTCTCGTCGAAGTCGTAGTAGAACGTCGAGGCGAGACCCAGACCGAAGTCGAAGTCGTAACCGGCGCTGAAGTAAACTTCCTGCGTGTTGCCCGTGCCGAGACCGGTGATGGCGGTCGAGGTGTCCGGGAAGTAGTAGTAGATGTAGCCGAGCTCGAGGGCGAAGCCAGCGATCTCGTAGCTCACCGCACCGTAGAGGTCGAGCTCAGTGCTATTGACGGCGGCGCCGGGGAAACCCGGGGTATCCCAGGCGGCGTACCAGGCACCGACACTGAAGCCAAAGCCGTTCGCCTCGGTGGCGAGATCGACTTGGGCCGTTACAAGGTCGCTGCCAAGATCGACGAAGCGGAACTCGTACATGTTGTGGTAACCAACGGCGACTTCCCCTTCGATTTCCGCCATGGCGTTGCCAGCCACAAGGGCGGAGGCAGCGGCCAGGGCGCCTACTGTTTTGCTGTAGTTGCGCATCGTGTTTTCGTTTTTCGGTTGCTGCGTCCCCGGCCTCCGGAAGTACCCGACAGCCAGGAAGTTGTTTGGCGACTAGCATCACCCGTGCCATTTCTGGCTCTTGGCGCTGCGAATCGCGGGAATGTTTAGGAAACCTTAAAGGTAATGTCCAGTTAAAAAAACATTCCCCCCTAACGGGCGGCGGTGGCTCTAGGAGCGAAGCTGACTTTTGGCAAGACCGAATTCTCATGTTTCGCATGCGCCGCACTCGGCCTGATCCTCGGAAAATCCTTGAAAACCCGGGAATCACCGTCGCGGGGAGGATGTCCGGAGCAGGCCCCGCCCGGGACGATTCCCGGCTCCATCGCCCGGAATGGGTTTCAAAAATTCCACCCCGTCCGCCCCGGAATCCCAAAGCCCTCCCACTCACCTGCCGCTTTGGTGCCGCTTGGCGGGCCTGCCGCGAGGCGGATCCGGATCCATCCGCGGGGTCCCACCGGACCCGGAACCGCCATCAAGGCGGCCGTCCAGGGGGACGGTGAAGTCTCCGCCCGCCCGACGGGCAGGCATGACGCAAGGATGGCAGCAGGGCCCTCCGACCGCCCCTGGACGAGCCCGGCCCGGCCGATGAGCCGATCGGTCCGGGGCCGATTTTTTCTGCTTTTCACCTCTTGGCACGACGGATGCTTCCACCGCCTCGTCACAAACCAATCCACCGCCTAACAACCATGCGAATGATGAAAAAACTGATGTTCCTAGCTCCTTTCCTCCTGCCCGCCGTGGCTCGGGGACAGGATGAGTACAAAGAGGGCTACGACGAACTGATCGCCGCGCAGGGCGACTACGCCTACGCCTTCGACTTCTTCACCACGTCGATGCTCTGGACGGTCATCGCGGCGGCCCTGGTGTTCCTCATGCACCTCGGCTTCGCCTCGCTGGAAGCCGGCCTCACGCAGCGCAAGAACACGGTCAACATCCTGTTCAAGAACTGCTTCATCATCGCAATCGGCGTCGTCACCTACGCGCTGATCGGCTTCAACACCCACTACCCGGGTGATTTCAACGGTTGGTTCAGCCTTGGCGGTCCGATCGGCGACCTCAACGCGGACGGTGGCGACACCTTCGGCTACGGTGGCCTCGACCTCGCCATGACCGGCTACGGTGACTTCATCTTCCAGGCGATGTTCGCGGCCACCGCGGCGACGATCGTCTCGGGTGCCGTCGCCGAGCGGGTCAAGCTGCCGACCTTCATGATCTTCGCGACCCTCCTCGTCGGCCTGTGGTACCCGGTCGTCGGCTCCTGGCACTGGGGTGGCGGCTGGCTCGGCGGCCTGAACGGCGGCAACGGCTTCAAGGACTTCGCCGGTTCCGCGGTCGTCCACGCCTTCGGCGGCTTCGCCGCGCTTGCCTGCGTGCTGGTCCTCGGGCCGCGTGCCGGGAAGTACACCGCGGACGGCATCAAGCCGATCCTCCCGAGCAACCTGCCGCTCGCCGCGATCGGCGTCTTCCTGCTGTTCTTCGGCTGGTTCGGGTTCAACGGCGGTTCGGTCCTTTCGGCCAACCCGGGTCCGCTCGGCCTGGTCTTCACGACCACCACGCTGGCGGCCTGCACCGGCGCGCTCGGCGCGATGATCATGTCGTGGATCACGCTCAAGAAGCCCGACCTGTCGATGACCCTCAACGGCTTCCTCGCCGGTCTGGTCGGCATCACCGCCAACGCCGACATCGTCTCGACGAACGGTGCGATGATCATCGGCCTCATCGCCGGTGCCCTGGTGGTCCTCTCGGTCCTGTTCTTCGACAAGATCAAGATCGACGATCCGGTCGGTGCCATCTCCGTCCACGGCATCTGCGGCATCTGGGGCATCCTCGCTGCCGCGATCTTCGAGGTCGTGCCGGAAGGTGGCGAGAAGCAGTTCGGCATCGGCGGCCAGCTCGTCGGCGTCCTCGCCGTCGCCGCCGCCGCCTTCATCTTCTCCTTCGTGGTGTTCTTCATCCTCAAGCTCGTCATGGGTGTCCGGGTGAGCGCCGAGGAGGAAGCCGAAGGCCTCGACGTGGCCGAGCACGGTTCGCCGGCTTACAGCTACACCGAGTAATCCCCAACCACTCCACTCCCACGGGCGGGCCGGCAACGGCCCGCCCGTTTTGCGTACCGCGGGAGCGGTCGGTGCGGCCGCGGTCCGCGGGGCCCGACACGCCTTTTGCCGTGACAGCGGTGGCGGGCGGCGCCTGACTTCCCGCGTGAACCGGCGCGCCTGGATCCTCCTCGCCCTGATCGTGCCCTGCATGGCCGGGGCGGCCTGGTACTGGACCCGCAGCTACGAGGCGGGAGCCGACCCCGCGGCGCGGATGACCATCCGCTTCAGCTCGCTCGAGCGGGACCACAGCTATTTCTGGCTCGGCGTCGTCCTCAAGGCGCGCAAGGGCGAGGCGCCGGAACTCGACAAGCCGGTCCGGCTGGTGCTCGCCGACGGCCGCCTGCTCGAGCCCGCGGACATCACCCTGCAGCGCTCCCCCGACGAGCAGATCGAGGCCATGGCGCTGAAGTTCTGGATCGAGGAGGGCGACCTGGCCGGACCGATCCGGCTGCGCCTCCACGACGGCGAACTGAGCGTGCGCACGGGCTCCGGCATCCCCGAAACCCCGACCGGCAAGCCGCGCTACTTCCACGACGATGACTGGTGAGATGCGCCTGCTGCTGATCGACAACTCGAACACCCGCACCAAGTTCGCTTTGGCGGAAGGCGGCAGAATCGTTGGTGAGACCCGCCGCCTCGCCACCGCCGAGCTCAGCCCGGAAACCCTCGAGCCCCTGCTCGACGGCCTCGAATTCGATGCCGCCCTGGTCGCCTCGGTGGTTCCCGGGAAGGCTTCCGTTCTCCGCGAGTGCCTCGCCCGCCGGGGCGAGGTCGCCGAGCTCGACCACCGCAGCCCGCTGGGCATCGGGATCGACTTCCCCCGGCCCGAGCGCATCGGCGCGGACCGCCTTGCCAATGCCGTGGGAGTGACCGCCCTGCACGGCGCCCCGGCGATCGTCATCGACTTCGGCACGGCGGTGACCTTCGACGTCGTCAAGCAGGGCGACGCCGGCCCGGCCTACTGCGGCGGCGTGATCGCCCCGGGGCTCGGCGCGATGAGCGACTACCTCGGCCGTCGCACCGCCCTGCTTCCGCCCATCGAGCTGCACGAACCCGAACGGGTGATCGGCCGCTCCACGGCCGAGGCGATGACCAGCGGGGCGGTGATCGGCTACCGCGGACTGGTCCGCGAGATCCTCGCCTCGGTGCGCCGTGAACTCGGGTGCCCGGCCCGCGCGGTGGCCACCGGCGGCGACGCCGGGTTGATCGCCCAGGGCCTCGGCGAGATCGACGCCGTCGACCCCATGGTCACCCTCGAGGGCCTCCGCCTGGTCGCCGAGAGGATCTTTCGGGCCTCCTGACACGGGCCGCGCGGATTTCTTCGTGCCACCGCAGCGAAGCTTGCTAAAACACTCCCGTCATGCCCCAAACCCACCTTGCCGTCGGCGTCGATTTCGGGGGAACCTCCGTCAAGATCGGCGTCGCCTTCCGCGGAAATGTCGTCGATCAGGCCCCGCCGATCGCCACGGCCGACTTCGACGGGCCGGATGCGTTGATCGAGACCATCATCGAGGTGGTGAACGAGCTGCGCCAGAAGCACCCGCGGACCGCCGCGGTGGGGGTCGGCGTGCCCGGCTTCGTCGACTTCGAAAAGGGCATGGTCCACAACCTGACCAACGTGCCCGGCTGGGAGGGTATCAAGCTCAAGCGGATCCTCGGCGACCGCCTCGACCTGCCGGTCGCGGTCGACAACGACGCCAACTGCATGGCCTACGCCGAGTGGAAGCGCGGCGCGGGCCGCGGGTTGGACAACCTGATCGCCATCACCCTGGGCACCGGGGTCGGCGGCGGCGTGGTCGCCAACGGCGCGATGGTCCGCGGCGCGCGCTTCGGTGCCGGCGAGGTCGGCCAGATGTCGATCGACTACCAGGGCGTCCGCGGCACCTACGGCAACCTGGGGGCGCTCGAGGAGTATGTCGGCAACCAGCAGATCGCCGAGATGGCGCACCAGGCCTACGAGGCGGCCGGCGAGCCGCGCAGCGAGAGCAACTGCACGCCGGCCGAGCTGTCGCGCCTGGCCCGCCAGGGCGACGCCGTGGCGCTCGAGGTCTGGGACCGGGTGGCCACCAAGCTGGCCAGCGCCCTGATGAGCTGCTGCTGGCTGCTGAACCCGCACGCGATCATCATCGGCGGCGGCGTGGCCAAGGCCGGCGAGCTGCTCTTCGGGCCGCTCACCTCGCACCTCTACGCGCAGCTCTCGCCGCCCTTCAAGGACCACCTGATGATCCTCCCGGCACGCTTCGGCAACGAGGCGGGGATGATCGGCGCGGCCGCGCTGAGCCTCGACTCCGCCGGGATGACCTACCGCCCATGAGCCCGCCACCGGGCCACTCGCGGATTGCTTTCGCGGCGCGAGACGCTACGTCCGGCGCATGCCATACGACTTCGACACGCCGATCGACCGCAGGGGCACCGGCTGCATCAAGTTCGACCGCCGCCCCGAGCTCGATCCCTTCTGGGTCGCGGACATGGACTTCGCCTCGCCACCCGAGGTGCTGGAGGCGCTCCACCGCCGCGTCGACCACGGCGTGTTCGGCTACGCCCAGGCCCATGCGAGCCTGGTCGATGCCGTCGTCGAGCGCCTGCGCGGGCGCCACTCGACCGAGGTCGCGCCCGAGCAGGTCGTCCACCTCGGCGGGCTGGTCCCGGCGCTGTCGCTGTGTGCCCGCGCGTTCTGCGAGCCGGGCGAGTCGTTGATGACCCTGACACCGGTCTACCCCCCCTTCCTCGGCGTCCACCGCGATGCCGAAGCCGGGCTGGTCACCGCCGACCACGCCCTGCGCGACGGCCGCTGGGAAGTCGACTGGGAGGCGATGGAGCGGGCGGTCACGCCGCAGACCCGGCTGTTCCTGCTGTGCAACCCGCAGAACCCGCTCGGCCGGGTCTACACCCGCGACGAGGTCGAGGGCATCGCGGAGTTCTGCGAGCGCCACGACCTGGTGCTGGTGTCCGACGAGATCCACTGCGACCTGATCCTCGACGAGTCCGCCACGCCGCACGTCTCGGCCCTCGAGCTTCCCGCCCGTTTCGCCAAGCGCACGATCACCCTGCTTTCGCCGAGCAAGACCTGGAACATCGCCGGGCTCGGCTACGCGCTGGCGGTCATTCCCGACGATTCCCTGCGGCGCCGCTTCAGTGCCGCCCGCGGCCACACCCTCGCCGAGATCAACGCGCTGTCCTACTACGCCGCCGAGGCCGCCTACCGCCACGGCGAGCCCTGGCGACGCGAGCTCCTCGGCTACCTGCGCGGGAACCTCGAGGCTCTGGAGGACTTCCTCGCCCGCCGCCTCCCCGACTTGCGCCTGGTGCGGCCGGAGGCGACCTACCTGGTGTGGATCGACGCCCGCGCGAGCGGCGTCGAGAACCCGGCCCTCCACCTCGAGAAGTCGGCCGGCCTGTTCGTCTCCGACGGCGCCTTCTTCGGCTGGCCCGGCTGGTTCCGCCTCAACCTCGCCTGCCCGCGGGCGCGGCTGCTCGAGGGGCTCGGGAAAATCGCCGCCGCCTTCGAATCCGTGCCCGCCTGAGCGCCTGCCGCACCGCACGCTTTTCACGACCCGATTTCCCCGCCAGACTCCCGTCATGCACCGCCTGCTGCTTCCCCTGGTCCTGCTTCTCGCGATGAGCTCAGTGCTCCGCGCCGAGCACCTGATCCTCACCGGGGGACCGGCGCTCAGGCAGTGGGAGGACCTGCGGGTCAAGCGCGACCAGCACGACCGCTGGTGGGCCAACTTCATCCGCGCCTCGACCCTCCGCATGGCCGAGATCCGCAAGGCCTATGGCTCGGACGCCCGGATCCACTGGCTGGTCTACCGCCCGGGCTACCGCACCCGCGGCCGCGAGGACGGCAAGCCGTACCTTTCGTGGATCACCGAGCAGGCGACCAAGCGGCGGGTCTCGATCGAGTGGATCGACAGCACCAGCGGGGCCATCGCCGCGATCAATCGCCGGCCGCGCCGCTCGGTGGAGACCTTCGACTACTTTGGCCACTCGAACCGCCACTGCTTCATGCTCGACTACGGCAACGTGATCATGGGCGCCTGCACCGCCTGGATCCACGAGAACGACCTGTCGCGCATCCGCGGCTCGGTCTTCGCCCGCGACGCCTACTGCAAAAGCTGGGGCTGCCACACCGCCGAGAGCATGAGCAAGGTCTGGCGCAGCAAGCTCGGCGTGAAGCTCGAGGGCGCCATGGGCAAGACCGACTACACCGTCGTCGGCCAGGGCCGCATGCCCGTCGGCGAGGGCTGGGTCCGCTAGCCCCTCCGCCAAGCCAAACGACCACGAATCTCCATCCATGAAATTCACCGAACTCAAGGCGCTCCACGACCTGCCCTTCTTCGAGCTGCTCAAGCGGGCCCGCGCGGTCCACGAGGAGCACTGGGAAAAGCCCGAGGTGCAGCTCTGCACGCTGATGTCGATCAAGACCGGCGGCTGCTCGGAGGACTGCTCCTACTGCGCCCAGTCGGCCCGCCACGACTCCGGGCTCGAGGTCGAGCGGCTGCTGAGCAAGGAGGTCATCATGGAGCGTGCCCGCGCCGCCCGCGCGACCGGGTCGACCCGCTTCTGCATGGGCGCCGCGTGGCGCGGCGTGCGCGGCGGCACCCAGCGCTTCGAGCAGGTCCTCGACATCGTCCGCGACGTCTCGTCGCTCGGCATGGAGGTCTGCGTGACCCTCGGCGAGCTCGGCCCCGACGAGGCCGCGGCGCTGAAGAAGGCCGGCGTGACCGCCTACAACCACAACGTCGACACCTCCCCCGAGCACTACCCGAACATCGTCACGACCCACACCTACGACGACCGCCTGCGCACCATCCGCAACGTCCAGGACGCCGGCATGTCGGTCTGCTGCGGCGGCATCCTCGGCCTGGGCGAGACCCGCGACGACCGCCTGCGGATGCTCGAGGTCATCTCCGAGTTCAACCCGCAACCGGAGAGCGTGCCGATCAACTCGCTGATGCCGATGCCCGGCACCCCGCTCGAGGGCAGCGACCCGGTCGACCCCTTCGACCTGGTGCGGATGATCGCGATCGCCCGCATCGCGGTGCCGAAGGCGAAGGTCCGGCTGTCCGCCGGGCGCACCCGGCTCTCGGACGAGACCCAGGCGCTGTGCTTCTTCGCCGGGGCCAACTCGATCTTCTACGGCGACAAGCTGCTGACCGCGAAAAACCCGGCGGTCGAGAAAGACCGCGCCCTGCTCGCGCGTCTTGACCTCGAAACCCTCGCCCCGGACCCGGCGATGACCGCGCCCTCGGCCTGCGAGGAGCGCCCGCTCAGTCCCTGTTGCGAATGACGCCACGCCGGGCGAGTCTGTCCCGCCGCATGCCGCCCGCGATGTCCATCCTCCCCATCCTCTCCGCCCGCCGCGCCTGCCTCCTGCTCCTGCTCGGACTCGCCATGGCGCGGGCCGCCGGCCAGGGCATGGATGCCGACTGGTTCCCGGTCGATGCCAACCCGCTGTTCGACGGCCCGGTCCGCGCCATGGCCGAGGCCGCGGACGGGACGCTCTACTTCGCCGGCGAGTTCAGCCAGGTCGGTGCGGTCGCCGCGAGCAACATCGCCAGCTGGGACGGCAGCACCTGGTCGGCGCTCGGCAGCGGGACCAACGCCCGCATCAACGCCATCGCCCTGTCCGGCGGCGAGCTCTACGCCGCGGGCGAGTTCTCCAAGGCCGGCGGCGCGACCGCCCTCGGCATCGCCCGCTGGGACGGCAGCGAGTGGTCGGCGCTCGGCAGCGGCCTGAACGGCAAGGCCCACGCCGTCGCCGCCTCGCGCGGCGAGGTCCACGTCGGCGGCAAGTTCACCACCGCCGGGGGCGCCAACGCCAACAACATCGCCGTGTGGGACGGCAGCAGCTGGAGTGCCCTCGGCAGCGGCACCAACAACACCGTCCGCGCGATCGACCTCAGCGGCTCGACGGTGCGCGTCGGCGGCGACTTCACCAGCCCCGCCAGCCATGTCGCCTCCTGGAACGGCGAATCCTGGTCGGCCCTCGGCAGCGGGCTCAACCGCCCGGTCGCGTGCCTCGCCAGCGACGACGGCAGCCTGGTCGCCGGGGGGAGCTTCTTCATGTCCGGCACGACCAGCCTCGGCATCGGCATCGCCCAGTGGAACGGCAGCGCCTGGCTCCCGGTCGGCTCGGGCGCCTCCGGGACCGTGCGGACGGTCGCCATCCGGCGCGGCGAGATCTTTGCCGGTGGCTCGCTCACCACCGCCGGGGGCAGCCCCGCCGCCAACATCGCGCGATGGGACGGCGACGAGTGGTCCGCCTTCGGCTCGGGCACCGACGACGACGTGCTCGCCATGCTGGTATCCGTGCAGGACCTCTTCGTCGGCGGGGCCTTCACCATGGCCGGCGGCATGGCGGCCGACCGCGTCGCCGCGACCACCCTCGTCTACGAGCCGGAGTTCGTCTTCGAGCTCGACGGCGAGGGCATCGTCGACCCGGGAGACCCCATCGAGATCCGGTCGGTGGTCGACGGAACCGGCGATCGCCTGCTCACCATCACCAACATCGGCAACCGCGCCGGCGACCTGCCCGATGTCGCCATCGTGGCCGACGACACCGTCGGCGAGGGTGAGACCGACCCGGTCGACAGCAGCGAGCTCTTCGCCGCCGACACCAGCGGCTACGACGCGGAACTGGCGCTCGGCGAATCCACCTCCCTCGTCATCAGCGGGACCCCCGAGGAGGACGGCACCTTCCGCGCGGTCCTCGAGATCGGCAACGAGGCCGACGAGGACGTCGAGACGATCACCTTCCCGCTGAGCCTGGTCACCACCGACGCGGCCACCCTCTATGCCGAGGCCGCGGCCGCGGCCGGCCTTGAAGACGACGATGCCCTGCCCGACGCGACCCCCTTCGACGACGGCATCGCGAACATCCTCAAGTATGCCTTCAACCTGCCGCTCGACCGAGCGGGTGGATTCGCCATGGCGGCGGACGGCAGCGCGGGCTTGCCGATCGGCCGGCTGGTCGAGGACGGCGGCAGCTGGTTCTGGGAGCTGACCTACCTGCGCCGTCGCGGCAGCGGGCTGGTCGACACGCCGATGATCTCGACCGAGCTCGGCAACTACGCGGCCATGACCGGCGAGGCGACCACCGAGTTTGCCGCCACCGGCTTCGAGCGGGTCACCGTCGCGGAGCCCGTCGACCTGGGCGACGGCCTGCCGCGCTTCAGCGTGGTGGAAGTGGTGCTGCCCGAGGTGGAATAGGTCGCGCCCGAGGTCGCGCCCGGGAGGACGAGCGGTGGGATCAAACGCCGCACGAGCCACGGAAGGGCCGGTGACCGGGTGGCTGGCTTTGAAAGCAAGCGACTGAGAATCAGTGGCTTTGTGTTATTCTTTAACTTTTATTAAATTTTAATTGATCCGTTAGATAAAATTTGAAAATGTCTGCGCCGTCATGAAGACGATCGCCCTGACCGCCCTTCTGTCGCTCACCGCCGGCCCGCTTGTGGCGGAGACGGGTGCCTCGGATCTCCAGCATCGCTGCGCCGAGCAGGAGCGCCAGATCCGCGAACTGGAGCAGGAGAACGAGCGGCTCCGCTCGATGCTCGAGCGCTCGGAGGCGACTGCGGCGAGCACGGCGAGCGAGGAACTCGCGACGTCCACGGCGGATCCGGTGTCCAGCGAGCCCACCGCCCCGGTGGCCACCCCGGTCGAGGAGACCTACACGGTCCAGCCGGGCGACATGCTGGCGCGGATCGCCCGCAATCACGGCACCACCACCGGCCGGCTGGCCAAGCTCAACGGGATCACCGACCCCAGCCTGATCCGGGTCGGCCAGAAACTCCGCCTGCCGCTGCCCTCGGCACCGGCGCGGGAGTCGACCGCCCCGGCAGTCGAAAAGCATGAGGTGGCCCCGGGCGAGACGCTGTATGCGATCTCACGCCGCTACGGCCTGAGCGTGGCCAGCCTGCAGCAGGCCAACCCGCAGATCGATCCCCGCGCCCTCAAGGTCGGCCAGGTTCTCCGCATTGCCTCGACCCCGGCGGACGCCCCGGCCGCTCCCGCCGCTCCACAAGAGCCGGCCAGTGCGGCGAGCGAGCCCGGCACCGAGGCGACCGCCGCCGCCACGCCGGACACTCCGGACGCCGCGGGCGCCACGGACGAAACCGAGGCGTCTGCCGAGGAGTCCTCGCACACCGTCGCCCACCAGCCGGCGATCCGCACGGTGAACGTCGAGGAGGAGATCACCTTCGGACAGTTCGCCTCCACGCACGGCACCAATCCTTCCAAGCTGAATGCCCTGAACGGTCTTCATCTGACATCGAACACAGTCCTTGCCAAGGGATCCGAGCTCTACGTTCCCGCCCAGCCTTAGATCACGTGAGCTCTTCCCTCGGATGAAGGCCTCGTTCAGCGGCCATTGGCACCCGCCCGGGACCCCAGATCCCGGGCGGGTCTTTTCTTTGCCCGGGAGGTCGCAGGTCGGAGGTCGAAACTCGTCGTCGTTCTCGATTCTTTCGCCCAAGCGAGGACGGGGCGAAGTGAGGCGAGGTGCGAGGGCGATCCGGACTTCGCCTGCGCCCCTCGCGGGGCTGATGGGACGCGGGGGTGTCGAGGTTCGCAAGTCGGCGGTCGGTCTGCCAACTACGGCGCCACGGCGAGCCGCTCCGGGCCCTCGCCGCTCGCGAAGAGGAAGCCGGCCTCCTTGTAGGTGCGCAGGCGGAAGTGGGTGGCGGTCGACAACACGCCGTCCATCGAGCTGAGCTTCTCAGCGACGAATCGCGCGACATCACGCAGGTCGCTGCCCTCGACGACCACCATCAGGTCGTAGCCGCCGCTCGCGAGGTAACTGCTGGTGACCTGGTCGAAGCGCGAGATCCGCATCGCCAGCCGGTCGAAGCCGCCGCCGCGCTCGGGCGTGACCTTGACCTCGATGAAGGCCGCCACGCCCTTCTGGCCCAGTTGTTCCGGGTCGATCACCGCCTGGTAGCCGATGATCGTCCCGTCGGCCTCCCACGCGGCCACCTTGGCACGCACCTCGTCCTCGCTCATGCTGAGGAGCTCGGCGAGTTCGGCGTGCGTGTGCCGCGCCTTGGTGCGCAGCAGCTGGAGCAGGGGATCGGTCGACATGCGGCGAGCCTAGGACCGCGGCGCCGGGCTCGGCAAGCGTCGCGGACCGGGCGGCGGCGAAATCCACCGCCCGCTCAGTCGCCGAGGCTGATGCCGATCGCCCGGGCCACCTGGACCATCTCGCCTTCCGGCTCGACCACCCGCAGCTTGTTGACCGCCTCCTCGATCGGCACCGAGTCGACGTGGTAGGCCTGGTAGCTGACCATCCGGCCGAAGCGGCCCTCCTCGGCCAACTTCACGGCCATCACGCCGAAGCGGGTGCCGAGGATCCGGTCGAGCGCCGTCGGCGCCCCGCCGCGCTGGAGGTGGCCCAGGGTGCAGGCGCGGGTCTCCTTGCCGGTGAGCTGTTCGATCCGGTGGGCGACCTCCTCGCCGATCCCGCCGAGGCGGACTTCCCCGCCCTCGTTGGAGGCGACCGTGACGATGTCGCCCTCGGGCAGCGAGGCGCCCTCGGCGACGACCACCAGCGTGCTGTGCTCGCCGCGCGCGTCGCGCTCGCCGATGTGGGCGGCGACCTTCTGCATGTCGAAGGGGATCTCGGGCAGCAGGATCACGCTGGCACCGCCGGCGATGCCGCCCCACAGGGCGATCCATCCGGCATGGCGGCCCATCACCTCGAGCACCATCACCCGCTTGTGGCTCTCCGCCGTGGTGTGCAGGCGGTCGAGGCCGTCGACCACGGTGCTCACCGCGCTGTCGAAGCCGAAGGTCATCGCCGTCGCCTGGAGGTCGTTGTCGATCGTCTTCGGCACGCCGATGACCGGCCAGCCCTCGCGGTAGAGTTGCAGCGCGGTGGTGAGCGAGCCGTCGCCACCGACGATGACCAGGGCGCGGATCTCGAGCTGGTCGAGGGTGCGCTTGGCCTTGGCGACCACTTCCGGCGGCACCTCGGCGATGTCGCCCTTGCCGACCTTGGCGGCGAAGTGGCCCTTGTTGGTGGTTCCGAGGATGGTGCCGCCGAGCTTGAGGATGCCCACGGTGTCGTGCGGCTTGAGCACGATGTAGTCGCCCGGGGGCAGCAGCCCCTCGAAGCCATCCTTGAAGCCGATCACCTCCCAGCCGAGTTCGTCGGCCGCGCCCACCACCCCGTGGATCACCGCATTGAGCCCGGGACAATCACCTCCGCTGTTCAGAATGCCGATTCGCATGACAATGCCTGTGGCGGAAAACGAAGCATCCGATAAGCCAAAAATCCGCTGAATTCACCGCGGGTCCGGAACCGGCAAAATCTCGCGCTTGCGGTTCTCCACCGGCGTGCCCCGCCTCACCCAGTCATCGTAGAGCGCCCAGCCCCGTGGAATCAGCGCCCGCGCCGCGGCGAAGCGGTCGGGGTGGCGCAGCAGCACGACGATCAGGCGCCGCGGCGTGACCCCCTTGCTGCCGTCGGCTCGCGGCCGGACCAGCGGGTCGCGCTCGACCGCCACCGCCAGGCAGGCGCCGGCGGCCCGGGTGGTTCCGGTCTTCAGTCCGATGATGTGCGCCTCGCCGGCCAGCTCGTTGGTGTTGCGCACCTTGAAGGAGCGCTTGGTGCCGTCGACCCCGGTCACCTCGATGGCGCGCTCGGTCTGCCGGGTGATGAAGGTGAAGGCCGGCTTGCGGGCGACGTAGATCGCCAGCTTGGCCATGTCGGCCGCGGTCGACAGGCCCGGCTTGTCCGGGCCCTCGAGTCCGTGGGGGTTGACGAAGCGGGTCTTGTCCATGCCGAGCGCGTCGCACAGGTTGCCCATTTCCTCGACGAAGGCGGCCACCGAGTCCCCTGTGCGCCCCTTGCGGGCGAGGAACTCGCGGCCGACGTGGTCGGCGATGGTGAGCGCGGCGGCATTGTCGGAGCCGAGCAGGGCCGAGTAGAGGGCATCATCGAGTGTCAGGCGCTCGCCGGGGGCCAACTGCAGCGGGTTGGCCCCGCCGAGGGCCGTCACACTCGGTGGCACCAGCAACTCGCGCTTCAGCGGGTCGATGCCGGCCGCCTCGGCCCAATCCAGCGCCAGCACGCCGGTGGCCATCTTGGTCAGGCTGGCCACCGGGCGCCTCTCGGTGGTGTTCCGGCCGATCAGCACCTTTCCCGAGTGGGCCTCGACGACCATGACCGCCTCGCCGCCCTGGCCCGAGGCCACGCCGGCACCCACGAACACGAAAATCGCCAGAATCCTTGGAATCATGAGCCTCATCGCTGCCCAGACCTCCTAAACCCTCCCCCGGGGACGCTCAACTCCAAAGCCGGAAGCCAAACTCCCTTCTTGTCTTGCCATCCCCGTGCCGTAGGTTCCGCCCGCCGCCGCTGGGCCTTCCAGCGGCGCTTCAACCACGGGTCGCGCGCGATCGCCCGATTCCCGAGGCTCCAGGACGGCCGCCATCCCGCAACCCGCGGCGGCCTCCCCGGCACCAAAAAGCCGCAAGCCTCGGCATCAGGTCACACCAGCCGGCCGGCACCGATCCAGGGCCGGCCCGAAACCGATCGCCCGGACCCTCGCAACAAACCAAACACATGTCTGAAACCAAGACCGACCACTCGGGTGGCGGCCGCCAGGGCCAAGGCCAGGGCCAGCGCCGGCGGCGCCGTTCCCGAGGCGGAAGAAACCGCAATCGCAACCGCAACAACCAACAGGGAAACAGCAACCAAAACAAGGACGGCGGCCAGCGCCAGGGACGTCAACCGGGCCACGGCCGGGTCGACGACCGCAAGGGTGGCCAGGGGCGCGGCCAAGGCGGCCAGGGTGGCCAGCGCTCGCGCGGCCGCTCGCGCAGCTCGCGCGAACCCAAGCCCGTCAAGCTCACCTGGTGGCAGAAGTTCCTCAAGGCCCTCGGCCTCTACAAGGAACCGGCCCGTGGCAAGGGTCGCCCGAAGACCAAGGACAAGCCGGCCAAGGACACGCCCCGCGTGGTGCGCAAGCCCGACTCCGCCAAGTCCGCCAAGTCCGCCAAGTCCGCGGAGGCCGGCGAGGCGACCCGCGAGCGCCGGCCGCCCGAGAACATCGAGGTCGACTCCGGCCGCCTCTACCTGGGCAACCTGTCCTACGAAGCCAGCGAGACCGACCTTGAGGAGCTCTTCAAGGGGGTCGGCACGGTCCGCCGTGTCGGGATCGCCTACAACCGCTCGACCCACCGGTCGAAGGGCTACGGCTTCGTCGAGATGATGAACACCGACGAGGCGAGGCGCGCCATCGAGGTCCTGCACGACCAGTTCTTCATGGGCCGCCGCCTGATCGTCAGCGGCGCCAAGAACAAGGAGGACGAGGAGGATGAAACTCCCCGCGCCGAGGAGGACCAGGCGCCCGAGGCCGCCGCGGAGGAGACCCCCAAGGCCGAGGAAAGCAACCCTTCCTGAGCCCTCCACCACGAATCGCGAACGCCCCGCCGGCTCCACGCCGGCGGGGCGTTCTTGTTTCCGGGGCCGTGCATGGCGGTGCAGGCGCGACCTCCCGCCGGTCGCGCCACTTGCACACGGGCCCGCTTTGCGGCTTTGCTTGTCTCCCCGTGATGGCCAGCGACCCACCACCCGGCACCCTCTTCCTGTGCGGACCGACCGCCTCGGGAAAGAGTTCCCTCGCCATCGCCCTGGCCCGGGAATTCGACGGCGAGATCGTCAATGCCGACGCCTTCCAGCTCCATCGGGGGCTCGAGGTCCTCACCGCCGCCCCGGCCGCCGGCGAGCTCGCCTCCTGTCCCCACCACCTCTTCGGCATCCTCGACCCGGAAGAGGAGTGCGACGCCATGCGCTACCGCGGCATGGCCCTGCCGCTGCTCGGGGAAATCGCCGCCCGCGGCAGGCGCCCGATCGTCACCGGCGGTTCCGGGCTCTACCTCAAGTTCCTCTCTCACGGACCGTCGCCCCTGCCGACCGGTGACCCGGAGCTGCGGGCACGCTGGGCCGCGCGGCCGCTCGAGTCCCTCGTCGACGAGCTCCGCGAGCGCGATCCCGTCGAGGCCGCCCGCACCGACCTCCGGAACCGCCGCTACGTCACCCGCGCCCTCGAGATCTGCCACCTCAGTGGCCGCCGCTGCTCGGAGCTGCGCGACCGCTGGGAATCCGCCGCGCGCGAGAAGGACCGCCACCTGACCGGCCTCTACATCCAGCGCGAGCGCGCCGACCTGCACCGCCGCATCGCCGAGCGCAGCCGGCTCATGCTCGGCTCCGGCGCCATCGACGAGGTCCGCCGCCATCCCGCGCTGGGCTCGAACCTCGCCAAGGCCATCGGCTACCCCGAGATCTCCGCACTGCTCGGCGCGGAGATCGACGAGGCCACCTGCCTCGATCGCATCACCGCGGCGACCCGCCAGTATGCCAAGCGCCAGGAGACCTGGTTCCGGCGCGAAGCCTGGCTGAAGCCGCTGCGCTGGGCGCCCGGGGCCGATCTTCCGCTGACCGCAGCGCTCGACCAGCTCGCCTGACCCTCCCTCGCGGTCGCCCCGTCAGGCCCCCGCCCCCCGCCCAGCCCCCATCCCAACAGGTTTTGACCTGTGGCCGATCCCGGGGCAGAGTCCGCCGCATGCAGGCCGCGCAGTTCGAGACCGCCGTCGAAAACATCCTCCGGCACGACCGCCGTTTCGAGCCCCACGCCTACTTCTTCCTCAAGGACGCCCTCGACTTCACCCTCAAGCGCGCCGCCGAGAAGAACCAGGGCCAGCCGCGCCACGTCAGCGGCCCCGAGCTGCTCGAGGGCTTCCGCGACCTCGCGCTGCAGGAGTTCGGCCCGATGGCCGGCACCCTGATGGCCGAGTGGGGCCTGAAGGAGACCCGCCACGTCGGCGAGATGGTCTTCCAGCTGATCGACGAGCAGATGTTCGGCCGCCAGGACAACGACCACATCGAGGACTTCGAGGACGTCTTCGACTTCGAGGAAACCTTCGTCCGGCCCTTCCTTCCCTCGCGCGCCAAGGCCGCGAACTGAGCGGCGGGCCTCAACCGCCGAGCCACTCCTCGAGCACCCCGACCATCTCGTCCGCGGCGCGCCTCCCCCGCTCCATCACCTCGTCGTGGTCGAGCGTCGCCCCCTCCATCCCGGCGGCCCAGTTGGTCAGGCAGGACAGGCCGGCCACGCGCATCCCCAGCGCCTTCGCCTGGATCGCCTCGAGCACCGTGCTCATGCCCACCGCGTCGGCACCCAGCGTCCGCAGCATGCGCACCTCGGCGGGAGTTTCGTACTGCGGACCTCGTAGCCCGGCATAGACCCCCTCGGGGAGCTCCACGCCCCGGCGGCCGGCCGCGGCGTGGATCGCGGCGCGAAGGCCGCGGTCGTAGACCTCGCTCAGGTCGACGAAGCGCGCACCGCCCTCCAGCGGCGAGGTGCCCGTCAGGTTCAGGTGGTCGCGGATCATCATCCAGCTCCCCGGCGGCCGCTCCGGGACGAGCCCGCCCGCGGCATTCGTCAGCACCAGTGTCGCGACCCCCTCGCCGTGCATCCAGCGGACCCCCGCGGTCACGGTCGCCGCGTCGTGGCCCTCGTAGAGGTGGACCCGGCCGCGCATGACCAGCACCCGGCGCCCCGCCAGCCTGCCGCGCAGGAAGGCGCCGTCGTGGCCGGGCACGCCCGACGACGGCAGCCCGGCCTCGGCGAAGGGAATGGTGGCGACCTCCTCGAGCCGGTCCGCCAGCGGCCCGAGCCCCGATCCCAGCACCAGGCCGACCATGTCCTCCGTCGCCATCAGATTCCCCGGATCTCCGCGGCGAGGCGCTTGGCCGTGGCCACGGTGTTGCGGTGCAGCTTGGCGGTGAACTCGACCTGGCGGTTGTAGCCCCCGCCGTAGAGCACCGCCACCGGCACCCGGTTGCGGATGAAGCAGCCGAGCAGGACGTCGTCGCGCCGCTGCAGGTCCCGCACCGACAGGTGCATCTGGCCGAAGCGGTCGTTGCTGTGGTTGTCGGCCCCGGCGATCCAGATGACCAGGTCCGGGGCGAAGGTGTCGAGCGCAGCGGCCAGCGTCTGGAACAACTGCCTGAGGTACATCCCGCCCTCGACGTAGCGGACGGTCTCCACGTCCATCGATCCCTTCACCTTCTGCGTCGGATAGTTGCGCCCGACGTGGATCGAGTAGGTGAACACCCGCGGGTCGTCGGCCAGCAGGTCGGCGGTGCCGTTGCCCTGGTGGGCGTCGGTGTCGACCACCATCACCCGGATGCCCGGCTGGCGGACCTGCAGGTCGCGGATCGCGATGGCGATGTCGTTGAACACGCAGTAGCCCTCGCCGTGCCCGCGGAAGGCGTGGTGGGTGCCCCCGGCGAGGCACACCGCGACGCCTTCCTCGAGCGCCGCCAGGCAGGTCCGCCGGGTGGCCTCGACCTCCGTGGCACTGCGCGTGTAGAGCTTCGGCGTCACCGGCAGGCCGAGCTTGATCTGCTCCTTCCGGTCGAGCTGGCCGTGGTAGATCTTCGCCAGGTAGGCCGGGTCGTGCACCGCCTTGAGGACGTGCGGGTCGGCCGCGCGCACCTCGATCACCTCCTCGGGACGCAGGACCCGGCTCTCCAGCAGCATGTCCTTGGACAGGCGGAACTTGTCCATCGGGAACGGGTGTCCCTTGGGCAGCTCCAGCTCGAGCTCGGAGGAATAAAAGCAGCGCATCGCTGGAGCCCAGCGAACCACACGGCCCGGGGCTTGCCAAGCGGGGACCCGGAGACCCGGGAGGGGCCGGGGAGACCCGGCACCGGCCCGGCCGGCAGCGAGGGCCGCCGGGTTCAGGGTTGGTAGGCTTCGGCGGCGCCGCCGAAGCCGGCCGCCTCGGCGGCCGCGACCACCTCCGGACGGAGCGCGCCGGCCTCCCGGTCCCAGCCATTGCGGAACATCTCACCCAGCGCCTCGTCGCGCAGCGCACTGGAGCCGACCTCCGCCAACCAGGCCATGCCGGCGTCCCAGTCGCCGTAGTTCACCCCGTGCCAGGCCATCGCCACCTCCGCCGCATCGCGCAGCGGCCCCTCCGGCCGGCTCGTCGCCCAGCGAGCGGCCCGCTCCGGGTCCACCGCCGCGATCCGTTGGACGATCCGCGAGCACCGTGCCTGCTCGCTCTCGGGGGAAATCAGTCGCTGCTCGAGGTACCACTCGACCCCCGAGTCGAGGTCCTCGCCCATCAGTTTCTCGGCCACCTCGATGACCTCCCGGTCACGCTCCTCCGACGCCGCCTGGTCGCCGACCCACTCCGCCGCGGCCCGGGTGTCCAGCTGGGCCATCTTCTGCACCGCCTCGAAGCGCACCTGGCCGTCGGTGACCTCCCGGCCGAGCACGTCGCGCAGCTCCTCGACGGTTCCCGCGCTGTCGACCAGCGAGCGCATCACCTCCTCCGCCATCACGTCGCGCACCTCCTCGTGCTCGAGCCCGGCCACCCGCTGCTCGACGCCGAACGGGTCCACCTCGACCATGCCGTCGAAGTAGGCCTTCCGCAGCTCCTCGATCTTCAGCAGGCTCAGCATCCCGGTCATGTCCTGCTCGACCCCGTCGACGGCGGCCAGCTGGTCCATGTCGGCCACCAGGCCCTCGAACCAGCGCCGCGCGCCCTCCGGGTCCGAGGCCACCCACGCGTTCATCCCCATCGCCGCGACCGCGCCGAGGTCGCCCTCGTCGACCAGCTCGTCGAGCTCGCCGTCGGCGACGAGCTGCATCGCCCTGGGGCCGTTCAGCTCGCACAGCCGCGCGAAGACGATCGCGCCCGAGAGGATCAGCATCTCGCGCTCGGCGCCGTCCTCGCCGGCCTTGTCGGACAGCTGCTCGAGCAGGTCGACCGCCTCGCCCTCGCGCAGCATGCTCATCAGCGCGCAGCGCCGGATGAGCTCCATCGGGTTGATCTCGGTGGAATCCCGCAGCTCCCCGAAGACCGCCAGCAGGGCATCGAGGTCCTCGCGGGCGTCGCCGGTCGAGAGCCTCAGCATCCCGTGATGCGCCCGGTGCCTTTCACCCCGGCGCCAGAACCTCGGCGGACCGGCTTCCTTGCGGGCCTGCGGGCGTTCGGGGTCGGCGGCGGCCTGCTGCTCCGCCTCGGCCTCGGCCATCGCCTCCCGCGCGGCCTCGGAGACCGGCACCGAGGCGAGGCGCCCGCCGACCACGAATCCGAGCAGCAGCCCGAGCAGAAACAACAAACCCTTCGCCATGCAACTAACATCAGGCCAGAAGCAAGGGCCCGGGTCAAGGGGACAGCAGCCGGAGGGCCGTTCATTCCGCCGCTTTCGCGTCCGCAACCCGCGCGTAGTCCTCCGCCGCGAGGCAGCACGGATCCGCCGAGACCCAGTGGCCGGGACCGATCTCGCGCATCGCGAGGTCCATGCCGATGGTCTCGTCGTAGCGCGGATGGCCGAGCCGGTGGCCGAAGGCGCTCCCCTTCGGCGGGTCGATCGGCGAGGGCACGTCGCCCTCGAGCAACTCGCGGCGCACCTCGCGGGTGGGGTCCGGCTCCGGGATGGCGTCGAGCAGGGCCCGCGTGTAGGCGTGCTTCGGCTCGCGGTAGATCGTCTCGGCCCCGGCCATCTCGACCAGCTTGCCGAGGTACATCACCGCCACCCGGTCGGAGATGTGCTTCACCACGGCGAGGTCGTGCGCGATGAACAAATACGACAGTCCCAGTTCCCGCTGCAGCTCCAGCAGCAGGTTGAGCACCTGCGACTGGACCGAGACATCCAGCGCGGAGACCGGCTCGTCGCAGACCACGAGCTTCGGCTCGAGCGCGATCGCCCGCGCGATCCCGATCCGCTGGCGCTGACCACCCGAGAACTCGAAGGGGTAGCGCTCGGCGCCCGAGGCCGGCAGGCCGACGCGGTCGAGCAGCTCGGCCACCTTGCGGCGCCGCTCCGCCCGCGAGCCGATGCCGTGGATGATCAGCGGCTCCTCGATCACCTCGCGCACGCTGAGCCGCGCGTTGAGCGACTCGACCGGGTCCTGGAACACCATCTGCACCTCGCGCCGCAGCGGCCGCAGGCGCGCCTGGGTCATCCGCGTGAGGTCGCGGCCGTCGAACTCGACGCGGCCCGCCGTCGGCTTCACCAGCCGGACGATCGCCTTGCCGAGCGTCGACTTGCCGCAGCCGGACTCGCCGACCAGGCCCAGCGTCTCGCCCGGCGCGATGTCCAGCGAGACGCCGTCGACCGCCCGGACCGAGCCGATCCGCCGCCGCAGCACCCCGCCGCGGACGGGAAAGTGCACCTTGAGGTCGTCGACCTTCAGCAGCTTGCTCATCGCGCCCCCCCTTCCGCACAGGCCGGGCAGTCCTCGACCCAGTGGTCGGGCCCGACTTCCCTCACCACCGGTCGCTCGCGGAGGGTCGCGCCCTCGCGCCCCATCCGCTGGCAGAAGCGGCAGCCCGGCACCAGGTCGGCCAGCCCCGCCACCATCCCGGGAATCACCGGCAGGACGGTCTTCGACGGCGTCTCGAGCCGCGGGATCGAGGCCAGCAGCCCCTTGGTGTAGGCGTGCCGCGGGTTGGCGAACAACTCGCGGACCGGCGCCCGCTCGACCACCCGGCCGGCATACATCACGACCACGTCGTCGCAGTTCTCGGCGATCACGCCGAGGTCGTGGGTGATCAGGATCATCGACATCCCGAGCTCGGCCTGCAGGCCCTTGATCAGGTCGAGGATCTGCGCCTGCACGGTGACGTCCAGCGCCGTGGTCGGCTCGTCGGCGATCACCAGGTCGGGCCGGCAGGCCAGCGCCATGGCGATCACCACCCGCTGGCGCATGCCGCCCGAGAGCTGGTGCGGGAAATCGCCCGCGCGCAGCTCCGGCGCGGGGATCCGCACCAGGCGGAGCATCTCGATCGACTCCCTCCACGCCTCGCGCTTGCTCATCCGGCGGTGCTGCAGGAAGCACTCGCTCAACTGGCGGCCGATGCGGTGCACCGGGTTCAGCGCGGTCATCGGCTCCTGGAAGATCACCCCGATCTCGTCGCCGCGCACGCGGCGCATCTCGCCGGGCTTGAGCGCCGCCAGGTCGCGCCCCTTGAAGCGGACCTCGCCGCCGAGGATGTTCCCGGCCGGCTGCGGCAGCAGGCGCACGATCGACATCGCCGTCACGCTCTTGCCGCAGCCCGACTCGCCGACGATCCCCAGCGTCCTGCCCTTGCGGACGTCGAAGGACACCTCGTCGACGGCGCGCAGCAGCCCGCCCTCGGTGTCGAAGGCGGTGACCAGACGGCGGAGCTCGAGGATGTTGTCGCTCATTCCTCGCGAAATTGGTCGAAGACCAGGTTCTGCTCCTCGAAGGCCTCGCCACGGCGCATCGCCTCGAGCGTCTCCTTCTTCCTTTCGACGTCGATCCAGTGGACGTGCTGCATCGTCGGCAGGTCGCTCATCATCACGTTGAAGTCCTCCGGCCAGCCGACCCAGCGCCAGTAGGCGACGCGGTAGCTCGTCGACTTGAAGGCCGGCACCCACACCGCGCGCTCGTGGAAGATGCGCTCGAGCTCGCGGCTGGTCTCGATCACCTCCTCCATGCTGCGCGCGTTGCGATTGCGCTCGAGGATCGGGTCCACCTCCTGGTCGGCGAAGACCGAGATGTTGTTGGTCATCGGCCGCACGGTCTTGCCGTCCTCCTGGTACGCCTCCTTGGAGTGGAACTGCTGGTAGAAGTCGGGGATCATCGCCTGGCCCGTCCCCCAGCCCATGAAGGTGACCTCGTGCTCCTTCTTGAGGTTCTTCTGGAACGACGCGGACCCGTCCATCCCGTCGAGCCGGTATTCCACCCCGGCGCGGCGGGCCTCCTCCTTGAGCTTCGACACGATGCGGTCGTTGACCGGCCCCTTCGAGTAGTTCAGCTCGAAGCTCAGCCGCTCGCCGGCGGCGTTGCGCAGGATCCCGTCGGGCCCCTCGCGGTCGAAGCCGGCGCGGGCGAAGGCCTCGCGCGCCTTGCCCACCGAGAACGGGCGGGTCCTCAGGCTGGGGTCGGAAACCCCCGCGTAGCCGTCGTTGAGCAGGTTGAGGCGCTCCATGTCGCCGCGGAACTCGACCTCGATCACCTTCTCCCAGTTCGTCGCGTGCTGCAGCCCGATCCGCACGTCCCGGTCGTCCAGCCCGGGCCGGGTCAGGTTGAAGTACAGCCCGTACGACGGCCGCGGGTAGACGTTGTAGAACTCGGCGCGCTCGATGTAGCCGTCGAAGACGTTCTCATGCTCGAGGTCCTCGTACCAGCGCTTCGCCTCGCCGACCCGGATCAGGTCGATGTCGCCCAGCAGGAACATCTGGAACATCTTGTTCTCGTCCTGGATCAGCTTGTACTCGATCCGGTCGGGGTTGAAGCGGTTCCGGTAATACTTGCGGTCCCGCGCCCACCAGTCCTCGACGCGGGTCTGCGAGATCGAGCGCCCCTTCACCACGTCCTCCTCGCGGATCACGTAGGCGCCGGTGGTCGGCCGCACCCGCCAGTTGTAGCGCTCCTCGAAGTCGGGGCCGAACTCGCGGTAGAAGTGCTCCTGGAACGGCGCGATGCTTGCGAAGTAGGGCGCGATCGGCTTGGGGAACGCGAGCCGGACGCAAAGGTGGTCCGGCCCGTAGCTGGCGATCCCCCAGTACTGCTCGCCGTAGTAGTTGCGGTAGAAGGCCGGGGTGAGGTAGTCCGACAGGTAGATGTACATCGTCATCAGGAAGTCACCCGAGGTGACCTCGCGCCCGTCGGACCAGCGGGCCTCGTCGTCGATGTGGAAGTAGACCGACTGGCCGTCCGCGGCCACGGCCCAGCGGTCGGCCAGGGCCGGGATGATGTTCCGCGTGTTCGGGTGAATGCCGGTGAGGGCCATCTCGACGTCGTCCAGGTGGTAGCTGCGGAACGAGTTGTTGGCCTCCTTCCCCACCGCCCGGATCGAGCGCGGGAAGGAGAATCCGGGCAGCGCGCCGTGCAGCGTGCCGCCCTTGATGGCGTCGGGCGAGCCGATGTCCGGGTCGTCGAGGTTGGTCACCCACTCGAGGTCGGCAGGCAGGTCGGACTCCTCGAGCCGCTCGAAGAAGGCCGGCCGCTCGAGCCGCCGCAGGACCCTGTCGAGCTCATCCCGCTTCTCCTGCCGCTCCTTGTCCCCGAGCTCGCCGGCGAGCCCCTCCTCGAGGGCCTCGCGCTCGCCCTCGAGCTTCTGCAGCACCTCACGGTTGTAGCGCTTCTCGAAGGCTTCGCGCTCGGCGGCGCCGTCGTGGAACGACCGCTCGTCCGCGTCGCGGCAGCCGCCGAGGAGGGCGGCCGACGCGAGGATCGCCAGCAGGGGCGGCAGGGAGGTGCGCATCATTGGTAGGTCGTGTAGGTCCGTGGGTCGAAGGCCTCGCGGATCGCCTCGCCGACGAAGGTCACCAGCAGCAGCACGAAGACCATCATCGCGAACACCGAGGAGACGATCCACGGCGAGGTCAGGTTGGAGACGCCGTCGCTGAGCAGGCGGCCCCAGCTCGGGTAGCGCTCGGGCAGGCCGAAGCCGAGGAAGTCGAGCGCCGTCAGCGCGGTCACCACCGTGGCGACGCCGAAGGGCACCAGCGTGACGATGGTCGCGATCGTGTTCGGCAGGATGTGGCGGAAGACGATCCGCCCGGTCCCCGCCCCGAGCACCCGCGCGGCGCTGACGTAGTCGCGCGCCTTCTCCTTGTAGGTCGAGGTGCGCAGGTAGGTCGCGGTGCTGACCCAGGAGAACAGGCAGTAGACCACCATGATGGTCGCCAGGGTCACCTTGTCCTTGCCGAGGTTCGCGATCAGGATCATGACGACGAGCAGGAAGGGGACGTTGCTGAGGATCTCGAGCAGGCGCTGCATCACCAGGTCGAAGACCCCGCCGAAGTAGCCCATCAGCGACCCGATCGTGATCCCCGCGCCGTAGCTGAGGACGAGGTAGAGGAAGGCCGCCTTGAAGAGGACCTGCAGGCCGCCGAAGAGCTGGGCGAGGATGTCCCAGCCCTTCGAATCGGTGCCGAGGAAGTGGCGCTTCTCCCAGCTCGGCGGCAGCGGCGGGTAGAGTTCGCGCACCCACAGGCCGTCGTCGGGGACGGCGACCCCGGCGGGCACGGTCGACGACACCACCTCGCCGTCACGCCATTGCTCGCGCCCGACCGGCTCGCCGCCGGCATCGAAGACCTGGACCGGCCCGCGGAAGCGGCCGTCGCGGACGCTCCCGGCGCGCACCCGCAGCTCCGGGTCATCCGCGCGGAACAGGGTGGCGTAGCCGCGGTAGGCCTGCCCGCCGTCGGGATCCATCACCACCCCGTCGCGCCGCTCGAGCGGGACGCGCATCTTCTCGTCCGAGTCGAAGGTCGGGTCCCACGGCACCGGCGGCAGGATCACCCGGCCGCCGCCCTCGGCCTCCAGGCGGGCGGCGAGACGGCGGTAGTCGACCTCGTCCGCGCCGTCGCCGCCGAAGTCGCGGTCGAGGTAGATCTTCTGCTGGAAGGCGGGAAAGTACCAGCGGCCCTCGTAGTTCACCGCCAGCGCCCGCTTGCCGACCAGCGCCTGGTCGAGCATGGCCAGCACGGCGAGGACGAGGAGCAGCCTCAGCGAGGCGTAGCCCCGCCCGATCGAGCGGAAGCGCGCCATCTTCCGCAGCGTCAGCGGGTTCCAGTGGAAGCGCCCGCCGAAGGCCAGCATGGCCAGGCCGACCAGCACCACGACCGCGGTGGCGGAGTACCCGACCAGCTCCGCCTGGTGCTCGCGGACCCAGCCGAGCCAGGCCGTGTCGCGGCTCGCGAGGACCTGCTCGTGGGCCGCTCCGAAGGAGAAGAACCAGCGCAGGCTCGGCAGCGCCCAGCCGAGCCAGTGGGTCAGCGCGGCCGTCACCCCGGCCACCACGAGCATCAGTCCCAGGGTCCGCGGCGCGTTCATCAGTCGTAGCTCACGCGCGGGTCAACCAGGGCGACGCAGAGGTCGGAAAGGACGTTTCCCACCAGCATCAGGAGGGCCGAAACGAAGAGCACCCCCATGATCAGCGGCTCGTCGCGCTCGAGGATGGCACTGAACTGCAGCAGGCCGAAGCCGTTGATGTCGAACACCCGCTCGATGAGGATGCTTCCCGCCACCAGGATGGTGACGTTGTTGCCGAAGGTGGTCGCGACCGGGATGATCGAGTTGCGGAAGGCATGGCGGAACACCGCGGTGCGGTAGGGAACCCCCTTGGCCGTGGCGGTGCGCACGTAGTCCGCCGCCAGGTTCTCCATCAGGTTGTTCTTCATCATCATCGTCATGAAGGCGAAGCTCCCGACGAGGTAGCAGGCGAGCGGCAGGACGCCATGGTGGAGGACGTCCCCCACCTTGCCCGCCGGGCCCAGCCGGTCGAAGTCGTCGCCGGGGAATCCGCCGAGCGGGAACCAGCCGAGCTGGGCGCCGAAGTAGACCACCAGCAGCGCGCCGAGCGCGTAGCCCGGGATGGCGTAACCGGCGAAGACCGCCAGCGAGCTGAGGTTGTCGAACCAGGTCCGGTGGCGCACGGCCTTGGCGATCCCGAGCGGCAGGCAGACGCCGTAGATCAGCACCATGCTCACGCCACCGAAGAACAGCGAGACCGGCATGCGCGAGGCGATCATCGACATCACCGGGTCCTGGTACTTCTCCGAGCGCCCCAGGCTGCCCTGCAGCAGGCCGTCGCGGCCCGGCCGGAACAGCACCGCCCGCGTCTCCGGCACCTCGCCCATCGGCAGCTTCGGCATCCAGCGCTTCCAGCTGCGCGCCTGCTCCTGCGGCGAACGCAGGCGCACTTCCCAGCCGTTGAGCATCTCGTCGGCCAGTCCGGCATCGACCGGCTCGCCGCGGCGCGCGTCGAGCAGGTCGACGACCCCGCCCTCGCGGTCGACCCTCACCTGGTAGACGGTCCCGGGCATCGCGATGTCGACCGTCTCGGCGTCCTCGGCGAACTCGGCTCCCTGCTTCTCGAGGTCGCCCGGCAGCACCCCGAGCCACTCGAGGTAGGCGCGCCAGACGCCGCGGTCGCGGCGGTACTTCTCCTCGACCTCCATCAGCTGGGCGACGCGGATCGAGGCCCCGGCCGACTCGCGGCTGCCGCGGCCGCCGCCCTCGCCGGCGACCAGCTGGGTCACCTGCTGCTCCATCACCCCGCCCGGCGCCAGGCGCTGGATCGCGAAGACCAGCAGGGTGATTCCCACCAGGGTCAGGGGAATCAGCAGCAGGCGGCGGAGGAAGTAGGCTTTCAAGCGGGCACTGCGTGAGGAACGCGCCGACGATTAACGCCGCGCCGCGGGCATGCAAGCGATCCCCGCCCGATCGGGCGAAGTTCCGGGACACCATCGGACCTTGCCCGCGCCCCGGTCCGTGCTTGTATTTCCCCCGATGCACGTCACCCCGCCCGTTCGCCACCAACCACTCGTGCCGTGATGCGAACGCGCCCGGCCTTTTCCGGACTCATCGGACTCATCGGACTCATCGGCCGGTTCAGCTCGGTCGCCGCCATCCTGGCCGGCGGGCCGGTCGCCGCGGCCGAGGGCGGGCCGGACCGGTCGGATGGACCGGACGGGCCCGGCGACCCGGGCGGTGTCGCGGTTTCCTACCTCATCGACGTCGCCCGCGGGCGCGTGTCGCTGGAACCCGGCGGGGGCACCGCGATCATCGACAGCTCGGGCCGCAAGCTGGCCGAGATCCGCGGGCTGCTGGCCGGGCTCGAAGACGAACTCGCCGACGGCAAGCTCGAGGCCCTCGAGACCCGGGTCCTCGACGATGCCGCCGCGGTGATCGTCACCCGCCACGTCGCCTTCGACCTGAGCCGGATCAGCGTCCACCCGGTGGGGCTGCTCAAGCGCGACGGCCGCTGGCTGCCCGCTCCGGTCCCCGGGTCCTTCGAGAACACCGGGATCAGCTACTCCCCGGGGATCGCCCGGCAGGCCCGCGAGCTGGAGGCGTGGATGGCCCGCCAGCGCGAGCAGCGCATCGTCGACCTGCGCGAGAAGCTGCGCGAGAAGCTGAGGCAGGGCATCGCCGAGACGATCACCCCGGAAAAGCTCGCCGCCCTCAGCCCGGAGGAGCTGGTCTTCACCTTCATCCGGGCGCGCCAGACCGGCGACCTCCACCTCGCGCTCGCCTGCCTCGGTGGTCTCGAGCAGCCGCCTCCACCGGATTGGGACAAGGTCCTCCAGCGGACGACGCGGGGCTTCCATCGCCCGGCCGGGGAGAGCCCGCGCTGGAGCGAACTCTCGGCCCGCGGCCGGATCCGCTGCGTGGTCTCCACCGACCCGGGCGACCCCTTGACCATCGTCAGCGTGGGCAGCATCAACCCGCTGGAGCGCTCGCCCGAGGTGCGCATCCGCCACTACACCGTGCTAAAGACCACCGCGGGCACCCAGCGGCTGAGGTTTCCGCCCTGGCTCGCCAGCATGGAGGAGGACCCCGAGGAGGCCGACCCGATCGACGCCCCGCTCGCCGAGGCATTCGCCGGGTCGCTGCTGGCCCGCCATCCGGCGGAATCCTTCGCCGACCCGCAGGCGCTGGCGCGCTCGTTCTGCGCGAGCCTGGGCCAGGACGACTTCCTCGCCACGCTTCCGCACCTGACGAAGGCGACGGGTGCGGAGGCCGACCGCCTGCTCGACGAGGTCCGCCGGCTGTGGCGGGAGGCGAGGAATTCCCGCGACCTCCCCCCGATGCTGCTCGGGATCGAGCAGGAGGGCGCCACCGCGGTCGCCTTCCTCTGCCCGGTCGAGCCCGGCAACAGCCGGATCAAGCGCCACCAAGTCGAGCTGGTCCGGCTCGACCAGGGCCCCTCGGGATGGCTCGTCGCCGGCCGCATTCCCGCGACCGGGTCGACCGGCCTCGACGAGCCCCTTGCCGGCCGCATCGGGGAGGCCCGGCTGCGCCGGGAGCCCGAGTGGCTCCGCCATCTCGGCCTGGTCGCCCCGAACCCGCGCGAGGGCGGCGAGGTCGCCGAGGCCCCGCTCGAAACGCTCGCCGGGAACTGGGTCGCCGCCCTCGAGAACCGCGACCTCGCCGCGATGATCCGCTGCGTCGCCGCCGGCGACGGCAGGGAGGCGGCCGAGGACCTGATGGAATCGCTGGGCAACGAGATCGCCTCGAACCGCCGGCCGGAACTGGGGTCGGTCCAGCGGGCCGGCCCGTGGGCCGCGATCATCGTCCACTTCAGCGCCGAGGACGAGGAGTCCCTGGACCTGCTCTACCCCGTGCTCGAGACCACCGCGGGGCCGCGGATCCTCGTCGGCGAGACCCTCTTCCGGCCCGACTCGCGCACCCGCAAGTTCCTCAACCGAAGCAGTTGGAAGCTCCTCGAGGAACGCTTCGATCCGGAGAAGCTCGAGGGGCTCCGGTCGATCTACGACCGCTTCCGCCGCTCCGAGCCGGAAACCCCGCCCAGCAAGTGATGATCGAATCCGCCTTCCAGTCCGCCCGCCAGCTCGAGGAGTCCGTCCACCGCGTCATCCGCGGCCAGGATGAGTCGGTGCGGCGGATCCTCGCCTGCTTCGCCGCCGGCGGACACGCGCTGGTCGAGGACGTCCCCGGCACCGGCAAGACCACGCTCGCCAAGGCGATCGCCCGCTCGATTTCCGGCGCCCGTTTCAAGCGCGTCCAGTTCACGCCCGACCTGCTGCCGACCGACATCCTCGGGGTCTCGGTCCTCGACCCGCGGACCAACGAGTTCAATTTCCACCCCGGCCCGGTCTTCACCGACATCCTGCTGGCCGACGAGATCAACCGCGCCTCGCCGCGCACCCAGAGCGCCCTGCTCGAGGCCATGGCCGAGCGTCAGGCGACGATCGACGGCGAGCGCCACGGGCTCGACGGCCTGTTCTTCGTGATCGCCACCCAGAACCCGGTGGAGTTCCGCGGCACCTACCCGCTGCCCGAGGCCCAGATGGACCGCTTCATGCTGCGCAGCTCGCTCGGCTACGTCACGCTCGAGGAGGAGCGTGCCATCCTCACCGACCAGCAGGACGTGCACCCCGTCGACACCCTCGAGCCGGCCATCGACCACGACGCGGCCGCGGCCATGCTCCAGGCCGCCCGCGACATCCGCATCAGCGATGAACTGAAGACCTACATCGTCGAGATCGTCAGCGCGACCCGCGGGCGCGAGGAGGTCCAGCTCGCCGCCAGCCCACGCGCCTCGCTGGCTTTGATGAAGGTCGCCCAGGCACTGTCGCTCTTCGAGGAGCGTGAGTTCGTCACCCCGCAGACGATCCAGTCGGTCGCCGCCGATGTCGTCGCCCACCGCCTGGTCATCGAGCCCGAGGCACGGCTCTCCGGAACACGCGCGCACGACGTGATCGCCGCGATCCTCGAGGAGATTCCCGCGCCGGCCTAGGCCGCGGCGCGGGGGCGCCTCGTCCCGGCCGGATCCCGGGCGGATCCCGGGCGCCTCACAGCAGGTCTTCGAGCGCCTTGCCGAGGGTGGGAAAGCGGAACGAGTACCCCGACAGCAGCAGCTTCGCCGGCACCGCCCGCTGGCTGTCGAGCAGGGCTCCGCCAAATCCCCCGAGCGCCAGCTTCAGCGCGAAGCCCGGGGCATGCAGGAACGCCGGCCGGCCCAGCGCGGCGGCCAGCGTGCGGGTGAACTCGCGGTTGGTGACCGGGTTGGGCGCGGTCCCGTTGACCGGCCCGTCCAGGTCGTGGTCGATCGCGTGCAGCATGCCGCCGACGAGGTCGTCGAGGTGGATCCACGGCATCCACTGGGAGCCGTCGCCGAAGCGACCACCGAGGCCGAGCGTGAACACCCGCCTCATGCGCTGCCACGCCTCCCCGCCGGGTCCCAGCACGACCCCGGTCCTCCAGCGCACGACGCGGATTCCCGCGACCTCCTCCGCGGCCCTCTGCGCGGCCTCTTCCCAGGCCTGGCAGAGCTCGGCCAGGTAGCCCTCACCCGCATCCGCCGACTCGTCGAGTTCGCGGTCGCCCCGGTCGCCGTAGTAGCCGACCGCCGAGCCGTTGACCAGGACCCGCGGCCGCTCGGCCTCGCCGAGGCCCTGGAGGATCCCGACCAGCGTCCGGGTGACGCCGACCCGGCTCTCCTCGAGCTCGCGCTTCTTCGACTCCGTCCAGCGCTGGGCCACCGACTCGCCGGCCAGGTTCACCACCACGGCGAGGCCGCGGCAGTCGGGCGCGGGCTCGCTCTCGCGCCACTCCGCCACCCCGTCGCCCGGCTCCCTCACGCGCCGGCTGAAGCCGACCACCCGCCATCCGCGGTGCGCGGCCTCGCGGGCCAGGGCGCCACCGATGAAGCCCGAGGCGCCGATGATGCCGATGCTCTTGTCCGCCATTCCCGCCACCATGGCCCCGGGCCGCACCGCCGCAACCCGATTCCCCCTTTTCCGGCCTTTACTTGATCCGCCCCAGTCCCTGAGATCCGGAGCCGATGAGGTTCGACCGACTCCTGGCCATTGCCCTCCTTCCGGCCCTCCCGCTCTCCGCCCAACAGGTCGCCCCCGACGACGAGGAGCCCGCGCCCATCGCCCCGGTCGAACCGGTCCCGATCCCCGACGCCGGCGACCTGCTCGACGCCGACCAACTCACCCCGGCGCGGCCCGAGACCGTCCACTTCGACCTCGCCGACGGCTTCGACTACGATCCCGAGTCGGGGGTGCTCGAGGTCCGCGGCCAGCTTGTCGCCACCGCCGACACCGGCATGACCCTGCGCGCCGACCGCGGACGCTACGAGGCGAAGACCGGGCGCGTCATTGCCTCCGGAGCCGTCAAGCTGGCGACCGAGACCGGCGTCGAGATCTTCGCCGGCCACGCCGTGCTCGACGAGAAGGCCGGGACCGTGACGCTGACCGGTGACGTCAGCGTCTACCAGGGCGCCACCGTCCAGCGCAGCCAGCGGGTGATCTATCACATCGAGGACGACCGCATCATCGCGGAGAAGCTCAAGACCGGCGTCGACCCGATCCTGCTCGAGGCCGGGCAGTTCACCATCGAGGAACGCGACGGCCAGCAGGTCTTCGTCGGCCAGGATGCCGGCGTCACCACCCACGACGTCGAGGACCCCGGCTTTTGGGTGCGCTCGTCCGAGACCACGGTCTACCCGGACGACCGCGTCACCTTCCGCAACATGAAGGTCTACGCCGGCGACGTCCCGGTGTTCTGGCTGCCCTACTTCAGCCAGCCGCTCGACGGCGACCTCGGCTACCATTTCATCCCCGGTGCCCGCACCAACTGGGGCGCCTACCTGCTCAACCGCTACGGCGTCCTGCTCGGCCGGGGCGAGAACGGCGAGGAGCCCTGGCTGTTGTCGCGCTGGAACCTCGACCTGCGCTCGCGGCGCGGCATCGGCGCCGGCGTCGACCTCGTCGACCGCCGCGTCGACAACGACAACCTCACCGGCCTGAGCCTCTACTACACCAACGACCTCGACCCCACCATCAGCCGCACCGGCCTGCCGCGCCCCTTCCTCAACGAGGACCGCTGGCGCGCCAAGTTCGCCCACCGCGTCCCGCTCGACATCCCGGCCGACGCCGGGGCCGACTGGCGCCTCGACTTCAACCTCGACGCCCTGAGCGACAACTATTTCCTCGAGGACTTCGACCCGCGGACCTTCAGCACCGACCCGAACCCGGACAACACCATCGGCCTGTTCCGCCGCGACGAGTCCTCGCTGCTCGGCATCCACGCCCGGGTCCGGCCGAACGACTTCTACCGCTCCGACACCCGCCTGCCCGAGATCAGCTTCGAGCAGTCGCGCCGGCCGATCTTCGACAGCCCGATCCTCCACGAGGGGCAGACCACCCTCGGCTTCGTCCAGGAGGAGATCGGCAGCGCCACCGCCGGGACCGTCGGCACCCTGCTCGCGCTGCCCGCCGGAAGCCCGCTGATTCCCACCCTGCTCGACCAGCTGCCACCCTACGAGCGGCGGCTGGTGCTGGCGCTGCGGGCCCTCCCTCCGGGCAGCCCGACGCGGGCCTCCCTGCTCACCCAGCTGCTCGAGCCCGGCTACAGCCGCTTCCACACCTACCAGGAGGTTTCCATGCCCACCGACATCGGCGGCTGGCTCCACCTGACCCCCGAGTTCGGCATGGGCTACAGCAGCTACTGGGCGGCCAACGGCCCCTCGTCCGCG
>JAUIJB010000041.1 GCA_030430455.1 Verrucomicrobiia bacterium | reverse complement strand
GGTGAGGAGTGGACCCGGATTGCATCTGCATCCGCCCAATCAAAACAGCTGCCCCAATAGTACAAGCAAAATATGCTCAGTCGAGCCTGCTGAATCCTTAAAGGCATTGGACTTCAGTCGGCCTTGAGGTGTGGAAGCGGAGCGCAAGGGCGGTTCGGCAGGCTGAAGCCTGCGGTCCGATGGGTCGCATGCGGCGCAGTGCCCCGCCGCCGGTCCTCGAGCTAGGGCGGGCAGGCGAGTAAAAAGTAGAAAGTAAAAAGTGCTCCGAGGCGGAGGGGCCCGTTTGGTTCGGGGGCGGGTGAGGTGCGGGGTGTCGTGAGCGGAGAGCGGGGAGCAGTGAGCAGTGCTGGTAATTTGCCCCGGCAAGCTCATCTACCATCCGCCATCCGCCATCCAAGATCCAGGATCTGAGATCTACGATCACCGCGCGGAGGCTTGCTGGCGGAGGGAGTGGATGCGTTCGGAGTAGGCCAGGCCGAAGCGGTCCTGGGAGACGATGCGGGACCAGTGGCTGCTCTCGTCGGGGTCCCCGGATCCGGAGATGGCCAACCAGTGCTTCTCCTGCCGCGGGCGGATGATTTCGGAGCGGCCGACCAGGACGCGCACGGTCTTCGCGGGCTGCGGCTCGATCTCCAGCGGCAGGATCGCGTCGGTCCGCTCCGCCGGAAGGACCCAGAACACCCGCAGGCCCGGCTTGCCGAAGTAGCTGTTCCACCAGGTCTTCACCATCGCCTCGGCCTCGCTCAACAGCAGGCCCTGTTCGGCGAGCCGGTCGCGCAGGGCCTCGAAGAGCTCGCGGTCGAAGGGCTTGGTGACGGGGCGCAGGGTGGCGGAGTTGATGAGGAGGAAGGCCGGAACCACCCCCTCGTCGGCCCGATCATGGCGTTGCAGTTCCGCCTCGCTGACCTCGAGGCTGGCACCCTCGGCGAGACCGTCGACCTCGAGCCAGCGCGTGCTGCCGTCGGGCAGCTGCTCGTAGACCAGCAGGTAGGGGATGGCGCCGCCGCTGCGGTTCCCGAGCCGGAGGGTCTCGTCGCTGCCGATGCTTGTGTGGAGGCCGGGGTCGAAATCGCCCATGCCGCGGTAGAACAGGAAGCCCTCGGTCTCGCCGTTGGCGGCGCGCACGACGTTGGCCTCGGGAACCCGGGCGTGGGTCCACTGGAGCATGTCCGAGGGATGGAACAGGGAGGTCGCGCGGCTTTCCTGCGGGGAGAGGACGTCGACCTGCCACTCGATCGATCCGCGATACGGGCGGGAGAAGTCGAGAAGGTTTCCGGCGGTGAGTCCGAGGAGGCTCGCCGGGCCGGGGGTGAACTTCTCACCGCTACGGCGCATGGGGTACCATTGGGAGATCGTGCCGCCCTCGAAGCCGACCGCGACCCGCGCCTGCAGGGCCTCGTCGGAGTGGAAGTAGATCACCGGCGTCTCCATCTTGACCCGCACGTTGCGCACCGGGACCGGCATGGCCTTGGCGATCCGCGGCCCCGGCGCGAATCCGGGGTGGTGGTGGACGAAGGGTGGCAGGTGTTCCTCCTCGCGCTGGAGTCCGGTGAGAAGGATGCCGTCGGAGCCGGCGACGGTGGTGAAGGTGCCCCACTCGTGGACCTGGTAGGCCGGCAGTGGAAGCAGGGTGGCGAGGCCGGCGAGGGCGGTCAGGGAGGGCAGGATGGAGGCAGGGAACGTCGTCTTCATGCATCGGCCACGATGGGACGATGTCGGCTGGACGGCAAGATGCCGCCGGTCGCTTGACGGCGAATTTACGCGGCGGGCTTGGCGTCGCCCTCGATGTCCTCGATCGCGTCGATGTGCGCCGCGGCCTCCCCTCCCATCTCGTGGCGCCACGGATGGAGGTAGGCATGGTGGCCGTGCCAGTCGGGCAGGTAGTAGGCCGACGCCGCGACGGCGAACAGGTAGACGACGGGGACGACGATCATCGACAGGCCGAAGGTGGCCATCCCGAGCAGGAGGGCGATGAAGAGCATGAGGATGTTGCCGCCGAAGAGCAGGCCGAAGCCCGCGGTGTAGTGGTGCTTGTAGAGATGGCCCGCACCGGGGATGACGCTCAGGATGAGCGCGATCCGGTCGCGGTCAACTTGCCGCCAGGCTTGAAGGATCTCGTTCATGGTGGTGCTGGGGTTGGACCACCTTGCAAGATGCCACCTCGACCGCTGGAGGGCAAGATTGGAGTGCCGCGGGCCGGGTGGGGCGGGGGAGCCCCCGCCTGGCCCCCGTGTTGCGGATTTACCAAGGGTTTACGGTGGGACCGGGGAAGGGGTGGCAGGATGCCCGGCGTCGGGGCTGGTCCGGCTTGGTGCTTGGCCAGCCGGGCCGGCCCGTAAAGAGTTGAATCCATGGCGACGAGCATCCTGGTGATCGAGGACGACCCGGCGGTCCGGCAGGGGGTCGTCGACGCCCTCGGATTCGCCGGCTACGAGACCCTCGAGGCCGGCGACGGCGAGGGCGGGCTCGAGCTGGCGCTGCGGGCGAACTACCGCCTGCTTCTGCTCGACCTGGTGCTGCCGCGGCGCGACGGTTTCTCGATCCTCGCCGAGCTCAAGCAGCGCCGGCCGGGCCAGGCGGTGATCATCCTCTCCGCCCGCGGCGAGGAGGACGACCGCGTGCGCGGGCTCGAGCTGGGTGCCGACGACTACGTCCTCAAGCCCTTCAGCGTGCGCGAGCTGCTGGCCCGGGTCGAGGCGGTGCTGCGGCGCAGCTGCGAGCGCCGGGCGCCGGCGCTGGTCATGCCGGTCCCGGGCGGGGAGGTCGACTTCGGCGAAGGCGAGATCCGCCACGGCGACGGCTCGGCCGAAAAGCTTTCCGAGCGCGAGGCCGAGGTGCTGCGCTACCTGCTCGACGCCGGCGAGCGGGTCGTCGCCCGCGACGAGATCCTGCGCCACGTCTGGGGACTCGACCCGGACCGCACCGAGACGCGCACGCTCGACATGCACATCATGCACCTGCGCACCAAGCTGCGCGACCGCTCGCAGGAGTTTCTCGTGACGGTGCGTGGAAAGGGGTGGAGGGTGTCGCGATGAAGGGCGTTGGTTCATGGAGAATCTGGGGCCTGCTGGCAGCCTGTGCCTGCCTGATCGTGGCGGCGATGGCGTGGCTGACCCGCGAGGCGGTCGAGGCCGAGCGCAAGCGCTCGCTGGCGGACGCCCGGGCCGGCCTCGAGGAGCGCGTGCGGTTGTCGCTGTGGCGCATGGACGCGCTGGCCTCCGCGGTGGTGATCGGCGAGAACGGGATTGCCTCGGCGGACTGGCTCGACGCGCCGCCGCAGGAGGCGATCGAGCAACGCTTCCGCATCGAGCCCGGGGGCAAGGTCACCCTGTCCGGCGGCGTGACCGGCGGGGAGGAAGCCGAGCAGTTGCGCAACGAGTTGTTCGCCAGCAACGGCTTTGTCGCCTCGTTCCCGCTTATCTGCGCCTCGGTGCAGGAGGGCCAGAACCTGACCTTCGCGAACAACGACAGCGCCAACTGGGGCAGCAAGGTGGCGCAGGGCGAGCGCCAGAGCCCGGACTACCAGAGGGAGCTCAGCCGGGTCGAGCGGGGCAAGCGCGGCTACGCCGTGAACTCGCAGATGATCGCGCAGAACTCGATCTCGATGCCGGTGTTCCAGCCGGTGGCGACGGCGGTCGAGGGCTTTCGGGCCAGTTGGTTCGACGGTCGCCTCGTCCTGCTCCGCGAAGTGCAGATCAACGGCGAGGCGCTCGGCCAGGCGATCGATGGTGCGCTGGTGAAGACCGGCCTGCTGCGCGACCGCCTGCTGGAGGAGGTCAGCGACCTGCTCCCCGCCGCCGGGCTCGAGCGGGTCGCGCCGGGAGAAGGCGACGAGTGGACTCTGGCAGCGCTGCCTTGGCGGCTCGACCCGGGCGAGGTCCCGGTGGCCACGACCACGCTCGGCACCCCGCTCAAGCTGTCGCTCGGTGCCGGCTGGCTGGCCGCCCTGCTGGCCCTGGTCGGTGGCGCGGTGATGATCCGCGGGGTGCTCCGGCTGAGCGAGCGGCGCGCGTCCTTCGTCTCGGCCGTGACCCACGAGCTGCGCACGCCGCTGACCACCTTCCGGCTCTACTCCGACATGCTCGACAGCGGCGCGGTGCGCGACGAGGAGAAGCGCGGCCACTACTTCCGCGTCCTGCGCCGCGAGGCCGACCGCTTGTCGCACCTCGTCGAGAATGTCCTCGCGTTCTCGCGCATCGAGCGTGGCAGCGCGCGGGCGGAGGTGCGCGAGATGGACGTCGCCGGGCTGCTCGGCGAACTGCGCGAGCGCTTCGAGGAGCGCCTTGCGGCTGCGGACATGGTGTTGTCGCTGGACCTCCCCGCTCCCGGTCTCACCCTCACCGGCGACCGCGCGGCCATCGAGCACGTGCTCTTCAACCTGGTCGACAACGCGGCGAAGTATGCCGGCGGGTGCGAGGTGCGCATCGGGGTGGCCGAGGCCGATGGGCGCTGGATCGAGATCGGCGTGGCCGACGACGGTCCGGGGATCGCCCCGGCCGAGGCGAGGCGGATCTTCGAGCCCTTCCACAAGTCGGCCCACGCGGCGGCCGAGAGCCAGCCGGGGGTCGGACTCGGCCTGGCGCTGTCGCGACGCCTGGCACGCGAGATGGGAGGCGAGCTGAGCCACCGCAGCGGCGGCAGGGGAGCCTGCTTCGTGCTACGGGTGCCGAAGGCCTGAGTGCCTGAGCGGACTGTTCCGGACTCGTCCCTCGTTATCGTTCCCGTCCTCGAACACCGCGGTTGGATCGAGGACGAAGGATTGGGGAGGAGGTCGGAGCGCCGACTTCAGTCGGCTGTGAGGTGAGACTGCGGAGCGAAGGGGCGCTTCGGCTGCAGGCTGAAGCCTGCGGTCCGATGGGGAACGGCGGGATGTTCATGGGCGACCCCCGCGGCAGGGTGCTCCAGCCACGGGGATCTTGGTTGGAGAAAGAAAGTTGTCACAATCCGGCAGGCTCGGGTCAATTCACCCTGAAGAGCCATGCAAGCCGCCCCAATCCTTGAGTTTCCCAACATGGACCGCGCCCGATTCTCCGAGCTGATCCGCGGGCACCACCGTGGGCTGCTGGCCTACGCCATCGCCCTCGCGAAGTCCGAGCCGGCCGCCCGCGACCTGGTCCAGGACGCCTGCGTCGCCGCCTGGAAGAGCCTCGAGCGCTTCGACCCAAGCCGCGACTTCGGCTCGTGGATGCGCGGGATCCTGCGCAACAAGTGGCGCGAGCACTGCCGCCGCCACTCGCGCGAAGTGCCGATGGACGAGGAAACGCTATCGCGCATGGAGGCGGTCTTCCACGAGTCGCCGGACGACAGCGACCTGTTCGGCCGCCTCGCCGAGTGCCGCGGCAAGCTGCCGCCGCCGATGGCCGTGGCGCTGCGGGCGACCTACGACGAAGGCCGGACTTCCGAGGAGGCGGCCGAGCTCCTCTCCACCACCGCCGCGGCCCTGCGCAAGCGGCTCGAACGGGCCCGCGCCGCGCTGCGCGACTGCCTTTCCGGCAACTCCTGACCCCGATTTCCGATGAATCACGATGACGAACTGATCGACGCCCTGCTCAAGCAGCAGGCGAGGCAGGCGAAGACGAACGAGGCCGACGAGCAGCTTCTCGGGGACATCGAGAAGGCGATCGACGGAGAGGAAACCGCCCGGCGCGGCGCCTCCGCCTGGCGGCGGGCCCTGCCCCTGTCCGCCGCCGCGCTGGTGGCGCTCGGGGTGGGCCTCTATTTCGCCAACCGGCCGGAGATCGCGCCCGAGCTGGCGATCCACGGTCAAGCGCCCGGTGACTCGGCCGTCGGCGACCCGAGCGTCCTGCGCGAGGAGGTCATCGCCCCGCAGGCAACCCCGGAAGCACCCGCAGCTCCGGAGCAGGCAGCCGCCGCCCAGCTGGCCGAGGCCATCGAGGAAGCCCCGCCGGCCCCCGTCGCGCGGGCCAAGGCGGCCGGGGAGGATCGCTTCGCGGATGCGGACGAGGCAGCGGAGGTGAAGGTGGATGCCTTTGCCGCGATGGATGCTGCCGGGGCGGCGCCGGCAGAACGTGATTTCAGGTCGAATCAGCCAAGTGATCCGGCGATGGGTCGCTCCGCGCCGAGACCTCGAGTGGTGGGGCGCCTGCCCGAGGCGGCTGCGGAGTTTGATGTCGCGGGCAGGGCGTCCGGTGCCACCGAGGAGGGACGGGATTCTCGCCTCCAGATCCGGGAGTCGAATTCAGCCCTCGACCGGGAAATGCAGGACCTGAGACGGCAGCTCGAGGCCCCCTCGATCAGCGACTCGAAAAAGCCGGAGCTTTACCGGCGTTGGCAGGAGCTGGATGCGAAGCGGCGGGGATTGGGTTCCGGCGGCGGCTCGGGTCAGGACCGCTACGGCGACCTCGTCGATCAGCCCTGGAAGACGCCGGTCGAGCACCCGCTGTCGACCTTCTCGGTCGACGTCGACACCGCCTCCTACACCAACCTGCGGCGGATGATCCGCGAGGGCCGCCGGGTTCCGGCCGATGCGGTGCGCATCGAGGAGTGCATCAACTACTTCGACTACCGCTACCCGGCGCCGGAGGGCGACAACGCCTTCGCCGTGCGGGCCCAGCTGGCCGAGTGCCCGTGGCGCGACGATCACCTGCTGGCGCGGGTGGCGATCAAGGGCAAGGAGATCGGGAAGAACGCCCGCCCCGTCTCGAACCTGGTGTTCCTGGTCGATGTCTCCGGCTCGATGCAGGCGGCCGACAAGCTGCCGCTGCTGAAGCGCTCGATGAAGACCCTGGTCGGCGAGCTCGACGAGCGCGACCGGGTCGGGATCGTGGTCTACGCCGGGAGCGAAGGCGTGGTGCTGCCGCCGACCCGGCTCGATGACGCCGGCCGCGACGAGGCGATGTCGGCGCTGGCGAAGCTCGAGGCGGGCGGCTCGACCAACGGCGGCGCCGGCCTGGCGCGAGCCTACCGGATGGCGCGCGAGAACCTCGTCGACGGCGGCGTCAACCGCGTGATCCTCGCCACCGACGGCGACTTCAACGTCGGCACCACCAGCCAGGGCGAGCTGGTCAAGCTGGTCAAGCAGCAGGCCGCCGAGGGGGTCAGCCTGAGCGTGGTCGGATTCGGCCGGGGCAACCTCAACGACGCGATGCTCGAGGCCATCACCAACGACGGCAACGGCAACTACTTCTACATCGACGGCGACCGCGAGGCGCGCCGGGTGTTTCTCGACCAACTGAGCGGCACGCTGGTGACCATCGCCAAGGACATGAAGATCCAGGTCGAGTTCAACCCGGGCAAGGTCGGGGACTACCGCCTGATCGGCTACGCCAACCGCGTCCTGCGCGACCGCGACTTCAACGACGACAAGGTCGATGCCGGCGACATCGGCGCCGGCCACACCGTGACCGCCTTCTATGAGATCGTGCCGGCGGGGGTGGAGTCGCCCGTGGCGGGAACGGTCGACGCGCTGCGCTACCAGCAGCCGGCTGATGGCCGCAAGCTGGTGCCGAGCGACGACTGGTTCACCCTGAAGCTGCGCTACAAGCACCCCGAGGGCGACAAGAGCCGCCTGATCGAGACCCCGGTCCAGGGCGAGCCGCTTGCTGTCGGGGAGGTCGACAAGGACTTCCGCCTGGCCTCCGCGGTGGCCCTGTTCGGGATGAAGCTGCGCGGCCGCGAGGAGGTCGGGGAGGTCTCCTGGGAACAGGTCCGCGAGCTCGCCCGCCCGTCGCTTGCCGACGACCCGCAGGAACAGCGCGCCGAATTCATGGAGCTGCTGAAGGAGCTGGGGGAATAATACCGTGTCAGTGAAGCAACCTGACTCTCCTGGTCGGGTGAGATGGCCGCAGATTTGCCTAAGGGCCATCTCCGCTGCGCTCCGGTTCGCAGATTGACGCAGAATTCAGAATCCATCCGCGCCAATCTGCGCAATCTGCGGCCTCCCTTCCGGGGAGCCTCACAGGGTCGGATGGATTCTCAGAACTCGTATAAGGGGACCGCGGATCGCCGCGGATCGAGAAACGTGGCTGGAGCGTCCCGCTCCGGTCCATCCCGCCCACTCAGCGGGTCAGGAATCCCAGCAGTTCGGAAAGGCGCCGATGGCAGGCCTGCAGCGCGCCGGCCGGGGGATCGAGGATCTGCGCGGTGCCTTGGACCCACGAGCCGGGCACGACCTCGCGACCGCAGTTCTCGACCAGCTCGCGGGCCGACTCGAGGGTGGTCTCGAGGTGGAACTGCAGGCCGATCACGCGCTCGCCGAGCTGGAAGGCCTGGTTCTCGCAGGCCGCGCTTGAGGCCAGCTGCACGGCGCCCTCCGGCAGCTCGAAGGTGTCGCCGTGCCACTGGAAGGCGGTGAAGAAGGCGGGCAGGGAAAATCCACCGGGGTTGGGCAGGCCCTCCAGCGGCAGCCAGCCGACCTCGCGCTCCGGGCTCCGCGTCACCCGGGCACCCATCGCGGCCGCGATCAGCTGGGCACCGAGGCAGATCCCGAGCACCGGGCGGCCGGTGGAGATGAAGTCGCGAATGTAGCGCTTTTCCTCCGCCAGCCACGGGTGCTCGTCTTCGTCGCCGACGCCCATCGGGCCACCCATCACGATGAGGAAGTCGGGCTCGCTCAGGTCGGGCAGGGAGTCGGTCTCAAAGAACGGCGTGTGGGTGATCGTGGCGCCGCGATCGACCAGCCAGGGCTCGATCGCGGCCAGCCCCTCGTAGGGGACGTGTTGGAGCAGGTGGACGTGCAAGGGGTGGGAGAGCGGTGGGTTGGTGGTCTCAGCAAGCCGGGCCTCCGGGGGCGGATCGGTCGGCACGGCAGGGGGATTCCAGCGCCACCGGCTCGAGCACGCCCTTGGCCCTGGGCCAGGCCTTGAAGGCTTCCAGCAGGATCCATGCCTCCAGCGCCAGGGTGGCGATGCCGAAGGCGCCGAGGAGGTAGCTCGGGTGCTCGCCGGTGAGCCAGGCGCCCGGTCCGTGGAACAGCTGGATCAGCATGGCCGTGGCCGGCAGCACCAGCATGAAGGCGGCGGGCAGGGCGACAAACCACAACGGCAGGCCCCGACGCCACATCCAGAACAGGATGACCAGGAAGGCTAGCCCGCCGAGCAGCTGGTTGGTGGCGCCGAACAGCGGCCACAGCAGCAGGCCACCGGTGCCGGGCTTCATTCCGGGGCCTCCGGGAATCGCCGCGACCACGCCGGCGACGACGATCGCGACGATCGTCGCCGCGTGCTTGTTGGTCAGCGGCCGGATGCCGACCGCCGCGGCCAGCTCCTGGGTGACGTAGCGCTGCAGGCGGCAGGCGCTGTCGAGTGTGGTGGCGGCGAAGGAGGCGACGAAGACGCCCATCAATGCGACGGCGAACTTGCCGGGCAGGCCGAGTGCCTGGATGAAGTTGCCCGCGCCATCGACGAAGGCGCCGACCTTGGCGGCCAGGCCGCCGGCGCTCTGCCAGCTGGCGTAGCGCGCGTGGTAGGCCTCGGCCCCGGTCAGGGTGGCGCCGGTTTTCTCACCGTCGACCACCTCCGGGATCCCCAGCCCGAGCCCGGCGACGCAGGCGAGGATGACGAGCACGGCGAGGAAGCCCTCGGTGAGCATCGAGCCGAAGCCGACGAACTGCGCGTCGGCCTCCGACTTGAGCTGCTTCGACGAGGTGCCCGACGAGACCAGGCAGTGGAAGCCGGAGATCGCGCCGCAGGCGATGGTGACAAAGAGGAAGGGAAACAGGACGGGCGCGCCGGGCGGGGCGGTGTCGCCGATCCGGACCGGCTCGGCGGCGATCTCGAGGGCCTGCCTTTCCGGCCCGAAGCCGAACAAGGCGGCGACGACCAGGCCGACGACGACCAGGCCGAGCGCGGACAGCAGCTGCAGCGAGTTGATGTAGTCGCGCGGCTGCAGCAGGACCCAGACCGGCAGCACCGAGGCGACGTAGGAGTAGACCAGCAGGACGGCGCACCAGGTGACCACCGGCCAGTTGGCGAGCGCCTCGTTGAAGGCATGCAGCGGGCCCCAGTCGCCCAGCGCGACGCTGAGGTACATCACGCCGAGCGCGAGCAGCGAGGGCAGGGTCAGGCTGAGTCCCCTGCGGTGGAGCCACAGGCCGATGAGCACGGCGATCGGGATCTGCACCAGGCAGGGGAAGATCGAGGCCGGGTAGAACTTGAAGACGTTGGCGATGACCAGGCCGAAGATCGCCAGCACGATGGTCAGGGCGAGGAACAGGATCGACAGGAACAGGATGCGCGCGCGCGGCGCGAGCATGCGGCCGGAGATGTCGCCGACGGTCTGGCCGCGGTTGCGCATCGACACCACCAGCGAGCCGAAGTCGTGCACCGCGCCGATCAGGATCGAGCCGAACAGCACCCACAGCAGGGCGGGGACCCAGCCCCAGATCACGGCGAGCGCCGGGCCGACGATCGGGCCGGTGCCGGCGATCGAGGTGAAGTGGTGGCCGAACACGACACCCCGCGAGGTCGGCACGTAGTCGTTGCCGTCCTCGAGCTCGACCGACGGCGGCACGCGGTCGGGGTCGAGCTGGAAGATCCGCCGCGCAAGCCAGCGGCCGTAGGTGTGGTAGGCGACCAGGTAGAGGACCAGGGCGCCGAGGGCGATGGCGAGGGTGGGCATGGGGTCATCAAGGATGTGTCCCGGGCGTCGCGGACTGTCACGCTGGATTGCCTGCGCTGGTGCTAGGGCGCGCGGTACTCCGCTTCGAAGCGATAGTAGCCGGCGGTGACCGGCGGGTCCTCATCGGTGACCACGTGGCTGCCGGACGCGAGGAAGATGACGCTGACGTCCGGCGCGGTGGTGTTGGTGGTTCCGTCGAAGCGCCAGAGCTCTTCGTCGAAGCCGGTGAGGTCGGTGGAACGGGTCAGCACCCACTCGGTGCCCGGGAGAGCTGCAGGATTTTTCGGGATGAGCAGGTTCGGGAGGCCGGCGAGGTTGAAGGCGGGGCCGAGGAAGGTGGATGGGCCGGGCGACTCGGGGTCGCTGCCCAGTGCATGCTCGACGCCCCAAGGCAGGCCGTCGCCATCGCTGTCGGTCATCCAAAGGGTGGCGGGGTCGACGGTCCCCTCGAAGGCGCCGATGTCGATGCTGGCGCCCTGGATGCGGGGGTTGCCGGCGAGGTCCCCGGGGAGGTCGTTGAACGAGGAGATGCCGGCGTCGACGAGGCTCGATCCGGGGGCGACGCGCAGGTCGCCATGAGATTGCGGGGCGGCCAGCGGATGGGTCGCGGTGAGGAACATCGGGTGGATGCCGGGGTCATTGCCGTCCAGATTGGAGCCGCCGGGGTTGAGGTTCTCGATCAGGCTGGAGTCGTAGCTCGGGGCGGCACCGGTGCTGCTGATGGAGGCGCTGGTGGTCGTGGTGTTGCCGGCGGCGGCGTTGTTCCAGATCACACTGTTGTCGAGGAGGAAGGCGGCGTTGAGGTCGCTGATCGCGCCGCCCTCGGTGCCCGCCGAGTTGCCCTGCAGCGAACAATTCACCAGGGTCGGGAGCGGGCCGTCCGCGTTGCACAGGGCGCCGCCGTAGGCGCCTGCCGAGTTGCCCTGGAAGGTGCAGTTGAAGAAGGTCGGCCGGGCCCCGGTGAGGGCGTTGAAAACCGCGCCGCCGTAGGTGCCGGTCGAGTTGCCCTGGAACCGGCAGTTGGTGAACTCCGGCGAGCACCGGTCGTTGCGCAGGGCGCCGCCCCAGGTGCCCGATTCATTCGAGCGGAAGAGGCAGCCCATGAAGCGGGCGGGACTCTCGTCGTTGAGGACGGCACCGCCGCGTTCGCCCGAGCTGTTCCGCTCGAACCCGCAGTTGACGAAGCACGGGGTGGAGGCGGTGTTGTGGACCGCGGCACCGCTGGTCGTCGCGTCGTTGGCAAGGAAGCGGCAGTTGGCGAGGGTCGGCGAGGCGCCACCCGTGCAGAGCATCCCGCCCCCCCGCGAGCTCGTCCCCGCGGGCCCGGAGGCATTTCCACCGGTCACCGTGAAGCCGTCGAGAAACGACACCGCCGTGGTGCCGTCCGCGCGCAGGACGTGCCGGGAGTTGCCGCTGCCGGTGGCGTCCTGGTCGATGTCGCCCGAGAGGATCGAGGCATGCACGATCGGGTCGCGGCTCGCGTACGATCCGCCACCGTTGGGGTAGCTGCCGACGACCAGCAGCGAGCCACCGATGTCGAAGGTGTCGCCGGGGACGTTGCTGTCGCCGGTGCCGTCAAGGTCGGGGAAGTAGATGCCGGCAGCGACGAGGATGATCTTGCCGGTCCCGGGGGCGGCGGCGAGGGCCTCCTGGAGCGTGTTGAAGGCGTTGGTCCACGAGGATCCGTCGCCGCTCCCCGGCGCGTTGTCATCGACGTGGAGGATCCCCTGGTGCTCATGGGCCCCGAGGTCGACCCCCGCGCCGACCGAGCGTGGATGGCCGCCGAGCTCGGGCGTGGCGACCCCGGCGCCGGTGCCGACGTCGATCGCGGGCGACCCGGGTGCGAGTTGGAGGCGTCCGTGTGGCTCGGGGGCTGCCAGCGGGTCGGTCGGCAGCAGGAACAGCGGGTCGTTGCCGGCGAGCGTGCCGTCGAGGTTGCTTCCGCTGGGATTGAGGTTCTCGACCAGGCAGCGCTCGTAGTTCGGGCTAGACCCGCCGGCATTGGAAACCGAGGCGCTGGTGGTGGAAGTGCTGCCGCCCTCGGCGTTGTTCCAGATCAGGCAGTTGACCAGCACGGCGTGGGAGTTGTCCCAGTTGAAGATCGCACCGCCATCCGGGTTGGCGCCTCCCCGGGTTCCGGCGGCATTTCCCTGGAAGCTGCAGTTGACCAGGGTGATCGGCGAGCGGGTGTTGAGGATCGCGCCACCGTCGTCGAGCAGCGCCGCATTGCCCGAGAAGGCGCAGTTGGCGAAGGAGGACTCCGAGTCCCGGTTGAAGACGGCCCCGGCGTCATCACCGCCCGAGTTGTCGGAGAACCGGCAGTTGGCGAAGGCGGCGGGCTTGTCAAGGTTGGCCACCGCCCCGCCGCGGGTCGCGGCGAGGTTGCCGGTGAAGTGGCAGCGGATGAACTCCGGAGTGCCCGCCCCGTTGTAGAAGCCACCTCCGAGATCGGCCTGGTTCTCCTCAAAGCGGCAGTCCTCGAAGGTGAGGTCGCTGGCCCCGAGGCAGTAGACCCCACCCCCGAGTGAGTCCACGCCCGCGCCATCCGCGTTGCCTTTGGAGATCGTGACTCCCGCGACGAGCGCCCCCTGGGAGCCGTTCGCCGAGAGCACATGATGGGCGTTTCCCGACGGGGTCCCATCGAGATCGAGGTCCCCGTAGAGAACCGTGACCTTGGTCTCCGGGTCGCGTTGCCCGAAGGTGTCACCGCTGGCGAAGCCCCCGTAGATCGCGACCTTCGACGGCAGCGCGAAGGTCGAACTGCGGTCGTTGTCGGTCTGGCCGGTGCCCAGGTCGGGCAGGTAGAATCCCCGGGCGACCCAGATTTCATCCCCGCTCGTGAGCGCCGGGTCGTTGAGCGCGTCCTGAAGGTGGCGGTAGGCGGTTCCCCAGCTCAGGCCGTTGCCTCCGGGAGCGGCGGCTCCGTCGACATGGAAGATCGCGCCGCCGGCCGGCAAGGCAAACAGGGCGCAGCAGAGGGCGGTGAGGACGAGGCGGGGCTCGATGCGGTCGAATCGAGGGCGAGAGAGGGCCATGGATGGAAGATCAGCTTGTCTCCCCATCCTCGGAATCGCAGTTGGGAAGTCTAGGTAATTTGAGTGAAGTTGCGCTGCGCCAGCCGGCCACCGCAGCTGTGGCAGATGACGAGATGGAAGCCGAGGGCGATGGCGAGGGTGGGTTTTCCGGTTTCGGGGCGGGCGGAGGGTGTTCTGTCGGGGGAGCCAGTGAGCCTGTGACGAGTGAGCCTGTGACGAGTGAGCCAGTGACGAGTGAGCCAGTGACGAGTGAGCCAGTGACGAGTGAGCAGTGAGCAGTGAGCAGTGAGCAGTGAGCAGTGAGCAGTGAGCAGTGAGCAGTGAGCAGTGAGCAGTGAGCAGTGAGCAGTGAGCAGTGAGCAGTGAGCAGTGAGCAGTGGCTGGGCCGTTAGGGGGCGGGTGAGCTGCGGCGGGAGCGACGAGTAAAAAGTAAAACGTGAGCACTTGGGAGGCGATTCTCGCCTTTCAAGCTCATCCGCCATCCGCCACCGGCGGGCCGAGCTTCGGCGCTAGCCGTCGGCGCGGGTGTCGATCCCGGACTCGTCGGAGCGCTCGGCGCTCTGGATGATGTTGAGGGCGTGGTTGCCGACCGCCTCGAGGTGGTTGTTGATCTCGGTGTAGAGCATTTCGGTCGGGACCTCGCCGCCGTCCTGCATGCGCCGCACCGCGCCCTTGTTGTGGCGCTTGCGGAGGCCGTCGATGCGGTCCTCGGTGCGGTTGGCGTTCTCGAGCATCTCGCCGGTGACCCCGGACAGGGCGTTGGCACAGAAGTCGAGCATGACCCGGACCTGGAAGCACAGCGCGGAAAGCTCGCGGTGCTGCTCTTCGCTGAACTGCCGGCCCTTCTTGTACTTCCGCTGGACGATCTTGACCATGCGGTAGATGCGGTCGGTGGCCTCCTCGTGCTCGGAGACGATGCGCAGCATCGCGGTGATCCTCGCGGCATTCTCGGCGCCGATTTCGTGCGACGAGCACTGGATCAGGTAGGAGGTGATGTCGTGGAGCAGCTCGTCGCACTGGTCCTCCATCTCCTTGAGCGAGGCGACGTCCGCCGAGAGGTCCTCGTGGGGTTCGTTGAGGACGCGGACGAAGCCGTCGAACATCCGCGAGGTGAGCTCGCTCATGCGCCGGGTGGCGGTCTCGGCCTCGGCGATGTTCAGTTCGCCGAGGTCGACGAGGCCCTGCGAGATGTAGCGCAGGCGGGACTCGCCGGGTGTCGGTTCGCGCTCGCGGACCCACCACTCGACGAACTTCGAGATCTGGGGGACGAACCAGACCAGCAGGCAGATGTTGATGAGGTTGAACGAGGTGTGGAAGATGGCGGTGGCGAAGGCGATCTCGGAGGTCTGGAAACCCTTCGAAGCCGAGCGCAGGAAGTCGGGCAGGGAGCCGGTCACCTTCCAGACGATCGTGGTGAAGGGGACGAAGAGGACGAGCATCCACAGCACGCCGATGACGTTGAAGGTGAAGTGGGCACGCGCGGCGCGCTTGGCGTTGACGTTGGCGCCGAGCGCGGCGAGCCAGGCGGTGACGGTGGTGCCGATGTTCTCACCGAGGACGATCGCCGCGGAGTTCTGGAACACCGCGACCGGGTCATCGAGGTCGCCGAGCCAGCCATTGAGCGCGCAGGTGATGGTGATGGCCATCGCGGCGGACGAGGACTGCACCATCAGGGTGAGGATGATCCCGCCGATCAGGTAGAGGACGGTGGAAAAAAAGGCGCGCCCGCCCATCCAGGTGACGACGGAGCGCACGGCCTCCGCCGTGTCCGGGTCGGTCGCCATGAGTCCCCTGAGGTCCGGCACGGAGTCCTTGAGCAGGCCGAGGCCGAAAAAGACCAGGCCGAAGCCGAGGAGGAGCTCGCCCCAGCTCCTGCCCTTGTCCTTGCCGATGAAGACGAAGGGCAGGCCGATCCCGATCAGGGGCAGCGCCACGCTGGAGACGCTGAACTTGCCGATCAGGGCGACGATCCACGCGGTGATGGTGGTCCCGAGGTTGGCCCCCATGATCACCCCGAGCGACTGGATCAGGGTCAGCAGCCCGGCATTGACGAAGGAAACCACCAGCACGGTGGTCGCCGAGGACGACTGCACCAGCGTCGTGGTGGCGAAGCCGGTGAGGATGCCGCTGAAGCGGTTGCCGGTCAGGCCGGCGAGGGCCTGGCGCATGCGCTTGCCGGCGACTCGCTGGACCGCCTCGGACATGATCTTCATGCCGAACAGGAACACGCCGAGGGCGCCGAGGACCTGGAGGAGTCCGAACAGGAAGCTGGGAATGGAAAGCGCTGCGAGCAACGGCATGGGTTGGTGACGAAACCGTCACATTCGCCTTCATCGAGCGAGGAAAAAGTCACCAAACCACCCGCCGCGCGGGCCGGAGGGGGCAGGGGGCGCGGCGGCCGGGGCCGGGAGCGTGCAGGAACAGGCGGAAGGGGACCGGTGAGGGCCCGCGAGGCTCCCCCCACGGCCCCGGCCGATCCATCGCGCGGGCCCTACGGCCCGGTGCTCTGCTCGAGCTCGGCGAAGACGGCGGCGGGGACGTAGCGGCGGACGGTTTCCTTCCAGCCGTTGGGGCCGATCAGGCCCTTGACCATGCTCGACGAGACCTCGGCGATGTCGCGGGGCGGCATCAGGAAGGTGGTGGTGATCGCCGGCGCCAGGTCGGAGTTGATGTGGCGCATGACCCGCTCGTACTCGTAGTCGTCGGGGCCGCGAATGCCACGCAGGATGAACTGGGCGTCCTGCTCGCGGGCGTAGTCGACCAGGTAGCGGTTGTCGAAGTGGGCGATGCTCAGCCGCTCGCAGGAGGGCACCGAGGCGCGCAGCAGCTCGAGCCGCTTGTCGATCGAGTAGGTGTAGTGCTTCGACGGGTTGTCGCCGATGGCGACGATCAGGCGGTCGAAGAGCTCGAGGCCGCGCTCGATCATCCACATGTGGCCGTTGGTGGGCGGGTCGAAGCTGCCGGCGTAGACGGCGGTGCGCATGAGGGAGCTTGGATTGACGATTGATGATTGTCGATTTGCGATTTGCGATTGGGTCACGCCTCCAACGACATGGGTCGGGAGGAATTGGGACCAGGATGGATAGGATGGATGGGATGTTTTTTGAGGAGAATCCCGAGGCGGTTTGCCGTCGTGGCTCGGGCCCTCGGCCGGGCTTCGCTTAGCCGAACGGATCCGACGGAGGGAATTCAAATCCGATCCATCCCACTTGTCGGCCATAGCCCGGAGGGCGACGACGGATCCATCCTGGTCCTCCCCATTCTGCCCCGATCCCGACGGCCCCCGGCAGGTCGGGGTTGGCGGGGGCGGGTTCGGCGGCTATGCTGCGGCGTGCTCCCGTGGTTCCAGAATGACGCCTTTCCCCTCTACCTCGCGCCGATGGCGGGAGTGACGGACGTGGTGTTCCGGACGATCTGCAAGGAGCTAGGCGCCGACGTGATGGTCACCGAGTTCGTCTCGGCCGAGGGCATCATGCAGGCCGACGAGCGGACCCGGAAATACACCGAGTTCACCGACCAGCAGCGCCCCGTGGGGGTGCAGTTGTTCGGTGGCGACGGCGTGCGCATGGGGGAGGCGGCGAGGAAGATCGTCGACTGGAAGCGGCCGGACTTCATCGACATCAACTACGGCTGCCCGGTCAACAAGGTGGTCGCCAAGAACGGCGGGTCCTCGCTGCTGAGGGACTGCCCGCTGCTCGAGTCGGTGGCCAGCGAGGTGGCGAAGGCCTGCGAGGGCCTCGTGCCGGTGACGGCGAAGATCCGCATCGGCTGGGACGAGCGCAGCATCAACGCGGTGGAAGTCTGCCGGATCCTCGAGGGCAGCGGCATGCAGGCCATCGCAGTCCACGGCCGGACCCGCCGCCAGGGCTACGGCGGCGAGGCCAACTGGGAGGTGATCGACCAGTGCGCCCGCGCGGTGTCGGTGCCGGTCATCGGCAACGGCGACATCGGCAGCGGGGCCGACCTGCGCAGGCGCCGCAAGGAAACCGCGGTCTCCGGGGTGATGATCGGCCGCCGCGCGATGCAGAACCCCTGGGTCTTCCGCGAGGCGAAGCACTATCTGGCGACCGGCGAGGAGCTGGCGCCGCCGACGATCGAGGAACGCTGGGCGCTGGTGGTGCGGCACTGCCGCATGGCGACCGGCAGCAGTCGCTACGGCGGCGAGCGCCACGCCATGATGGCCATGCGCTCGCGCCTGATGGCCTACTGCAAGGGCTTCCCCGGCGCCAAGGAGCTGCGCCAGCAGCTGTGCAAGGTCGCGAGCGTGGCCGAGGTGGAGGACCTCGCCGCGGCGTCGATCGAACGCGCCCACGCGGCGGGGACGGCATCTCTCGCCGGGACCTCCTGAGGCTTCATGATGGGGCGGCTGGGACGGACCGTGCGACCCCAGACGGACCGCGCGACCCCAGTCGCGCGCGTCCCTCCGCCTCCCGGCCCTGCCGATCGTGCGCGACTGGGGTCGCGCGGTCCGTGGGGGGACGCTCGCTAGGGCTCCTCGACCTGGACGCGGAAGAACAGCCAGTCGTCGTTGGCGAGGTCGTAGGGGATCGTCTGCAGCATCGGGCTGGTGCCGTAGGCCGGGGTGTTCTCCGGGCCGGGCCAGCTGTCCCAGTCGACCAGGTTGGAACTCGTCTGGATGTCGTAGATGCGGAACGGCTGGCGGACGAACTCGAAGCCGTCCGGGGTTGAGGTCCCCACCGGGGCGTCGCCGCCGGCCAGCGGATCGGTGCCGAGAACGAACTCCTCGTAGTTGCTCTTGCCGTCGCCGTCGTCATCGTCGTCGCGGCCGCCGAGGCCCGGGTAGCCCGACGCCCAGTCGGCGTAGACGCGGTCGGCGGGAAGGCCGCTGTTGATCCAGTCGGTGACCAGCTGGACGGCTTCCTCGTCGATCTCCGCCGTCGCCAGCGGGGGCATCCGGGTGGTGCCGCCGGTCGCCGCCATGCGGTGGAGCAGCAGGCTGTGGCCCGGGTCCATCGGGACGACGTACTTGTTCAGCGGGTCGCCGCCGTTGACGACGGGCTCGCCGTTGATGATCCCCGTTTCCTCGAGGCTCAGCTCTTCGCGGCCGTCCCACAAGCCGCCCACGCTGCCGCCCTCCTGGTGGCAGTAGGCGCAGTTGACCTCGAGGTAGGAGCGCACCCGCTGCTCGAGCGGATGGCTGAGGTCGTCGGAGGCGACGTGGTAGGGCAGCGTCTCCACCGGATCGGGGGTGTTGTTCAGGTAGCCGGCGTTGGCGATGAGCTCGATCTGGTTGCCGGTGAAGCCGTTGACCTCGTGCACCCGGTTGAGCTGGCGGGTCGTCATCGACAGCGGCCGGTCGCCGTGGCAGGTCAGGCAGCTGCTGCGGCCGGGGATCTCCCAGGTCTGGGTGTGCGGGCTCCCGCCGTCGATGATCGGCAGGTCGAAGGCCACCCCGTCGGCGGGCACCAGGAAGGCCTCGGTGCCCTCCTCGTTCCAGCGGTAGCTCACCCCGTAGGCCGAGCCGTCGCCCTTCTTGACCAGCACGCGGGTCTCGAGGCGCTTGTTGGTGGCGGGGTCGCCGCGGGCGAGTGCCAGGTCGAAGTGCTTCACCCAGAGCATGCCTGCCGGGTAGTCCCAGCCGCCCTCGGGCTTCCAGGTCATCCGGCTGGTGTCGTCGGGGATCGCGAACCAGCGGCGCTTGTCGGCATGGTCGCTCCAGAACTTCAGGTTCGGCTGGTAGGGCAGCAGCCCCGGGGCCGGCGAGAGGTCGGCCAGGTCGGCGAACAGGCCGGTCTCGCTCAGCGTCTGCGGGAAGCTCCCGGTGTCCTCGCCGCCGCGCGCGAGGCGCAGGATCCGGCCGTCGAGGTAGGAGCAGAACAGGATGTCCTGGTTCGACGGGTCGACGCCCATCGACGAGAACACGCCGTAGGCGCCCGGCAGGCCGGTGATGCGCTCGACCTCCGCGGTCGTGGTGTCCATCTGCCAGACGTGGCCGGAGGTCGAGTCGCAGAAGATGTACTTCCCGTAGAGCGAGGGGTAGCGGCTGCCGCGGTAGACGTAGCCACCGCACACCGAGTTGCCCTTGAACTTCGCGTCGCCACCGGCGACGGCGGTGTGGACGTACTCGTAGAAGGGATCCGAGCTGGTCCAGCCGGCGGGGGCGTCGCCGAGGATGCCGTCGAAGTCATGGGCACCCTCGCGGTAGGCCCAGCCGTACTCGCCGCCGCGCTCGATCTTGTTGATCTCCTCGTAGGTGACCTGGCCGACGTCGCCCTCCCACAGGTCGCCGGTGAGCGGGTCGAAGGACATCCGCCAGGCATGGCGGATCCCGGTAGCCCAGTACTCGGTGCGCACCGTACCGAGCGAGTCGCTGTAATCGACGCCGTTGTAGATGCCGTCCCAGTCGCCGCCGAGGCTGGTGTGGACGAAGGGGTTGTCGACCGGGACGCTGAAGGCCGCCAGCCCGGTCGTGCCGTCGACCGGGATCGAGGGATGCGGGTTGGGCTCGAGGTTGCCGGGCAGCTTGTCGACGTCGATGCGGAAGATGCCCCCGTAGAAGTCGCCGTCGATGATCTGGCTGCGCGCCTGTCCGGCGGTGGAGTTCTCGCCGTCACCGGTGCCGTAGTAGAGGTAGCCGTCGAAGGGACCGAAGTGGAGGTCGCCGCCGTTGTGGTTCAGGCCGAAGTCGTCGATGTGCAGTAGGACCAGCTCGGTGGACGGGTCGGCGATGGTGTCGTCGGAGGCGTCGCGGGTGAAGCGCGAGATGCGCTGGAAGTAGTCGCCGCCCTGGTTCACCGTGTAGGCGACGAAGAAATGGCCGTTGGTGGCGTAGTCGGGGTGGAAGGCGAGGCCGAGCAGGCCGTTCTCGGGCTGGCCGGCGAGGAAGGGGCCCATGTCGATGCCCGTCCCCGCGTCGTCGAGGTCGAGGAAGACGTTGGTGCTGGGCGAGGACGAGGTGACGTCGGCGACCCGCCGGATGATTCCCGCCTGCTGGCAGACGTAGAGCTGGTTCGCGTCGCCGGGCAGGCTGGCCAGGCAGATGGGGCGCGAGAAGGTCAGGCCCGGCAGGGCGTCCTCAAGGGTCCAGGTCGTCGGCGGGAGGTCGGCGGGCATCGCCAGCGACGGGTTGTCGATCCGCAGGTCGGTCGAGATGGCCAGCTCGACCGTCGCCGGATCCGAGGTGCCGCTGAAGTTGTCGACCGTGTAGGTGAAGGAGTCGGGCACGCTGGCGCCGCCCGCGTGGGTGTAGAGGATCCGGCCGTCGGCCTGCACCTCGGCGCTGCCGCCCGCGGGCGGGGTGTCGATCGCCACCGTCGCGGGGTCGGGGCTGTTGGTGTCGTTGGCGAGGACGTCGATGAGCACCTTCTGCCCCGCGTGCAGCGTCGCGGCGTCGTCGCCCGCGAGCGGCGGGCTGAAGGTGGCGTCCGCGCCGTTGCCGTAGGCGGTGTTGATCTCGCGCTGGGTGATCGCGCGGTCGTAGATCCGCAGCTCGTTGATCGCCATGTGCGAGTTCGAGTCAGCGCCCCAGTTCGAGCGGCCGATCCAGTTGTTGACGTCGTCCATGTCGGCGAGGCGGAAGGGCAGGCTGAGGGTCTTCTGCAGCACGCTGTCGCGGTACCAGCGGACCTGGCAGCCCGAGGCGCCGAAGGTTCCCGCGCCGTCCTCGACGGTCATCACGAAGTGGTACTCGGTGCCGGCGCTGGTGATCGAGCTGAGGTCGGTGTCGAGGAATTCTTCCGCGCCGTTGATCCGGCCACCGATGCGCTGGTCGCCGAGGTTGTTGCCGACGTTCAGCGACAGGAACAGGGAGTCGTCGCCATTGAAGCCGCCGAAGCCGCCGGGCGCGCCGCCCTCGTCGATGATTTCCCCGGTCTCCGCGCCGGTTCCGTGGGTGACGGTGGTGCTGCCGAAGGCCCACACGCGCTGGTAGTTGTTCGACGACAGCGGGGTGATCCAGCCCTCGACGGTCAGGTTGTCGAAGGAGGAGATCAGGCCGTTCGGCAGGTCGAGGTAGGACGAGATGTCGGCGGCGGCGGTGTTGCTGTCGGTCACCCCGCCGGCGCCGAGGATCAGCTGGTCGCCGTCGAGCGTCGCGCCGTGGCCGCGCACGGTGGCGACCTCGCCGCTGACGGCGTCGATGAAGGTCGACTCGACCGGGGCGTCGCCGGGCGGGGTGTTGAAGTCCCAGCGGCGCGTCGGCACCGGCGCCGGGGCGGGCGGCTCGGGCGGTCCGCTCGACGGGTCGGGCCCGGCGGCGTAGCTGGCGAAGACCTCCGCGGGGGAGATCGCGCGACGGTGGATGCGCAGCTCGTTGAGCTCCATGTGCGAGTTCGAGTCGCCGCTGTACATCGACCTCCCGATCCAGTTGTTGACGTCCTCCATGTCGACCAGGCGGAAGTTGAAGTCGTCGCTGTTCTGGAGGATGCCGTTGCGGTACCACGACGCGCGGCAGCCGGCGGCGCCGAATTCGCCGACGCCGTCCTCGATGATGAGGACATAGTGGTACTCGGTGCCCGGGGTCGTCGCGGCGGTCGAGAAGGTGAACACCGGACCGTTGTCGTCGAACTCGCCCTCGAGCTGCTGCTGGTCGAGGTCGTTGGCATTGTTGAAGGTCAGGCTGAGGTTGTCCCAGGCATCGGTGGGGCCGGGCGCGGCGGGGCCGTCGATGATCTCGCCGCTGACCGCGCCGGGCCCGGAGGTCTGGGTGGTGCGGCCGAAGTCGAACAGGCGCTGCCAGAACTTCGACGACAGCGGCGTGGCCCAGGCCTCGAAGGTCACGCTGGCGCTGTCGGAGACGATGCCGTTGGAGAGGTCGAGGTAGGCCGAAATGTTGGCGGCGTTCTGGTTGCCGTTGGTGGTTCCGGGCAGGCTCACCGAGGTGCCGGTCAGCGCGCCGCCGTTGCCGCGCAGGGTGGCCTCCCAGCTGCCGCCGATTTCATCCGTGAAGACCGTGCCGGAATCCGCGGTCGAGTCGGCCTGCACGGTGAAGGTCCACAGGTGGTCGGGGTCCGGCGGGTCGACCGGGTCCGGCGGGTCGACCAGGGTGTCCGGCCCGGCCGAGATGTTGGCGGCGATCTCCTCGATCGTCACCACGTGGTCGTGGATGCGGAACTCGTCGAGCGACATGTGGGTCAGCTCGTCGCCGGAGAACTGCGAGCGGCCGATCCAGTTGTTGACGTCGTCGACGTCGGAAAGGTGGTAGGGCAGGTCCTGGGAGCCGACCAGGCTGCCGTCGCGATACCACGACTGGCGGCCGCCGGCGGCGCCGAAGCTGCCGACGCCCTCCTCGAAGGTGACGACGTAGTGGTGCGGGTCGCCCGGCGTCGTCGGCAGGTTGCTGAGGTAGAAGTTCGGGTTGTTGTTCTGCTCGTAGTCGAGCCGGCCGTAGAGCCGCTGCTGGTTGATGTCGCCGCCGACGTTGAAGGTCAGCGCGAACTCGTCGGACGCGGTGGTGACGCCGGGCGCGGTGGCGAGGGTGCCGGTCCACTCGCCGGTGGCGCCCTGGCCGTCGCCCGCACCGGCCATGCAGCCGAAGTCGAAGGCGCGCTGCCAGGTGTTCGACGACAGCGGGGTGGCCCAGAACTCGATCGAGATGTCGGTCCGGCTCGAGAGGATCCCGTTGGGCAGGTTGAGGTAGGCCGGGACGGTCGACTCGGGTTGGTTGCCGTTGCCGGAGCCGGGCAGGGTGATCTGGCCGTCGGGCAGGCCGGAAAAGCTGGCGCCCTGGCCCTCGACGGTCAGCGGCTGGCTGGAAATCGTGTCGTTCAGGGTGGTCCCGGCCGCGGCACCGCCGGCGGCTTCGTTGAAGGACCAGCGGTGGACGAGCTCGGCGCGGGCGGCGCCAGTGGCGGCGAGCAGGCCGAGCAGCGTCACGTGGGTCAGGCGGGTCAGGTGGAAGCGGGTGGTGGGGAGCATGGGGCAGGTTTTCATGCAGCTCGGGGGTGGGAGCGGGGGAGGCCCAGCTTGCAAACGAAGCTGCAGCCGCCCGGGATCCTGGTCCAGAGCGCTGGAATGCGGGTTCTACGTAGGTGGGACGGAGGCGAAACAGCCCCCGCACCCCGAAGAGGGTTTCCGGGAAACCCCGGAAAACCCTCGATAAGGCGCGGAAACCCGTCCCACGGCCGAAAGTAGCGCGGAAATTGCCGAAATCCGCCGGGAACTGTCACAGAAATGAGGGTTTCACGGGGTGAAAAAGGCGTTCCCCCGCCGGGGCCAGCTGCTAGCTTGCGCGCCATGGAAAGCCATGAGGTGCTGCGCAAGGCCTTTGCCAAGACGAGTCCCAAGGCGGTGGCCGCCGACCTCGGGGTCTCACTCTCGCTGGTCTACAAGTGGGCGGAGAAGCAATCCGAGGACGGCTCCGGCAGCCGCAACCCGCTCGACCGCCTGATGAAGATCATCGAGCTCTCCGAGGACCCCTCGATCGTCGAGTGGCTGTGCCACCGCTGCGGCGGCTACTTCGTGCGCAACCCCGAGAGCTTCTGCGAGAAGGGCTACGAGGTGCTCCCGGCGACCAACGAGATCGTCGGCCAGTTCTCCGGCCTGCTGCAGCACATCTCCCAGGCGGCGATCGACCACTCGATCAGCGGCGAGGAGGCCGCCGAGATCCGCGAGTGCTGGAACAAGCTGAAGAGCTACACCGAGGGCTTCGTGCGCTGCTGCGAGGAGGGCGACTTCGAGCAGATGCTCGAGATCCCCAAGCCCAGCGAGGGCCCCGAACGCTACGAGAAGGCCTGAGGCGTCCTCGCCCCTCCCGCCCGTCCTCGTTCTCGTTCTCGAACCTGACGCTGGACTCGAGGCCCAGTGACCAGTGACCAGTGACTGGTGAGGCGCGCGCCTGCCTCAGTCCTGGCTGAAGAACACCGGCGCGGTGGGCAGGGGCGGGGCGGCGAGGTAGTCGGTCGGGTCCTTGAGGCCGGCCAGCATGAAGGCCTCGCGGCGCTCGACGCAGGTCCCGCAGGTCCCGCAGTGCTTGTCGCCGCCCTTGTAGCAGGACCAACTCTGGGCGAAGTCGACGCCCAGCTTGTCGCCGCGGGTGGCGATGGCCGCCTTGTCCATGTGGACGAAGGGGCGCAGCAGCTCGATGCCGGCGTAGGTCCCCTGGCGCATCGCCTCGCCCATCGCCTCCATGAAGGGCTCGCGGCAGTCGGGGTAGATCGAGTGGTCGCCCGAGTGGGCGGCGATCGCCAGCGCCTCGGCTTGGATGCTTTCGGCGAAGCCGCAGGCCGCCGCCAGCATGATGGCGTTGCGGAACGGCACCACCGTCTTCTTCATGCTCTCGTCGGTGTAGTGGCCGTCGGGCACCTCGCCGGCGCCGTGGAGCAGGTCGGAGGCAAAATGGCGGGCGATGAAGCCGAGCTCGATGACGTGATGCTCGACCCCGAGCCGCTTGGCGTGGAGCTCGGCGAAGGGGATCTCCTTGTCGTTGTGCTTCGAGCCGTAGCGGAACGACAGGGCCGCAACCGGCTGGTGGCGCTCGGCGACATGGTGCAGCAGGGTGACGGAGTCCATGCCCCCGCTGATGAGGACGACGGTTTTCATGGTTTCTGGTGGTTGGCCTCGCAGCTCAGTTGGATGCCGCCGCGCGCGCCGAATTCCCCCCGGACGGTCAGTTCGAGCGGGTCGAGCGCGCCGGCGAGGTCGTCGAGGATGCGGTTGACGATCTCCTCGTTGAACGCGGGCAGGTTGCGGTAGGAGGCAAGGTAGAACTTGAGCGACTTGGTTTCCACGCAGCGTTGGTCGGGAATGTAGCAAATCCTGAGGTGGCAGCTGTCCGGCTGGCCGGTCACCGGGCACAGCGAGGAGAATTCCGGGCAATCCAGCGCGATCGTGTAGCGCCGCCCCGGCCGGCAGTTGGCAAAGGTCTCCAGCCGGGCCTCCTCCGGGCGGGCCGGCAGCCGGTTCTCGGAGTGGCCGAGAAGGGTCAATTCCGGGTCGTTCACCCGCCTAGAGTGGGGAATCCGGCCCGCGAAGGCAATCGCGGGCTTTACATGGGGCCGCGGCTTGCTAAAAACCGCGCCCCGCCGGGCCCCAGGGCCCGTCACGGAGCCAACGGAGAGATGGCTGAGTCCGGTTTAAGGCACACGACTCGAAATCGTGCGTAGGGTTAAACCTACCGTGGGTTCGAATCCCACTCTCTCCGCCATTACAGATTCGAGGAGCCCGATGCCAAAGCAACGCGCTCAAGATCAGTAACTTGTGAATCTGAGTCGGAAAAGCGCGACAGCTTTCCACACAGAATTCCACACAAGTTGACTCGAAAGCCGGGGTCAATGCCCCGGAAGAAGAAGCGCCGCAACAAGATCGTCGAGATCGGCAACGGTCTGGCGACGGTCAGGATCTACACGGTCAACCGTTCCGACGGCTACCCCCACCACACCGTGGCCTGGAAGGAGGGCGGCCGACGACGAACACGAATCCTCGCCTCGATGGACGAGGCGAGGTTGATCGCCCAGCAGACGAGCATCCGGCTGACGAACGGCGCGAGTGCCGTTGACGAGGTCACCAAGCGCGACATCGAGCTGCTCCGCCATTGCGAGCGGACGGCCGAACGCCACGGTGTGACACTGGCGGCGGCCATCGAGGAATGGTCGAGCGCCCGGAAGCTCGCGGGAAGCACCGCGCTCTCCGACGCAGTGCGATTCTACCAGACGAACCGGCTCGATCTCCTGCCGGTCAAGCCGATCACCGAGGTGGCCGAAGAGTTCATCACCTCCCGCCGTGCCCGCGGGGTGACCGATGCCTATGTCGCAAGGTCCAGGGACTACCTGAAGCGCTTCACCAGCCAGGTGAGCGGCAACATCGGGGACGTGAGCGTGAGCGACATCAACGGCTTCCTCCAGGGGCAGGAATCCCTCGGACCGACGACCAAGAACGCCCTGCGGACCTGCCTCGTGACAATGTTCGGATTCGCGAAGCGCCAGGGTTACCTCCACCCCGAGCGCAAGACGGCTGCAGAGCAGACGGAGAAGTTCAAGGTGCCGGAGAAGGACATCGAGATCTTCACACCCGACGAGATGGAGCGACTGCTGCTTACCTCCCATGCCCGCATCCTTCCGCTCATGGCCATCGGTGCTTTCGCCGGGATCCGCTCGACGGAGATCTGCAAACTCGACTGGACCGACATCAAGTGGGATCGAGGTCACATCGAGATCTCCGGAAGGATCGCCAAGACGAGAGCTCGCCGGCTCGTGCCGCTGCCCGAGAACCTCAAGGCGTGGCTGGCACCGGTCAGACGGAAGTGCGGTCCTGTCATCGAGATGTCCGACCCGTCGGGGACGCTTGGTGACATTGCCGTGAAAGCTCAGATCCCAGGCGGCTGGCGTCAGAATGCCCTCAGGCACTCCTTCATCAGCTACCGGGTAGCAGAGACCGGCGATGTCGCCCGGACCTCTCTGGAGGCTGGCAACTCGCCAAAGGTAGTGTTCCGCCACTACCGCGAAGTCGTGGATGAGGAAGAGGCGAAGGCCTGGTTCTCGATCCTGCCGCCGGATGGATGGCAGCCGTCGAACATCCCGACTCCGGTGAGCGAGCGAATCGCGAAGCTCGTCGAGGAACGCAACCGGCGGAATCTTGACACCGACCGGGAAGCGTGAAGACCAAGGATTCCGAGCCCGTCTATCTGAAGAAGTCCGAACTTGCCCGCCGCCTGTCAGTGAGTCCCCGCACGATCGAAGAATGGTCTCAGAAGCGGATCATCCCACACATCGCGATGTCGTCCCGACTCAACCTCTACAACTTCGACGAGGTGCTGGAGACGCTGGAGAAGCGCTACAAGGTCGAGGCAATCCAGAAGTAGACATTCACGAAAAGGCCCCCGGACGGCGAGAACCATCCGGGGGCTTCTTTCGTTTGAACGCGGAAAGGCCCGCGTCAGGCCTTGAAGCTCTGGTTCGCCTTCCCGTCGTCGGCCAGGTCGCCAATCCGGTTCACGGTGTCCTTGAGGATCGAGGCGGCGGCGAAGATGACCGCGCCGAGGCCGGGTTCGACGAACGGAATGGCGTTGAGGGCGGCGACGAAACCGGCGAGCTTGCCGACGTAGCTGAGGATCTTGAGTGCTTTCATGGCACCCGGACGTCCGTGTCAACGGCGCCGCAGCTTCCGGATCATCGTCACCATCGAAAGCAGGCCGACGAGGAGACCGACCACCAGGGATGCCACCCGCAGGTGCCACTCGATCTGCTCCTGCATGGAGGTGACGACCCCCAGCAGGGGCGAGGCGGTGCCGACGATGCCGCGGAGGGCGAACTCAAGGTCGATAGGGGCGCGCATGGTGTCCGGGAGCGGCTGTCAACGGGGGCCCTTCGACTGCTCCCAAAGCCGCTTGTAGTGGTTGCCGTAGGCGATCATCAGCCGCACGAAGTCCTTGGTGCTGATCGTGTGGGTGTTGCCGTCGATGTCGGCGATGGTCTGCGGGGTGTCGTTGTCGATCAGGTCGTTGTCCCGGGCGGTGTTCACCAGCAGGAGCATCTGGGAGAAGGCCTCGCGGTCGCGGGAAGTCAGGCCGAGCCGGAACCCCATGCCGGTATCGAATCCCTTGGCGATCTCCAGGGCCAGGGCCACCGCGGCGGGGTCGGGCTCGGCCGGCGGGTCCGGTGCTGGAGCCTCCGGGTTGTCGGCCGCCTCCTCGAGCTGGACGGCCGCGGCGACATTTCGGTCGGTGAGGCCCTCGCGGCTGATGCGCTGGAGGAGCCGGCGGGCACGCTTCGATACCGCGGTCCCGTTGTAGCGTCCCTCGATGACCCGCTCGAGTCGGGCGGTGACGTCCGGGTTGCGGATCAGCGGTGCGACCTTGCTCGGCGGCACGGTGACCTCGAAACTGTCGGGCACCTCGATGTCCACGCCATCGACGGTGACGGTGCGGGCCACGAGCGGAGCGGTCATGAGGAGGATGAGATGGAGCGTCTTCATTCGAACTTCAGCTTCTGGTCCTGGATCTTGCGGATGGTCTTGGCGGAGGCTTCGGTCAGCTCGATGGTCCGGAGCAGGCCGTCGTAGAACGCGAGCTGCTCCTCGTTGGTCGCGAGGCCCGGCTGGAAAGCATAGTAGAGCGGCTGGACGGCGCGGGACGGGACGTTCTCCTGGAGGCCCTCGACGAGCGTCAGCAGTTCGGCGTTCACGTTCCGCCCGAGCTGGGATCGCCGCAGGAGCGTGTGGATCCGGATGGCGAGTTGGTCGCGGCCGGTGGACGAGTTGATCAGCGAGTCGAAGAAGGTCTCGTAGGCCGCGACATCGGTGACGCCCGCATCCTCGGCCGACTCGACCCAGGCGCCGATCAGGTATTCACCGGCACGGGCAGCCAGGGCGTTGGTCCCGGCGACCATCGTCTCGACATCCGCCCGCACATCCTCGTCGGCCCACGACCGAATCAGGAGCTTGCGGGCCGGGCGATCGGTGGCGCTCGGGTCCGAGGCGATCCAGCTGTCGACGTAGCCGAGGACCTCCGGCCATGGACGCTTGCCGCGGATCGCGAAATCGACCGCCAGTCCCCACGCCTCGTGATCCTTGGCGAAGTCGAGCGCGGTCGGGATTGAGACCCGGTCGGCCCGTAGGCGGCAGGCCGCGGCGATCAGGTCGTTGTCGAGCTGCTGCTCGTAGGTGCGGACCGGCGCGTCGGTCCAGGTTCCGGCCTGCGCTTCGGTGGCCTCGACCACGGCGGCGATCTCATGGAGGGACGGCCGCTCCTCGCGGACGAGCGCCTCGGTGGCGGCCAGAAGGTCGGCCTTGTCGACGGTTTGGGCCGTGAGGTTTCCCGCGAACACGATCGCGGCCAGCATGGAATGGAGCAGGTGCTTCACGATCTCGGAGGCGTGTCAACGGACGCGCCGGCAGTAGAGGAACCCGGTCGCGCTCAGCGTGGTCCCCGAGAAGCCCGTCCGCGAAACCAGGTGAACGGTCGTCGTGCTGGACAGGTTCATGCGCACGACCGGCGTGGCGAGGGCCGGCGGGATCGCGTCCGAGAACAGGGTGTTGATCGTGGTGTAGGTCCCCAACGCCCCGACGCTTCCGCTGTTGGTGCTGATCCCCTGCTGGGCGTAGCCTTCGACCTCGGCCCCCGGCAGGTAGCGGACGGTTCCCTGGATGTCCCAGTCGCCCGCCGGCAGCGACAGCGAGTAGACCGACTGGGTCGAGCCGTTGCTCATCGACTGGCTGGAGCCGGTTCCCGACCGCACCTCGCCCACCTCGCCGACCGCCGCGTTCGACCCGTTGGTCACACCATCGAGGGCGTGGAAGTTGCCCTCCGCGTAGCCGCGGGTTACCAGGGCATCCGTGGCGGTGTAGGTCTGGAGCGGAGCCCGCACGCTGCCGTCGTCCGCGATGCGGAGCACGAGCTGGTCGTGGTTCTTGAAGAACTCGGCGACCGCGCTCCCCTCGAAGTTCCCGGGCGTGCTGACCTTGAGGCTGGGCGTGTTGGCTTCGGCGCCGACGGTCCAGGTGTCGGGGTCGCGCCCGATCCACACCGCCGGCGAATCGAAATCGGTGAGCTGGAAGAACTTCCCGGCCGAGGCACCCGTTCCCGACATGCCGATCACGGCCACGCCACCGGTGCCGCTGGTCCGGGCGAAGAGCGCGTGACGGTTGGTCTCCGAGGACAGGATCGAGGTGAATGCCTGGATCCCGGACATCGTGTCCGCCGTGTCCCGACCGAGGTAAACGCTGGTCTGGGGCATCCGGAAGGAGCCTTCGACCCGGAACAGCTCACCGATCGGCACGACCAGGCTGCCGTTGATCTCGTCGGTCTGGGTGTTCTTGGTGACGGCGGCGTTCTGCGCGGAGGCGACGACGCTCAGCCCGAGCAGGAGAATGGAGATGGTCTTCATGGATCAGAGGACTTGGAGCCAGTAGCGGGGTGGAACGGACTGATCGAAGTCGGCGGGCTGGATGGTGCCCGGGAGGTCGGTTTCCTCCTCGCCCTCGAGGAGTTGGTAAAAGGACAGGACACCGCCGATCACCATGCCGAGGACCCGATAGGGTGGCAGGTCGACGGTGGGCACCGCTTCCAAACTGTTCAGCCCGCCGGTCAGTGCGGTGATGGAAGCATCAATCACGGGACCGCTCGGAAGGTGCTGGATCGGAACCAGCCCACCGGGATCGAGAGGCGCGTAGCCGTTCGCTGTCCCCTTGTTGGCGACCAGCTCGATGCTGCCGGGTGCCGGATAGGCCGGGACCGCATCATCCGGCACGCCTTCCGTGCCGCGGTTCACGTCGTTCTCGACGGTGATCAGGAAGGTGCGGGTGGAGGTCGGATCGCCGGCCCCCTCGCGCCAGGTGATCTCGCCCATGAGCTGGATCTCGGCCAGCTCGGTGCCGGTGGCCGACCCGACCTGCATCGCGGAGTCGAGCTGGACCGTGTTGAAGCTCGGCGAGCAGATGTAGCTCGGGTTCTGTGCACCGGGCGCCGGCAGCGTCCACACCGACTCGTGCACCAGGTAGTCGACGTCGTAGCGCCCGCGCGGCTTGATCCCGAACTGGAGTTCGAGCGAGGCCGGGTCGCCGATGCTCGTCGGCGTGGTCGCGTCCTGGAGGAAGACGACCTCCAGCCGTGCGGCGTCTCCTCGCTTGAAGCGCAGCGAACTGACCGGGTTGCGGAACCCCGGACCTTCGATGAGCTGCAAGGTCTCGAGGTCGACGTAGAGCTTCACGCCTCCGGAGGGCTGTCAACCGGATCAGGGGTAGCCGAGACGGTAGCCACCGAAGAAGACGGAGTGTCCTGATGCGGGGGGATCGAGGTCGGCCGGCGCAGCGAGGTTCTCGCCATCGGCAAAGCTCACCGGAAGGTTCTCCCATGACTCGGAGATGACCTTTCCTCCCGGGTCCGGTGCATCGAAGGCGACGAGGAAGCGACCGTCCCAGGTGTGCTCGCCCTCGCGCCGGGTCTTCGTCGCCGTGTCTACTTCGACGGAGCTTCCCCCGAAGAAGATCGAGTCGGGCACCTCCTCGGGCGTCCAGTCGGTGCCGTTCGCGGTGGCGGTCCACTGGGTGACGTTGCGGGGCTTCGGCAAGCCGGTGTCCGCGTCATATTCCTCGGTCCACTCGCAGTCGAGGCTGCCGCTCAGGCCGCCGCCGCACGACCCGGTATCGAGGTTTACCGTCCCCGGGTTGCGGTGCATCCGAAACGTCTTCTTCCGGTAGCGGGCGGTCCACGGCGACTTGAACTCGGTGAAGCCCCAAGGCTGTCCGCTGCGCCGACGAACCACCGCGAGAAGAAGGAAGTCGCCGCAGGGGTCGGGACCAATCTTCTCGCCGGGCCAGTCGCCATTCGCGATGTCGGACACGACCTCCCACTCGTCGTCGACGAGCTTCTCGATCTTCGCCACCCGCAGTCGGTCAGCCTCCCCGGGATCCGGAAACTCGAAGTCCACCCGCAGCGTCTGGGCATCGGTGACCAGGGTGTGGGTCGCATGGGTCGTCCACTCCTGCCCGTCCGACTCGCCGGCCTCAATGGTCACCCGGTAGCGGTGGCCGGTCCGGCTGACAAGGGTCAGCTCGTGGCCCTTCCCGTCCCCGAGATAGTTCAGAAGGTTCTCGAGGTCCCACGACAACGCCGCGATCCGGGGTGCGTCGTCCAGCTCCTCGCCGGTGTCGAAGGTGCCGTAGTCGTCGCACCAGCCGGAGACCGGTTCGGAAAGCTCCACCTCGGCGTAGCCGTCCCGGTAGATGTCGTAGCCGACCCGCATGTTGATGCTGCGCGACCGGTTGTCGGACTCCTCCCGGTGGACGACCGGCTCGTTCATGCGCGTCACCTTCCGGACCCAGGCGTGGAAGTTGCCGTTCCACAGCTCCCCTTCGTCCCCGGTCATTCCGATCGGCGTGCCGGCGAAGACATGCGGCAGCGCGACCGCATCGCCACCGCCGACCGAGGCCAGGTAGCCGTCGCTCTCGGTCCTCGTGGCGCCCTGCCCGATAAAGGAGTACATCCCGAGCCCGTTGCCGGTGGCATCGCGAAACTCCTCGTCCTCCGAGCGCCAGGCATCGAGCTGACCGGCCAGCCAGCCCTTCTCGACCTCCGCAGAGAGCGTGATCGTCGTGTGGTCCGGCGGGTCATTGAATGCGAAGCCCTGCTGGGAAACCGTCGCCGTCCGGCTGTGGGTCGTGCCGATCGCGTGGGTGCCGGTCTCCTCGGTCTCGACCCGGACCTCGTTCTCCTCGGTGTCGAAGACGTAGGAACGGACCAGGCTGCCGGTCCAGGTGCCGTCGTCGCGGTCCTCCGAATCCGACTGCCGGTACGCCGCGAACCCGCAGATCGGCTCGTCAGTCAGCTCGCCTTCGTCGTCGAAATGCCGCGTCCGCTTGTTCTGGAGGAAGAAATCGTCGCCGTGGAACCCGCGGGTCCGCTGGTTGGCCCGCGTGGCCGCATCGATGAAGAAGGGCGTCAGCGGCAGCCGGAAAACCGCCGACTTTTCCGTCGAGCGGGGAAGCTCCGGCAGTAGGTCGGTGGACGAGAAGTTCATCAGTAGGTGAGGCGGTGGTAGCTGAGTTCCTTGCCGATGCGCACCTCTCCGGCCGTACTGCCCGACTGGATGGAAGTGACGTGCTCGCTGACCCGGATCGAGCCGCCGCCGTTCTGGGAGACCGCATGCCGGCCGTCGCCATCGACGAAGACCGATCCGAGGAGCACGACCATCGAGTTCGGGCGCGGATCGCCGATCGCCCAATCCGGGGTGGTGTGCGAGTCGTAGTTCGGCCCGGTCTCGATCTCCCACGACGACACCTTCAGCACGTCGCCAGTGGTCAGCGTGATCTTGGCAAAGAAGTAGGTGGTCGTGGACAGGTCGAAGTGGGCGTCCCAGTTGGTCGCCACCACGTCGTTCACCGTTCCCCACTCGATGAAGTAGCGCTTGCTGCCCTCCGCGGGAGCGCCGGCCGGTGCGGGGATGTATGGTGGCCGCCCCGACAGGATCGCCAATGGGACGCATTCAGCGACCGCCGATCCTCCTGCCCGTGGTCGGACCCGGTAGACGAAGCCGCCTGAGCCGAAGACGAGTTCCATGCCGGGCCCGGGGCGTGGAGTCCTCGCCGCAATGGCGTCTAGGAGGAGGTTCCAGTCGCGGGCCAACACCGGGTCGCCGGGGCGCTTGTGGTTGGGAAGTCGCATCAGTCCTCGTAGATGTCGGGATCCCAGCCCCCGCGGTCGCTGGCAAGCCACTCCCTCTCGATGCGGAACGAGCGCCCCTCCTGCGTCTGGGTCACGCCGTTAAGCAGCCAGTCCCGATCCTGGGCGAGTGCCGGCGGATCCCCGGACGGATTGTCGATCTCACCGATCTTGTTGAGGTCGGAAGGCTTCACCCCAGAGTCGCGGACGAACGACTCCCGCCAGGTGATCTTCGGCGAGTAGTAGGAGACCTGCCCCCGCCGGATCTTCGCGAGCGCCTCCAGCCCCAGCTCGCTGGTGACCTTGTCCTTGTTGGCCGCTCCCGTGTCGTCGGTGTCCCGCCCGCTGGAGATGGCCTGGAGCGCCTCGACCTCCTCGTCCTCGAGGTCCTCGTAGCGGATGTGGGAGAGCAGGGGCTCCTCGCTGAGGGAGAGGCCCATCGTGTAGACCGGCGGTGCCGCGCTGTCTCCCTCGTCGGAGTTCTCGGCCCCGGTGTAGACGGCGGTGATTTCGGCGAGGTCGCCCTCCGTCACCTTGGCGGTTACCTGGCTGGCGGCGACGAACGGAACCTCGGGATGGACCGAACCCGGCCGTGGCATCAGGGACACCGCCGAGTTCCGGTGGCAGAGGAACACCTGGGTGACCGTCCACTTGCCCTCCTGGTCGACCTGGATCGTGTAGTCGGGCTGCGGGTAGAGCCGCCCCGGCTGGATCGAAACGTGTCTCGGCATCTTGGCCGGGACGGCGCGTCAACCGAAGGCTGCGGCCGGAGTCGTGCCTCCCCCCAAGCGCGAGAGCTGCTTGTTGGCCTGCTGGAGGAGGCGGTTTGTCTCAGTGGTGAGACGGTTGTTCTCCCGCTGGGCGTCGAGGGCACCGGTCGAATAGCCGCCGCCACCGACCTTGCCGAGGGAGGTGACGATCGGGGCGAGGCGCGGACCGGCCGCCGTGGCGATGGATGCCTCGGAGGTTCCACTGGTCGTCTTCCCGGCCGCCGCTGCCACCGACTTTGCCTCCTCGGACTTGGGTATCGAGTCGCGGATCGACTGGAGCACCGAGTCGAAACCTGCCTTCAATCCCTTGGTGTCGATGAAGTCAGAGCCCGTCGACTCACCGGCCTTCTTCGCCGCCTCGGCCACCCGGTTGGCGAGCACTGGTGCGCCGCTCGACATCAGCTCGTCGGCCTCGCGGGCGAGGTCCTTGAAGTTGAGGCCGAACAGCTCCGCACCGTCCGTCTTCCGCCCCTGGAGGATCCGGTCGAAGTCGGTGATCACGCTGTCGGCGTCGAAGCCGAGCAGCTCGCTCATGCCCGGGATCTTGAGCAGACCCTTGAGGAGGTGGGCGATAACCCATTCGATGCCCGACTGCAGGTAGACGATCGGCGTCTGAAACGCGTTGAGCAGGGCCGCACCGAAGCCTGCCGCCACCCCGAGCAGCGTGGTTCCGAGGCCCTTCCACATCGTGCCGTCGGTGATCAGGTTCCAGAAGAACTCGACCGCCACCCGGAAGCCGTTGACCAGGGCATTGATCCCGACCGCGAAGCCGAGCTTCAGTGACGACGACACCAGCTCGAGCACCTGCCCGCTCCGGAACGCTGCGATCACGAGCTGAATTGCCTCCTTGATACGGCGCCCGGCCTCGGTGGCCAACGGAGTGAGCTTCTGGACGAGGCCGATGGCTTCCGAGACCAGTGGACGGATCGCGTCGTTGATCGGCTGGCCGAGCGTGAGGAACACATCGTTGATCGTGTCCTTGAGCGTCGAGAACAACCCGGATGTCGTCTTGCTCCGGGAGTCCATCATGCCAGCGAAT
>JAUIJB010000040.1 GCA_030430455.1 Verrucomicrobiia bacterium | reverse complement strand
CTGCCCGACGAGGCGGTGATCGACTACAAGGGCGAGTCGCGCGACCTGCGCGAGGAGGGCGAGTCGGCCCTGTTCGTCTTCGCCCTGGCGCTGGTGGTGGTCTTCCTCGTCCTGGCGGCGCAGTTCGAGAGCTTCGTCCACCCCTTCACCATCCTGCTCAGCGTGCCGGTGGCGGTCGCCGGGGCGCTGCTCGGCCTGTGGGTCACCGGTCAGGCGCAGAGCATCTACAGCCAGATCGGCCTGATCATGCTGATCGGCCTGGCGGCGAAGAACGGGATCCTGATCGTCGAGTTCATCAACCAGCTGCGCGACGAGGGCCGGGCCTTCGACGAGGCGGTGGTCGAGGCCTCGGTGCTGCGCTTCCGGCCGATCGTGATGACCGGCCTGACCACCGTGATGGGCTCTCTGCCGCTGGTGATCAGCTCCGGCGCCGGCTCGGAGACGCGCTTCGTCGTCGGCGTGGTGATCCTCTTCGGCGTGGCGCTGTCGGCCGTCTTCACGCTCTTCGTCGTGCCGGTGATCTACCGCCTCATCTCGCGCCGCACCGGCAGCCCGAACGCGACCTCGAAGCGCGTCGACGAGGCGCTGGACGAGCTCGACGAAGCCGCCGGGCCCGACGGCGTCCGCCCGGCTTGACGGCAGCCGCCCGTCCTCAGGCCGCTTCCTTCCGCGCCTTCCGCTCGAGCCACGGGTGGGCGAGGTTGGCGGCGACGATGGCGAGGATGCCGAGGTAGCTCAGCGGGTTCAGCTCGCGGTGCTCCTGGAACAGCAGCGCGCCGAGGGCGATGCCATAGACCGGCTCGAGGTTCATCGCCAGGTTGCCGGCATAGGCGGTGATGCGCTTGAGCAGGTGGATGTGGAGGGCGTGGCCGAAGACGGTGCAGACCAGGGCCAGGCCGAGCAGCCACAACCAGTCGAGCCCGCGCGCCTGGAGCAGCGCCGGGTAGCCGGACGGGTCGAGCAGCGGGAGGCAGGCGAGGCAGACCGCGCAGGCGCCGAGCATCTCCCAGCCGACCATGCCGAGCGGGTCGCCGCCGCGGTGGACGAGGCCGCGGTTGAGCACCGGGAAGATCGCGGCCAGCAGCGCGGCGAGAAGCGCGAGGCCGAGCCCGGCGAGGTATCCGCGCTCGATGTTGGCGACCATCGCGATGCCGGCCACGACCACCAGCCCGAGCAGCACCTCGAAGGGCCGGATGCGGCGGCGCTCGATGAGCGGCTCGGTGAAGGCAGTGAAGAGCGAGAGGGTCGCCATCCCCGTGAGGCAGATCGAGATGTTGGCGAGCTTGATCGACCCGAAGAAGCACAGCCAGTGGATCCCGACGATGGCGCCCACGCCAAGAAGGGTCGGCCACTGCGCGGTGGAGATGCGGTGACGCCGGACCCCGCGGACCCACAGGAAGGCCCCGAGCGCCGCGATGCCGGTGCGCCAAACGACCAGGCTCGCGGCGCCGCCCGAGTACAGCTTCCCGAAGACCGCCGTGAAGGCGATCAGGACGACGAGCAGGTGGAGCTGGACGGTCGGGTTCAGGCAGGCGGAGCGCGGCAAACGGGATCAACACCGGCCGCAGGAAGGCTGGCAAGCACGGCTTGCCGCCGCCCCGGGGCCGGTTGTCAGCCCACCAGCGTCCGGGCGAACTGCAGGCTGTCGATCTCCGCCGGTGTCTTGTCGCGACGGATCGCCTTGATCCGGGGAAACCTCATCGCCAGGCCGCTCTCGTGGCGCTTGCTGGGCCGCAGCGAGTCGAAGGCGATCTCCAGCACGACCTGCGGCTCGACCAGGTGGACGCGCCGCCGGGTCTCGATGGTCGTCTTCCGGAAGTGCTCGGTGAGCTCCTCGATTTCGTCGTCCGTCAGGCCGCTGTAGGCCTTGCCGATGACCCGCAGTTGGCCGTTGGTTTCATCGCGGACGGCGAAGGTGTAGTCGGACAGGACCCCCGCGCGCCTGCCGTGCCCCTGCTGGGCCCGGGTGACCACGCAGTCGAGGGTCACCTCGGCCTTCTTGAGCTTCAGCCAGGCCTGCCCGCGACGGCCGAACTGGTAGGCACTGTCGGGGTCCTTCGCGATCAGTCCCTCGTTGCGGCGGCCCCGCGCCTGCTTGAAGAAGCCATCGATCTCGTCGGCCGACCCGGCCTGCATCACGTCGAGCCTCTCGAAGGGTGGGGCCAGGGGGATCCGCTCCAAGCGCGCCCTGCGCTGGTGCAGCGGCGCCTGCCAGCAGGCACCGCCGGCATCGGCGAGGAGGTCGAAGGCCACGAAGCGGACCGGGATTTCCCCGGGATGAAACAGGTCGCCTTGGCCGCGCTGCCGATTCTTCCGGCCGAGCCGCTTCTGGAGGTCGAAGAAGCTCAGCCGCCGGCCCTCCTCGTAGGCGATGATCTCGCCATCGAGCAGGCAGTCGGGCAGGTCCCGCGCGGCACTCAGGAGCTCCGCGAACTCGCCGTCGAGCGATCGCCGGTCCCGCGAGAACAGGTGGACCTCGTCGCCGCGCTTGTGGAGCTGCGCGCGGATGCCGTCGAACTTGTCCTCGAGCCAGACCCGGCCGCGATCGCCGGCCAGCTTGTCGTGGATCGCCGCGGCATCCGCCGCCGGCGAGGCCAGCATGACCTTCACCGGCGTGCCGATGGCGAGGGTCGCCTCCGCCAGCGTCCCCCGCCGCGCCCGCAGGGCGGTCTCGCCAAGCTCGCCGCTGAGCATGTGCGCCCGCGACAACTCACCGGGATCGGCCCCGAAGGCCTCGGCCAGCGCGTCCTCGACCAGGCCCTCGCGGCTGCCGATGCGGAACTCGCGGGTCAGGACGCGAATGACGAACTCCACCTCGGCCGGCGGCAGCCGACGCAGCGTCTCGGCCAGCCGTGCCACGCCGTCGAGCTGGCTCCCCGGGCCGCGGAGCTCGTCGATCAGGCGGGCGAGCCCGGCGATGGAGAACTCGGCAAGCTCGTCGGCGCTTCCCGGCCCGTAAAGGCCGGCGAGGATCCTCGCCGTGCGGGCCGGGTCCTGCTGCTGGTCGGAAATGGAACGGTAGCCGGCCAGGGTCACCGAGTAGGCCTGCAGCAGCGCCAGCCGCAGCGAGGCGAAGCCGAATCCCAGCTTCAGCGACCGCTCGGAGAGCCAGTCGACCACGCGGCGGAGTTCGTCGTCCCCGAGAGAACGCAGCAACCCGGCGAGGACCCTCCGCTTGCCGCTGCGGGACGGATCGGCGGCGACCTCGTTGAGCCGCTCGTTCAGCCGGCTGACGGGACGATCCTCGAGCGCCGCCCGGGGCAGCTCGATCGCCGCGTCGGCCTGCCCGCTCTCCTCCGGGATCAGGTCGAGCTGGTCCGAGGTGAACAGCGACCAGGCCTGCCGCCCCCTCGCCCGCAGGTCGGCGGCAAACTCCCGCGTCGAGCCATGGACGGTGTAGACCAACTCGGGGTCGACCTGTTCGACGAATGCCAGCAGGTTGTCGTAGCCGGCATGGTCCGACAGCGGGAACACCTCGTCGACCTGGTAGCGGTAGCGGGCGTTCGCGCTGAGCCCCCAGCCGCTGATCATCGCGGTCTGCTTGTTCCTGAGGCGGCGGATCTTGGTCGAGCGGACCGCGTTCGGCGGACACAACAGGGCGTGGCCCGCGGGCACCGCCGTCGCGATCTCGCCGGCCTGCGGCAGCTCGACGCCGAGCTCGCGGCAGGCCTCGTTCATCTCGATGACCGTCCGGTGCGCCTGGAAGGGGATCCCGTGCTCGGCCAGCAGGGCGGAGATTTCCTGGGCCTTGCCTAGCGAGTAGGCGCACAACACCGGGACCTCGCCGGCATCGATGGCCGCCTCCACGAAGCGGATGATCCGGGCCTCCACCTCGGCGCGTTCCGGGAAGACCCACGGCCGCCGCCCGTAGGTCGTCTCCATGACCAGCGTGTCCGCCTTCACCACCGCCGCCGGCGGGCAGGTTCGGGTCGGCCGGGTCTTGAAGTCGCCGGTGAAAAGCAGCGTCCGCCCGTCGCTGAGCCGGCGCAGGTGGAGCATCGAGGAACCGATCACATGACCCGCCGGATGAAGGCTCAGCTCGAAGCCGTTCAGCCTCATCGTTTCCCCCGGGCCGACCACCGCCAGCGACTCGCGCTTCAGGCCGAAGCGGCGATGCAGCAGGTGCGCGGTTTCCGGCGAGCAGATCGCCTGCCCCGGCCGCGAGTGGTGGTCGGCATGGGCGTGCGAAATGAAGGCGCGCTCGTGCCTGCCGCGCGGGTCGAGCCAGAGCTCGAGCTCCGGCAGGTGGATCCCGGCCCGGCGGGCTTGGATCTGGATCGCACCCGACATCACGAAAAGCGCGGCCCGCGGCGGAGACGGATCGGCCCCCTCGCGGTGGACGCGTCGACCACCCGGCCCTTCTGCACGATCTCCACCCGGCCCCTCGCCACCAGCCGCCGGGCGGCCTGCCGCGTCCGCTCCATCTCGCCCCGCCAGGCCTCGTCCCCGAAGCAGCGCCGCGCCGCCTCGCTCGGGCAGATCGACGACCCGGCGGCGCGCCCGGCGAGGAGCTCGACGATCGCCTCCTCCAGCTGCCTGTCACGCTTCCCCGAGCGTTTTCGACGGCAGGCATCGGAGCAGTAGCGGACCTGCTCCCAGCAGTCCTCCCACTTCTTGCGCCACTCGATCTCGCGCCCGCATCGCGCACAGGTCTTCACCGCGGTCATCGGCGAAGCATCGGCGATGTCCGGAAGATCGCAATCGCTTCCTCCACTCCGGAGTCGGCCGGCAGGCACTTCCCCGAATCGCCATGCGAGTCGGAACACCGATCGACTACCTCCACCGGCGCTCGGCTGCGTCCAGCGCGTCGGCGATCTCCGCCCTGGCCTCCCGGCGCGGCACCCCGGCCATCAGGAGTTCGTCGTAGTTCGTCGCGGTGTGGCGCAGGTGCGCCCGCACCGCCAGCCTGATCGTCTTCGGGTCGAGCCCCTTCCCCGCCGCGCTGCGCCCGACCCGGCCGCTGTGCCTCTGGCAGGCATGCAGCGCGATCTTCGCCGCCCGTTCCGGCGGAACCTGCGGGTAGGCCCTGAGGATCTCGCGGGTGAAGTCGGCCACGTAGCCGGCATCGGCCAGCTGGTCGCGCTGCCGTCGCCGCTCCGCGCGCCGCGCGCGCAGGTCGGCGTCCGCCAGGCACTCCTCCTCCGCCCGCCGCAGCGCGTCCTCCCCGACCAGCGTCCCCTGCCGCTCGTAGCGCTTGCGCCGGCGGTTCCACGCCACCACCACCGCGCGCAGGGTCGAGTGCTTCCCCGCCCGCCGCGTCAGCGCCGCGTTCCCGCGCGGCAGGAACACCAGGTGATCGAGATCCGAACACCCCAGGCACAGCGCCTCCGCGACCTCCCCCTCCGCGCCGCTCAGCGTGATCCACTCGCCCCCCTCGAGCTTCTTCCCGCACTCCGCGCAGGCCCCCTCGCGGTGCGCGATGAATACCGTCGGATCCTCTCTTTCGGCCATGGGGCCACCCTCCTCCCGATCCGCGGACCCACCAAGTGCGAAACCCGCCAGGAACCCTTCCAAGCCGGGGTTCAGGGGGATTCCTCGGCCCGGATGAAGGTGCTTGGTCCCGCTCCGAGGCTGAACTCCACGGTGGCGTCGCCGTTCGCATCGGTGATCACCCCGCCGCCATCCAGCGTGCCGACGCTGGTGCTGGTGAGCGGAACCGGATCCCGGTCGGGATTGGCGAAGTCGAGGTCGTTCGCCTCGACCAGCTTGTAGCGGGTCCCGGCTTCTCCCTTGATGCTGATCTGCGCGGCTCCACTCGCCGGGTCGTGCGAAAACCCGGCCAGCCCGGCGGACGGCGGCGGAGCCGCCTCGGCGACGCTGACCGCCAGCTGGAGCGGCACGTCCAGCTCACCGCCCCACGGCGTGCCTTCGACCGGATCGACGACACCCTGGGAAGTACGAAACCCATCGTCGATCGACCAACCCGGGAGGCCGCCCGGATTCTCGTTGCTGCCCGGGGTCGCCTCCCAGAAATAGACGTTCTGCCCCCCGGCGGTGCTCGCGTCGGGGGTGCTGGCGGAAATGAAGTAGCGGGTGTCCGGGGCCAGCATCACGGGCTCGGCGAGCGGGAACACGAACTCGCCCCCCGCGTCCGGGTTGTTCACCCCGAAGCTGGCGATGATGGCGCCGGGGGCTCCGGCGACGCTGTCCCACAGCTCAACGTCGAGGTCTCCCGTGGAGCCGAAGCCACCGGGGGCGAGGAACCTCAGGGTCACCGACTCGAGCTGGTATCCGGAGGCCTCCGGCCCGGTCACGAACCCTTGGGCCGCCGCGCCGCCGGTCGTCCCGACCGTTCCCACGTTCGAATTCAGCTGCCCGGGGTTCGGCTGGCCGAGGTTGCTCACGGCGACCAGGTCCGCAACAAGGGTTCCCGCCGAGGCCAACAGGGCGGCAGCCGTGGCGATCGAAGACGTGGGCTTCATGGGACGACGGGGGGATCGGAGCGGGGCTGTGCGCCCCCGGGCGGGCGCCAGACGGAAACCCTGCAAGCCTACGGCAGGACAGCGCGTCCGGACAAGCAGGAACGCCCCCTGCTGAAACCCGCCACCGCCCGCACCCGCCCGCAGGCCCCATGGTGGCGACAGCCGGACTGCGGCGGTTCACCGCCGCTTCATCCGGGGTGATTCATCGCCCCGAAGGCACCTCGCCAGACCCCGGCCGCTGAAGCGGTCGGGCCAGGGCGGTGCTGAAGCACCGCCGTCCGCCGGCACGCCACGAAAAGGCCCCGCCGGAACACCGGCAGGGCCTCGGGAAAGTACGGGATGGCGCGAAGCGCCGGCCCGATCAATAGCGGTAGTGCTCCGGCTTGTAGGGGCCGTCGACCGGCACGTCGATGTAGTCGGCCTGGTCCTTGGTCAGCTTGGTCAGCTTGGCGCCGATCTTCTCGAGGTGCAGGCGGGCGACCTCCTCGTCGAGATGCTTGGGCAGCACCATCACCTCTCCGGCCTGGTACTTGTCCTTGTTCTTCCACAGGTCGATCTGCGCCAGCGTCTGGTTGGTGAAGCTGTTCGACATCACGAAGCTCGGGTGGCCGGTGGCGCAGCCGAGGTTCACCAGGCGGCCCTCGGCCAGCATGTAGATGCTGTTGCCGCCGGGGAAGCTGTACTTGTCGACCTGCGGCTTGATGTTGGTCTTCTCGACGTCGCCGCGGGCGTTGAGCTTCTCCATCTGGATCTCGTTGTCGAAGTGGCCGATGTTGCAGACGATCGCCTGGTCCTTCATCTTCTCCATGTGCTCGACACGGATGATGTCGTAGTTGCCGGTGGTGGTGACGTAGATGTCGCCCCAGCCGAGGGTGTCCTCGACGGTCAGCACGCGGAAGCCCTCCATCGCCGCCTGCAGCGCGCAGATCGGGTCGACCTCGGTCACCACGACCTGGGCCCCCTGCCCGCGCAGCGCCTGGGCGCAGCCCTTGCCGACGTCGCCGTAGCCGCAGACCACGGCGACCTTGCCGGAGATCATCACGTCGGTGGCGCGCTTGATGCCGTCCACCAGCGACTCGCGGCAGCCGTAGAGGTTGTCGAACTTCGACTTGGTGACCGAGTCGTTCACGTTGATCGCCGGCACCAGCAGCGTGCCCTTGCGGGCCATCTGGTAGAGGCGGTGGACGCCGGTGGTGGTCTCCTCGGAGACGCCCTTCCAGTCCTTGACGATCTTCTGGAAGATCCCCGGCTGCTCCTTGGCGATGTTCTTGAGCAGGTTCTTGATGACCTCCTCCTCCTGGCTGCCGGACGGGGTGTCGACCCAGTCGGAGCCGTTCTCCATCTCGTAGCCCTTGTGGATGAGCAGGGTCGCGTCGCCGCCGTCGTCGACGATCAGCTGCGGCCCCAGGCCCTCGGGGTTGACCAGCGCCTTCCAGGTGCACCACCAGTATTCCTCGAGCGTCTCGCCCTTCCAGGCGAACACCGGCACCCCGGCCTTGGCGATCGCGGCGGCGGCGTGGTCCTGGGTCGAGAAGATGTTGCAGGAGACCCAGCGCACCTCGGCGCCGAGCTCGGTGAGCGTCTCGATCAGCACGGCGGTCTGGATCGTCATGTGCAGCGAGCCCATGATCCGCACGCCGGCCAGCGGCTTGTCGGGACCGTACTTCTCGCGGGTGGCCATCAGGCCGGGCATCTCGTGCTCGGCGATCTCGATCTCCTTGCGTCCGAAGTCGGCCAGTCCGATGTCGCGGACCTTGAAGTCCTGGGTGGTTTCTGCTACGGCAGTCATCGTATAAATAGGGTGTTTGCGGTTTGCGGTTCGCGGTTCATTTATTTGGCGGCCCGCTTGAGTGCGGTCACCTTGTTGGTTTCCTCCCACGGCAGGCCACAGTCTTCCTTGCCGAAGTGACCGTAGTTGGTGGAGGCGGAGTAGATCGGGCGGAGCAGCTTGAGCTGCTTGACGATATCGGCGGGCTTGAAGGAGAAGACCTTGAGGACGGCGCCGAGGATCTTTTCGTCGGAGATCGTGCCGGTGCCGAAGGTGTCGACGTGCACGCTGACCGGCTCCGGGTGGCCGATGGCGTAGGCGAACTGGATCTCGCACTTCGCGGCGAGGCCGGCGGCGACGATGTTCTTGGCGACCCAGCGGCCCATGTAGGCGGCCGAGCGGTCGACCTTCGAGGGGTCCTTGCCGGAGAAGGCGCCGCCGCCGTGGCGGCCGGTGCCGCCGTAGGTGTCGACGATGATCTTGCGGCCGGTCAGGCCCGAGTCGCCCTGCGGCCCGCCGATCACGAACTTGCCGGTCGGGTTGATCAGGAACTCGGTGTCCTTGGTGATCATGCGCTTGGGCAGCACCTTGCGGATCACCTTTTCGATGCAGAAACTCTCGATCTCCGAGTGGCTGGTGCCCTCGGCGTGCTGGGTCGAGATCACCACGTTGACGATGCGGCTCGGCTTGCCGTCGACGTATTCCACCGAGACCTGCGTCTTGGCATCGGGACGCAGCCACTTGGTGCGGCCGGCCTTGCGGATGCGCGTCAGCTCGCGGCCGAGGCGGTGGGCGTACATGATCGGCGCCGGCATCAGCTCGGTGGTCTCGTCGCAGGCGTAGCCGAACATGATCCCCTGGTCACCGGCGCCCTGCTCCTCGTGCTTCTTGCCCTCGGCCTTGCGCGCATCGACCCCCTGGGCGATGTCGGCGGACTGGGCGGTCAGCAGGTTGGTGATGAAGACCTTGTCGGCGTGGAACACGTCGTCGTCGTTGGCGTAGCCGATCTCGCGGATCGCGTCGCGGACCACCTTGCCGAGGTTGATCACCTCGTCGAGCGGCTTGCTGTGGCCGGTCTTCTCGTCCTGCAGCTTGGGAATCGTGATCTCACCGCCGACCACCACCTGGTTCGACTTCACGAAGGTCTCACAGGCCACGCGGGAGCGGGTGTCGACCTTCAGGCAGGCGTCCAGAATCGCGTCGGAAATGGTGTCACAGACCTTGTCCGGGTGACCTTCGCCGACCGATTCGGAGGAAAAAATGTAGGAACTCATGGGCGTTTCGTTTTTCGTATCGTCAAATCGCGATGCGTTGATGTATCCACCTGTCCATGCCGTCAATGCTGAAATCCCTGAAGCTTCTGGCCGACCCGACGCGGCTGCGGATCCTGCACTTGCTGGAGTCCGAGGCCCTCAGCGTGGCCGACCTGCAGGAGCTGCTGGGGATGGGCCAGAGCCGGATTTCGACCGCCCTCTCCCAGCTCAAGGCGGAGGGGCTGGTCCGCGACGAGCGCAGCGGCAAGAACAACATCTACTGCTCATCGATGCCGCGCGAGGTGGCCCGGCTGGCGGCGAGCGCGGCCACCGAGGTCGCCGAGATCGGCGCCGACGAGACCGCGCTGCGCCACCTCGTCCGCAAGCGCCGCGACCGGGCGCGGATCTACTTCGACGAGCTCGCCGGCCGCTTCGGTCGCGACTATGTCCCGGGCCGCTCGTGGCGCGGGCTGGCCGAGGCGCTGCTCAAGGTGATGGGCCGCGGGGTCGTCGCCGACCTCGGCGCCGGCGAGGGCACCTTGTCCCAGCTGCTGGCCCAGCGCGCCGAGCGGGTGATCGCGATCGACCTGTCGCCGAAGATGGTCGAGTTCGGCACCTCGCTGGCGCGCGAGAACGGCCTCGACAACCTCGAGTACCGCCTCGGCGACCTCGAGGCGCCGCCCCTCGACAACGACTCGGTGGACCTCGCCGTCCTCAGCCAGGCCCTGCACCACGCCGCCAACCCGCGACGTGCCGTCGCCGCCGCCTTCGCGGCCCTCAAGCCGGGCGGCCGCGTGGTCGTGCTCGACCTGCTGCAGCACCATTTCGAGCAGGCCCGCGAGCTCTACGCCGACACCTGGCTCGGCTTCGGCGAGGGCGAGCTGGCCTCGATGCTCGAGGACGCCGGCTTTAACTCCATCGAGACCGCGGTGGTCGACCGCGAGCCCGAGCCGCCGCACTTCCAGACGCTGCTTGCGGTGGCGGACAAGCCCGCTTGAGTGCTTCCCCTGGCCATGCGCGTCCTTTTTCCGCTCCTCCTCTCCTTGGTACTCGCCGCCTGCGGCGGCGGGCCTTCCGCCCCGCAGCCGGCTCCGCAGCCACCGCCCGGCGAGATCCCCGCGGCGCCCCCGGACGTGCCGGTTTCCGGCGCTTCCAGCGAGGCCTCCCCGCCGGCTGGCTCGAAGCCGGTGCAGCCACCCGCGGCGGTCATTGCCCTCGGCCACGGCCGGACCCGGATCGGCGGAATGAGCGTCGAGTTCGTCCGCTTCGACTCGCGCCGGCATCGGCTGGTGGTGATCGACCAGGCGGGCGGTCCCAGCAGTGAATTCGCCGACAGCCGCGCGGCCGGGCGCTCGAGCGGGGCCCTGGCGGCCATCAACGGCGGGTTTTTCACCCCGCAAGGCGAGCCGCTCGGCCGGGTCGTCACTGCCGGCGAGGCCCGCGGCGGGATCAACCGGGCTTCCTCGCTCGGCTCGGGCTTCTTCGTCGAAGAATCCGGGGGCAAGCTCGCCCTCCTCCGGCGGAGCCGCTTCACCGGCGGGCGCGAGGCGCTCCAGAGCGGCCCCTTCCTGGTCGAAAACGGTCGCCGCGTCGGTGGATTGTCGGCCGACTCCCCGGCCGCGCGCAGCTGGCTGGCCACCGACGGCGCCAGCGGCTGGCTGATCGCCCGCAGCAGCACGGCCACGCTGGCCGAGCTCGCCGCCGCCCTCGAGGGCGCGGAAATCGGCGGCATCCGGGTCCAAACCGCCCTCAACCTCGATGGCGGCCGGTCCAGCGAATTGTGGGTCTCCGCGGAGACTCCCGGCGGCCCCGCCTTCACCCGCCCCTTGTGGAACAAGCCGGTGCGGAACTTCCTCGCCATCAGGCGCCGGTGAAGAGGCGAATTTGTGACTTGGAGCCGCGGCTCGGGGCTTGTTAAATCCCACCCAGCCCCGAGTTTCCCCGCATGTCCCCACGGTTCCAACTCCCCCTCGCCTGCCTGATCGCCGCCCTGGCCTCCTGTGCCGGAGTCAAGAAGGCCGGGGACTACGCCAGCAGCAGCTTCAGCAAGGTCTCCGAAGGGGTCGGGTCCGCCGCCGAGGGGGTCGGCAACTTCACCTCCTCGTTGATGCCCAACCGGGTGCCGATCGCCGAGGTCCGCGAGGATGAGCTCAAGCAATACGAGCTCGGCCACGACAAGGCGCTCGCCTACCAGCGCCAGCGCCGCCAGGGATTCTGGCTGTTCGGCGGCTCGGTCGACTTCGAGGAGCCCGCGCTGCCGGAAATCGGCGAGGAGCCCGACGACAGCCTGCTGCTGCCGCCCAAGGCCGAGTAGGAAGGTCGGGCAAGCTCCTTCTCCGGGGCCCGTTCCTTCCGCGGACGGCTGGTGGTTTTCCTTTCCCTCCGCAAGACCGCGGCAAGACCGCCGGGAATTTTCTCGCGCCGCACCCCCCGGCGGACCTATCCATCCCGCGCCATGCTCAAGGCCGGAATCGTCGGAATGCCCAATGTCGGCAAGTCCACCCTCTTCAATGCCGTCACGCGGACCCGCAACGCGGAGGCCGCCAACTATCCCTTCTGCACCATCGACCCGAACATCGGCGTGGTCACCGTGCCCGACGAGCGGCTCGAGCCGCTGTCGAAGCTTTCCGGCTCGAAGAAGCTGGTGCCGACCGCGATCGAGTTCGTCGACATCGCCGGCCTCGTCGAGGGCGCCTCGGAGGGCGCCGGGCTGGGCAACAAGTTCCTCGCCAACATCCGCGAGACCGACGCCATCGTCCAGGTCGTGCGCTGCTTCGAGAACGACGACATCATCCACGAGCTCGGCTCGGTCGATCCCGTCCGCGACATCGAGATCATCAACGCCGAGCTGATCCTCGCCGACATCGCCTCCCTCGACAAGCGGCGCCAGTCGCGCGAGAAGAAGGCCAAGGGCGGCGACAAGGAGGCCAGGGCCGAGGTCGAGCTGATCGCCAAGCTCCTGCCCCACCTCAACGACGGCAAGCCGGCCATCACGCTCGAGCTCGACGACAAGGAGCAGCTGCTGATGCGCGACTTCTTCCTGCTCTCCTCCAAGCCCACCATCTTCGCCTGCAACGTCAACGAGGGCGAGCTGGCCGGGGCCCAGAAGGACCCCGCGTCCCACCCGCTGGTCGCCAGGGTCCAGGCCTACGCCGCCGAGTCGCACAATGCCGAGGCGGTGGCCATTTCCGCCAACATCGAGGAGGAGCTGATCGAGCTCGAGCCCGCCGAGGCCGCCGAGTTCCTCGCCGACATGGGGGTCGAGGACTCCGGCGTCTCCACCCTCATCCGCGCGGTCTACCACCTGCTCGGCCTGCGCACCTACCTGACCACCGGCGTGCAGGAAACCCGGGCGTGGACGATCACCGCGGGCGACAAGGCACCCGCCGCCGCCGGCGTCATCCACACCGACTTCGAGCGCGGCTTCATCGCCGCCGAGGTCGTCCATTACGACGACCTCGTCGCCGCCGGCTCCAAGGCGGCCGCCCGCGAGGCGGGAAAACTCCGCATCGAGGGAAAAGAATACGTTGTCCGAGACGGAGACGTCGTCGAGTTCCGCTTCAACGTCTGAAATCCGCCGGCCACCCGGCCATCCCCAGCCGCCATGCCCCGCATCGTCCTCTTCCTGCTTGCCTCCCTCCTGCCGCTCGCCGCGCAGACCGCGCCGATCGGCGCGCCCTCCGACGTCTACCGCTCGGTGGTCCGCATCGAGGCCGCCGTGCAGGTCCCCGACTACTCGACGCCCTGGAACAGCGGCCGCTTCGGCGGCGGCATCGGCAGCGGCTTCCTCATCGGCGAGAACCGCTTCCTCACCAACGCCCACGTCGTCTCCAACGCGCGGCGCCTGCTGATCACCATCCACGGCAGCTCGAAGAAATATCCCGCCAAGGTCGAGTTCATCGCCCACGACTGCGACCTCGCCCTTCTCTCGGTCGAGGACTTCTCCGACTTCGAGGACTTCCCGACCTTCGAGTTCGACGGCGTCCCGGAGCTCGAGAGCCAGGTCCGCGTGATCGGCTACCCGGTCGGCGGCGAGCGCCTCTCGGTCACCCGCGGGGTGGTCTCGCGCATCGACTATTCGACCTACTCCCACTCGCGCGCCGACCAGCACCTCGTCGTCCAGATCGACGCCGCCATCAACCCGGGCAACTCCGGCGGCCCGGTGCTGCAGGACAACAAGGTGATCGGCGTCGCCTTCCAGGGACTCCGCTCGGCCGACGACACCGGCTACATCATCCCGATCCCCGTCGTGCAGCGCTTCCTCAAGGACATCGAGGACGGCCGCTACGACCACTACGCCGACCTCTCCATCTCGACCTTCCCGCTCTACAACCCGGCGATGCGGGAGGCGCTCCAGCTGCCCGACAACGACCGCGGCGTGCTGGTCACCGGCGTGGTCCCCGAGGGCACCTGCGACGGCGTCCTCGAGCCCGGCGACATCCTCTTCGGCATCGACGGCAACCCGGTCGACAGCGCCGGCCAGATCGTGATCGACGGGGCCCGCATCGACCTCAACGAGATCGTCGAGCGCAAGTTCAAGGGCGACACCGTCGAGCTCCGCTACCTCTCCGACGGCACCTGGCACGACCGGGAGGTGACCCTGAAGACACTGCCGCAGAACCAGATGTACGCGATCCAGTATGAGAAGCAGCCGCGCTACATCGTCTTCGCCGGGCTGGTCTTCCAGCCCCTCGACACCAACCTCTTCGCCACCGCGAAGTTCGAAGACATCAACGTCCGCCGGCTCTACCAGGACTACCTTCCCGAGGGCCTCTTCACCGAGCGCGAGGACATCGTCATCCTCACCCGCATCGAGAGCGATCCGATCAACAGCGCGCTGCGCGGATTCCGCGGGCTCGCGGTGGACAAGATCAACGGCACCGAGGTCCGCAGCCTCGCCCATGCCCACGAGCTCCTCCATCCCGCGGAGATGCCCGAGTTCTTCGTGATCGAGTGCTTCGGTGCCGGGCGCCCGCTGATCCTCCCGGGCGACGAGATCGCCGAGGCCAACGAGCGCGTCCAGCGCACCTACTCCATCGACCAGCTTTCCAACCTCGAGGAATGAACCCGACCCGATTTTCCATGCGCCTCCTCGTTCCGGCCCTCGCCGCGACCCTGCCACTGGGTGCCCTCCTGTCCTGCAAGCCCGAGGCCGCGGCGGCTCCCGCCGGGGCCGCGGCGACCGGCGCGGATGCCGGGGCGGCCGCCGCGGTCGCCGTGGTGGAACCCGCCGCCGACCCGATCGAGTCGGTGGTCCGGGTCAACACCACGCGCCAGGCGTGGAACCCGAGCCAGCCCTGGGAGAAGCTCAAGCCGCGCAACCGCCGCTCGCTCGGCGCCATCGTCGGCCCCGGCCAGGTGCTGACCACCGCCGAGATGGTCGCCGACCACACCTACATCGAGCTCGAGTCGCCCGATGGCAAGAAGCTCGCCCCGGGCCGGCTGCTGGCCGTCGACTACGAGGCCAACCTCGCCCTGCTCGGCCTCGAGGACCCCGAGGCCGACGCCGGCTTCTTCGACCGACTCGATCCGCTCGAGCTCGGCGACCCCGTCGGCATCGGCAGCGAGCTCGAGATCATCCAGGTCGAGGACAGCGGCGTCCCGCTGGTGACGACCGGCACCGTCCAGCAGGTCGACATCCTCGCCGACTTCCTTCCCGGCGAGTACTTCCTGACCTACGAGGTGAAGGCGTCGATGCAGAGCGCGGCGAGCAGCTTCTCGCTTCCCGCGCTGCACGACGGCCGGCTCGCCGGCGTGGTCACCAGCTACGACTCGGACGACCAGATCTGCAACGTCCTCGCCACCGAGATCGTCAACCGCTTCGTCGAGGAGGCCGTCGGCGGCGGCTACCGCGGCGTGGCCACCCTCGGCATCGCGGTGACCCCCACCGACGACCAGCATTTCCGTCGCTGGCTGAAGATCCCCGACGATGCCGGCGGCATCTACATCAGCTCGCTCCTCAAGGAGGGCAGCGCGGAGAAGGCCGGGGTGAGGAAGGGCGACGTCCTGCTCTCGGTCGCCGGCCACGACATCGACCGCCTCGGCTACTACGAGCACGAGATCTACGGCCGGCTCTACTGGAGCCACCTGGTGCGCGGCAGCCGCACGGCGGGCGACGAGGTCGCGCTGGTGGTCCTGCGCGACGGCGAGAAGCACGAGATCAACGCCGTGCTCGAACGCCGCGAGGCGAGCGACCAGCTGGTGCCGAAGTACACCTACGGCAGCGCCCCGAACTACCTCGTCAAGGGGGGGCTGGTGTTCCAGGAGCTGACCCGGCCGCTGTTGCGGAGCTTCGGCGACGAGTGGGAGTCGCGCGCGCCGCTCGACCTGCTCGACGCCCTCGAGAACCCCGAGAAGTACGAGGACCGGGCCGACCGCATCGTGTTCCTCTCCGGCGTCATCGCCACGCCGGCGACGATCGGCTACGAGCCGCTGCGCAACCTCGTCGTCGAGGAGGTCAACGGCCGCCCGATCCGCGACATGGCCGACCTGGTCGACGCCTTCGCGACGGTTCCCGACGACGGCCTGCACTCGATCCGCTTCGCCAAGGAGGACTTCACCGTGCACCTCGATGAACTCGTCTCGACCCAGGTCGACACCCAGCTGCTCCAGCGCGGCCTGACCCGCCTGTCACGGGTCCCGGAGGAAATGGGCGGCGAGTGATTCCGCAGCGGCTGGCGAGCGCGGGTTGGGCGACCCAGCCGCTGGGGAGAGGCGGCGGAGCGCGGGGCATAAGACCTATGGGACCTATATGGCGTGAGGCTGCGCCTCACCCTTGCGTTTTTGGACGGCTCCGGAAGGTGAGCTCCCGCCTCGCCCATCTTCGCAGCGCAAGGACCGACACTGCGGAGCGCAAGAGGTGCTGCCATAGGTCCTATAGGACCCATAGGACCTATTCCCTGTGCTCCGCCTCCACTCCCCAGCCGCTCACCACCCGACCAGCACCTCCCAGCCGGCCCGGACCGCCAACACGCCCCACGACACCTCCACCGCCCGCCAGCACCATCTACGGCCTCCCCGCCGCCCCGGCGGTCTTGCCGATCGGCCCCTCGTCCTCCTCGTCGTCCTCGTCCTCGGGCTTCTCCTTGGCGCCCTCGGAGATGATGCGGCGCTCCTCGGCGGGACGCTCGGTCTCCTTGCCGATGGCCACCGCGATCCAGCGGAACTCCTCGCTGTTGTCGAGCACCACCTTGAGCACCATCGTCAGCGGCACCGCGAGGAGCATGCCGATCGGCCCCCACAACCAGCCCCAGAAGATCACCGAGGTCATCACCACGAGGGTCGAGATGCCGAAGCGGCGACCCATCAGCATCGGCTCGATGAAGTTGCCCAGGAAGGTGTTGATCAGGAAGAAGCCGCCCGCCACCGCGACCGCCTCGGGCACCCCCATGTCCTTCTGGATCAGCGCCAGCATGGTCGGCGGCACGCCGGCGATGAACGAGCCGACCACCGGGATGTAGTTCAGGGCGAAGGCGAGGATCCCCCACAGCAGCGGGAAGTCGAGGCCGGCCACCCAGCACAGCATGCCGGCGAGCACCCCGGTCGCCAGGCTGATCAGGGTCTTGATGCCGAGGTAGCGCTGGGTGTCCTTCAGCGCGCTCATCATGCGCTGGATGTTCGGCCCGCGGGCCTCGCAGATGGCGTCGAAGCGGCGCCCGAACATCCGCGCCTCGGTCAGCATGAAGACCGTCAGGATGATCACGATCAGCGAGGTGCCGAAAAAGCTGAAGACCCGACCGACGACGCCCGTGCCGACGTTCCAGATCTGGGTGAAGTTGATGTCGCGCAGCTGGCCGAGGTTCTGGTCGACCATCTCGCCCAGCTCGGCCCCGGCATCCTTGACACCCCAGCCCTCGAGCTTGATCGCCAGCTTCTGCGAGCCCTGCTCGATGATTTCCCTCGTGCGGTTGTAGTAAGTCCGGTCCCACTCCTCCTGCAGGTCGCCGAGGATGGTCACCCCGAGGACGACCACGCCGGCCAGGAAGGCGAAGTCGACCAGCACCGTCAGCAGGACCGCGATCGCCCGCGGCAGGCGGCGGTCGCGCAGCCAGTTGGTGATCGGGAAACTGACGGTGGCGATGAAGAACGCCAGCAGCACCGGCACGAAGAATCCCTGCGCCGCCTTGAGCCCGGCAATCACGACGACCAGCGAGGCCAGCAGCAGGATGATCTGCGTGGCCCGGAGTCGGCGGGCGGGTGTGGTGGGGCGGGGAGCCATTGCGTCGGCGGGATCCTAGTCGGCCCGGGTCACTTCGACAAAGGAATCCTTGGAGTTTCGATGCCGGCCCGAAGCATTTCCCGACAACTCTTTCGTCACGCCGTGCGCAGGCCCCGGCCGGGGGTCCACACGCGGGCCCCGGCGGCGCGGCGCCCGGCCGGACGGAAGAAGCCCTCCAGCCCGCGCCGCTCGTCGAGGTCGGCCAGCGCCGGGGCCAGCTTCGGCCAGCGCCAGGCGAAGCCGGCCTCGCGCAGTCGCCGCGAGTCGACCCAGCGGCTCTTCAGCACCAGTTCGGTCTCGGTCTTCATCCACCAGGCGCCCAGTTCCAGCGCCCAGCGCGGCGCCGGCAGCCCGAGCGGCATCCCGGCCTGCTCGCGGAAGGCCCGCATCCACTCGCGGTTGCGCGGGTGCTCCGGGGCCACGGCGTTGACCACCCCGTCGATCGAGCTGTCGCGCTCGAGGAAGCCGAGGATTCCGATGAGGTCGTCGAGGTGGAGCCAGCTGACCCGCTGGCCGCCGTCGCCCATCCGCCCGCCGAGGCCCTGCGACACCAGCCCGGCGACCACGTCGAACACCGTTCCCGGCTCGTTCGCCAGCACCATGCCGGTGCGCAGCGCGATTTTGCGGGTCGCGCCGGGGATCGCGGCGGCGAAGAAGGCCTCCTCCCAGGCCCGCGCAACCCCGACCGAGAAGCCCTCGCCCGGCTCGCCGCTCCACTCGTCCTGCGGCCGGTCCCGGGCGTCGCGGTACCAGGTTGCCGTGCTCGAGTTGACCCACAGCCGCGGTGGCACCCGGCAGGCGGCGATCGCCTCGCCGATGGCCCGGGTCGACTCGACCCGCGAATCGCGGATCGCCGCGCGGTTGGCCCGGTCGTAGCGGCAGTTGACGCTGCGCCCGGCCAGGTTGACCACCAGCTCGGCGCCCTCGAGCGCGAGCGCCCATGGCCCCTGCGAGCGGCCGTCCCACTCGAGGAACATGCCGTCGCCCGACCAGCCCTCGCGGCGCCGCCCCACCGCCACCACCTCGCGGCCGCGGCGGGCGTAGTGGCGGCACAGGTAGCGGCCGATGAAGCCATTGGCCCCGAAGATGACGACCGGCCCGCTCATCCGACCAGTTTGGCTGCCAGTTTCACCGCCGTGCCGTGCTGCAGCAGGCCGATCTTGTCGGCGACCTGCGAGGCGAAGTGGACGAACTCCTCGAGCTCGCGGATCTGCCGGTGGTACTCGCGCCCCGGCGCCGACTTCATCCCCTCGCTCTCCGCCGCGCACTGGTGGAGCACATCCAGCGCCGGCTCGATCTCGCGCCGCTTGCGCTCGCGGGCGACGATCCGGAAGATCTTCCAGACGTCCTTCTCGGCCTCGAAATACTCCCGCCGCTCCCCCTTGCGGACCACGATCCGCAGCAGGCCCCAGGCGACCAGCTCCTTGAGGTTGGTGTGGGCGTTGCCGCGGCTGATCTGCAGCGCCTCCATCACCTCGTCGGTGCTCAGCGGATCCACCGCCGTCATCAGCAGGGCATGGATCTGCGCCATCGTCCGGTTGATCCCCCACTGCGTCCCCAAGGCCCCCCACTGCGCAATGAAGCGCTCGCGCGACTCTTCCAGGACTTGCTGCTCGTCATTCATCTATTTCATTTATTTCTGAAATTTCGCGATTCGCAAGTGAAATTTGGCGTCCCCGTTAAGAGCGGACCCTCGATTCTGGCTTGAGTTCCGCAACCAGCGGTCGCCCTCTTTTCGCCATGGACCTCTCCGACCTCCGGCGCGACTACGCCGACCGCGGACTGCACCGCGACGAGCTTGCCGGCGACCCGCTGCAGCAGTTCGCCCGCTGGTTCGACCAGGCCCGCGAGCACGGGGTCCACGAGCCGAACGCGATGAGCCTGGCCACGGTCGATACCGACGGCCGCCCGCTGCAGCGCACCGTGCTGCTGAAGTATTTCGGCGCCGAGGGCTTCGTCTTCTTCACCAACTACGCGAGCCGCAAGGCCGCCCACATCGCCGCCAACCCCGCGGTCTGCCTGCTGTTCCCGTGGCTCACCCTCGAGCGCCAGGTGATCATCCAGGGCCGCGCCGAGAAGATCACCGCCGGCGAGTCGCTGAAGTATTTCGCCAGCCGGCCGCGCGAGTCCCAGCTGGGCGCCTGGGTCTCGGAACAGAGCTCGGTGATCTCGTCGCGCCAGCTGCTGAAGCAAAAGCTCGCCGAGATCCGCCGCAAATTCTCCGACGGCGAGGTCCCGCTGCCCTCGTTCTGGGGCGGCTACCGGGTGGTGCCGGAGTCGATCGAGTTCTGGCAGGGCGGCCCAGCGCGCCTCCACGACCGCTTCCTCTACACCCGCGGGAGCGACGGGAGCGACGGGAGCGACGGGAGCGACGGGAGCGACGGAGGCGGTGAAGGATGGCGGATTGAGCGGCTGTCCCCCTGATCTGGCCCGGGCCCGGGCCACTTCTCCATGACACCACCCCATTTTGGGGTTTGCGCGGGCTCCCGGATCGCCGAATCTCCCGCCGAAGCCGATGCCGACCCTCCTGATCCTGCTCCGCAAAGAGCTGAAGACCTACTTCCTGAACCCCTTCGGCTGGGTCGTGATCGCCTTCGTGGCCCTCGCCAACGGCTTCGGGCTGTCGACCTCGATGAAGGGCTTCCTCGACAGCCCCTCGCAGCAGAGCCTGGTCTTCGCGACCTTCCACTCGCCGGTGTTCTGGTTCTGGTTCCTGTTCATCTTCCCGCTCATCACCATGCGCTCGTTCTCCGAGGAAGAGCGCACCGGCACCCTCGAGGGGCTGCTCACCGCGCCGGTCCGCACCTGGCAGGTGGTGCTGTCGAAGTACGGCGCGGCGATGGTCTTCTACGCCCTGCTGTGGATCCCGACCTTCCTGCAGTTCCAGATGTTCCCGTGGATCGCCGGCCTGCCGCCGGCGTGGACGCCCGGCTCGCTGATCGGCGCCTACGCCATCGTCCTGCTGATGGGCTCCGCCTTCACCGCGATCGGCATCCTCGCCTCCTCGCTGACCTCAAGCCAGATCATCGCCGGCCTGCTGACCATCGGCCTGCTGGTGATCCACTACTTCCTCGGACTGGTCACGGTGGTGTGGGGCGACACCTTCCGCGCCGCCCCGCTGTTCCACTACATCTCCAGCCAGGAGCACCTGCACTTCTTCTGCAAGGGCCTCATCGACAGCCGCCCGCTGGTCTACTACCCGACCCTCGCCGCCACCGTCCTGTTCCTGACCTACCACACGGTCGACTACCGCCGCTGGAAACACTGAGCCATGCCCGAGGATTCCAGCCAGAAACCCGACCCGGCCCCCGGCGAGCAGGCCTCCCCCGCCAAGGAAGCCACCGGCGCCAAGGAGCCCGCCACGCGGCCCTCGCCGTCGAAGCCCGCCCGCCCGGTCGGCCGCTTCCGCATCGGCCTGTTGTCGCTCATCCAGGTCCTCGCGGTGCTGGTGATCTTCGTCACCCTCAACTTCATCAGCTCGCGCCACTACCGCCGCCAGGACCTCAGCGTCGGGCTCACCTACACCCTCTCCGAGGCGACCCAGCGTTACCTCGCCTCCGAGGCCGTCGCCGGGCGCGAGGACCCGATCGAGATGATCGTCGCCTTCCCGGCCTCGACTCCCTACTACGACCGCGTCCGGCCGATCGCCGAGGAATACGCCCGGCTCTCCAACGGCAAGATCCGCCTGCGCCTGCTCGACCCGGTGCGCGCGCCCGACTTCACCGAGACCGTCGCGGCCGAGTACAAGGTCGTCTTCGACCAGCCGCGGGTGATCATCGACGCCCGCAGCCGCGAGGACCGCAAGCCGAGCGAGGGCGTCGAGATCAGCCCCCACGTCCACATCATCGGCCTCAAGGACATGCTGGTCTACGAGATGGACTCGAGCAACCGGCGCCGGGTTTCCGGCTTCCTCGGCGAGGACGCCCTGACCAGCGGGTTGGTCAACGCCGTCGAGGGCAAGCCGAAGAAGGTCTACGTCCTGGCCGACAAGAGCGACCTCAACACCGACGCTCGCGAGGGCTCGTGGAAGGTCCTGACCGCCAACTTCGTGGCCCAGAACGTCCTGCCGGAGCGGGTGCGGATCTCGGACATCCCGCGGATTCCCGACGACGTCGACGCGCTCGCCGTCATCGCCCCGCGCTACGACTTCACCGCGGAGGAAATGAAGGTCCTCGAGGAATACTGGTTCCGCCCCAAGGCCGCGCTGCTGGTCACCACCGGCGACAAGCCGGTGCCGCCGCGCTTCCGTGCCTTCCTGCGCAGCCACGGGGTCACCCCGCGCAACGACCGTGTCGTTCGCACCGAGGGGGGCGTCGCGCAGACCGCCATCCCCGCCCACTTCACCGCCGGCCTCGAGTTCACCCGCGACCTGTGGGAGGGCTCGACCGTGCTCGAGGGCCACACCCGCAGCCTCGAGGTGCGCGAGGGCGCCGACGACCTGCTCAACCAGCGCATCGCCCCCTACCCGCTGCTCAAGAGCGTCGAGGGCTTCTGGGGCGACACCCGCGGACTCGAGGACCCGGTCGAGTTCGACCCGAAGGAGGACCACGAGGGGCCGCTCGCGCTCGCCGCGGCGGTGGTTCGTGGCAACGCCACCGACGACCGCTTCGCCGGCGAGACCTCGCGCATGATCGTCATCTCCAACACCGACTTCCTCGATCCCAAGCACGTCCGCGAGGCCAACCTCGACCTGTTTTCCAGCTCGCTGAACTGGCTGGTCGGGCGCGAGGAGCTCAGCGGCATCGGCCCGCGCAGCATCGTCCGCTACAAGCTCCCCCTGCTGCCGGCCCACGCCACGCTCATCAACCGCATCAACCTGGTCTTCCTGCCCCTTGCAGCCCTGCTCATCGGCCTGATGGTGTGGTCCTCACGCCGGAGTTGAGATGCGATCCACCGCCGTCACCCTCATCCTCGCCCTGCTCGCGACCGCCTGCGGCGTGATCGCGGTGGTGCGGATGCGCGACGGCGGCCTGGCGCGCATCTTCGGCAACCCGCCGGTCCAGGCCGGCGAGCCGCTGTTCGAATTCGACCCCGCCGAGGCCCGCCGCATCCGCCTGGTCGGCAACGGGGTGAGCGCCGTCTGCGAGCGCGGCGAACAGGGCTGGCAGGTCGTCGAGCCGTGGCAGGACCGCATGGACCCGCGGGTCGCCCAGGCCATCCTCGAGTTCACCCTCGGCACCCGCGTCGCCGCCGCCTTCCCCTCGGACAAGATCGAGAGCAACCAGCTCGGCTTCGCCGACGGCCGCGTCGACATCGGCATCACCACCGCCGACCGCCGGCCGCTGGCGCAGTACAACCTCGGCCGCCGCACCGCCTGGTTCAGCCGCGAGTCGGAGTCCGGCGACCTGGTCCCCACCGTCTTCGTCTACCCGGCCACCGAGAACCGCGAGGACCACATCTACGCCACCACCGGCGACATCCACCCGCTGTTCGACGGCGGCTTCCGCCACCTGCGCGACCATCACCCCTTCCTGTTCCGGCCGGAGATCCTCGACTCGATCCGCATCCGCACCGCGAACGGCGAGCTCCAACTCGCCCGCGCCGAGCCGCGCGACCCGTGGAAGATCGTCAAGCCGATCGAATTGCGCACCGACCGCGAGGCCGTCATCCGCCTGATCCAGGGGCTCTACGACCTCCGCGCCGTCGAGGTGGCCGACCGCGAGCAGGTCACCCTGCCGGCCGCCGACACGACCACGCCCGACCAGATCGCGATCCGTTTCTTCGGCGCCGAGGAGGAGACCGTGCTCGACTTCTTCCGCCCCGAGGCGGGTGACGCCACCGAGGTGCTCGCCCGCATCAGCGACCGCCCCAACGCCGTGTTCCGCCTGCCGCGGAAGAGCAATCCGGACCTGGTCTCGCTCAGTGACCTGCCCCTCACCGTCAACGAGCTGCGCGACCCGACCCTCACCGCGCTGAACATCGCGGCGCTGCAGGGCATCCGCATCTCGCCGGCCACCGGCGAGGAGATCCTCGTCGCCCGCGACCACGGCGGCCCCTGGCGGGTCGGCCTCGGCGGGCGCATGCAGCCGCTCAACGAGACCTCCCTGTTCAGCCTGCTGAAGACGGTCACCGAGTCGAAGGTCGCCGGCTTCGTCACCGACGCCGCCACCGACCTCAAGCCGCACGGGCTCGACCGCCCCTTCCTCATCCTGCGCTTTCTGTCATTTGCCGATTCCCCTGCCGGAAGTGCCGCCTTCGAGCTGCTCTTCGGCCAGGCCCAGGACGGCTCGATCCACGCCATGCGCGCCGGCACCACCTCGGTGTTCCGGATCGACCCGGCGATGCTCGCGATGATCCCGACCCGCTCCTGGGAATGGCGCGACCCCTCGCTGTGGCGGCTCTCGCCGACCAATGTCGCCGGCCTGAACCGGCGCCTGGAGGGCCAACCGCCGCTGGTGCTCGACTACGACTTCGCCCGCGAGTCGTGGAGTGCGTGGCTCGATGGCGACGACCGCAGCGACGCGCTCTCGCCCGAACGGGCCAACCGCCTGCTCGAGGAGGCGGTGGCGCTCGATGTCGACGCCTGGCTGCCACCCGACCACGCCGATGCGGCGATCGCGCTGGAACGGCCGACGATGATCTTCACCGTGGTCGAGAAACTCTACGACGACGAGGGCGAGTTCGCCGGGCTGAAGCCCCACGAGCTGCGCCTCGCGCCGGTCAGCGACTCGCCGGCGAACCGCCGCTACTACGGTCGCACCAGCGACGAGCCCAACCCCTTCCTGCTGCACGCGGACACCTACGACCGCCTCGCCGTCGAGCTCTTCGAGTTCACCGCGCCGACCGCGCCGGATCCGGAGTGATCCGGGTTTGCCTTCCGACAACGCTCTGCAATCCGCGCCGACCGGCGCCCGTCCGCGTCCAAGCCCCCCGGCGGCGCGACCACCGGCCTCCCGCCCGCCTACTCGCTCCGGTCGCGCTCCTCGCGCAGCACCGCGAGGGCGTCGAAGAGGGCGAAGAGCATCACGAAGACGGCCAGCAGGGCGCAGCCGCCCCAGTAGATGAGGAAGCGCCACAAGCCACGCGCCAGCCAGTCATCGATCGCCCACAGGCCCACCGCGAAGACCGCGAGGAGCAGGAAGGCGAAGAAGCTCATCACCTTGCGGCGCTGGGTGCGGTCGCGCAGGATCGCCTCGGCGATCCCCTTGTTGACCTCCCACTCCCCCGACTTGCCCGGTTTGCGGCTCATCCACCGCCCCCCTTCTTCGCCAACAGGTCCTCCCACTCGTGGAGCTCGACCGTCGCGCCGCCGATCTCCCCGAGCAGCTCGCCGCAGCGCACGCGCCACTTCGCGTAGTCCGGCGGGCCCTTCTTTCCGGCGCTGCCGGGAAACACCACGTAGGTCACCGTGAGGTCCGAGACCGGCCGGCTGTAGGGCGATGCGTTCTGGTTGATCTCCTTCGCCATCCGCAGCGAGGCCTCGCCCACCTTGAAGGTCGGACCGCCGTCACCGACGATCGCCGGATAGAGCGTGCCGCCGTGGACCACCACCGCGTAGTCGCCGACCTTCGGCGCGTAGGCGTCACCCCGCGCCACCAGCAGGTTCACCGGGATGACGATGAAGGGGTCGTACTCGGCGATCAGGAAGCTGCGGTACTTCATGTCCTCGATGCCGCGCTTCAGGTAGTCCATCCGGTCGCGCAACCACTGGCGCCGCTCCGCCGTCGTGGCGGGATCGGCGATCTCGCGCTTGGCATTGCCGATGCGCTTCTCCCAGCCGGACACCATCGGATTCGGCGTGCGGGTCTGCTTGGGCCAGCCGTAGCTGGTGAAGGGCTGGTAGTGGGTCGAGTTGACGATCTCGTCGGGCATCGCCGCCAGCCGGTCGCCGTCGGAGCCGTCGGAGACCACGTCCATCTCCGCCTGCATCAGGAAGACCCGGCGCCCGCTCTGCGGGTGGCGCATCTCGAGGATGGTCTCGCAGTCGTAGAAGTTGTGCTTGGTCAGCAGCTCATTGAGCTGGGTGGCATTGCGGCGCAGGCGCTTGGTCTTGTTCTCGTAGAGCCGGTAGAACCAGCTGGAGACGCGGGCGTCGGCGAGCATCGCGTCGAGCCCCGGCAGCAGCGACCCCAGCTTCGGGTTGACGCCCTCCAGCTCTACGAGGGTCCGCGACGGCTCGGGCACCTTCACCTTCAGCTCGTAGCGCGCGGTGTAGGCGGCGTCGTCGGTCCGCTCCTTCGACGCCAGCCCGCCCTCGACCACCTCGACGCGGGTCTCGAAGGGAATCCCGGAGCGCAGCTTGCGCACGTCGCCGCCGCTCGCCGCGGTGTGGCCCTCGAGGCGCTTGGCGGCGAGCTGCCGGAGCTTTTCCTCCTCGGCGCTGGCGGCCCTCGCCTTCTCCTCGCGGAAGTCCTTCTCCATCGCCGCGCGCATCGCCTCGAGCTCGCGCTCGTACTCGGCGGCGAACTCCTCGCGCAGCCGCGCCTCGAGCTGCCGCGCGACGTCCGCGTTCTCGGCGCTCACCGGCTGGCGGCGGTCGAGCAGCTCGCGCTTGGCCACCCGCAGGATCCGCTCGCCCGGCGGGGTGAAGGGCAGCACCACGGCGGCCAGGACGAGCAGGAACAGGCTCATCCGGATCCACGGCAGCCCGCCTTTCCCGCGACCCTGCCGCGCCGCCACGCCGTCGATTTGGTTCGGATCCTGACGCTCCATTGCTGGCGGAAGGATAGCAGCTCCCGCGATTCAGGCCAGCATTCGGGCGAGGATCGTGCCGAGTTCCGCGGCATCCACCTCGTCGAAGGCTCCCGGCTCGTCGGAGTCGACGTCGAACACCGCCACCACCCGCCCCCGGCGGACCACCGGGCACCACCTGGACCTCGGCGTCCCGCCAGGCGGTCCCGCAGACACCCCGACCCCAGCGGATTTCGCCGCAGGCCGGCGGCCCCTGGTAGGGCCCGACCACAAGCCGCGAGCCGACCACCCGGTAGAACCCGGTCCAGAAGAAGTGCGGCATCCGCTCGTGGAGCACCCCGGCCACCCCGGCCATCCGCGCCACCCCGTCGGGCTCCCCCGCCAGCAGGCCCTCCAGCCGGGTCCTCGCCTGCGAATACAGGGCCTCCTTCTCGCTGCGTCCGGGAATCATCGCGGATATTCAAACCGGGGGCTGACAAACCGGCAATCCTTCGTAGCCTCGGGGCGTGAGCTACCAGGTCTTCGCCCGGAAATACCGACCGAAAACCTTCGCCGACGTCCTCGGCCAGGACCACGTCGTCCAGACCCTGCGCAACGCCATCGCCCAGGACCGCCTGGCCCACGCCTACCTCTTCGTCGGCCCGCGTGGCACCGGCAAGACCTCGACCGCCCGCATCCTCGCCAAGGCGCTCAACTGCCCGGGCGGCCCCAAGGCCGACTTCGACCCCGACGACCCGGTCTGCATCGAGATCGCCGAGGGCCGCTCGCTCGACGTGCTCGAGATCGACGGCGCCTCGAACAACGGCGTCGAGGAGGTCCGCCAGCTGCGCGAGACCGTCCACTTCGCCCCCGCCGCGGGGAAGTTCAAGATCTACTACATCGACGAGGTCCACATGCTCACCACGGCGGCCTTCAACGCCCTCCTCAAGACCCTCGAGGAGCCGCCCGAGCACGTGAAGTTCATCTTCGCCACCACCGAGGCGCACAAGGTGCTGCCGACGATCCTGTCGCGCTGCCAGCGCTTCGACCTGCGGCCGATCCCGGTCGACACCATCGCCCGCCACCTGCTCCACATGGCCTCCGAGGAGGGCATCCAGCTCGAGGAGGCCGCCGCCTGGGCGATCGCCAAGGCGGCCGATGGCGGCATGCGCGACGCCCAGTCGATGCTCGACCAGCTGGTCGCCTTCTGCGGCGACGACATCCGCGAGGCCAACGTGCTCGACGTCTTCGGCCTGACCTCGCGGGACACCGTCGCCGCCCTCACCGCCGACCTGCTCGCCCGCCGCACGCCCGAGGCGCTCGGGGTGGTGCGCCGCGAGTCCGACTCCGGCCGCGACCTGTCGCAGTTGCTGATCGAGCTCATCGGCTGCCTGCGCGCCCTGCTGGTCGCCGGCCTCGACAGCGAGTCGAGCAGCGAGGGCATCGCCGCCGAGGCCTGGAAGGACCTCCGCGAACAGGCCGCCGGCTACCCGCCCGAGCGCCTGCTCGCGGTCATCGAGGTCTTCGCCGAGGCCGAGGGCCGCATGCGCTGGGCGAGCAACAAGCGGCTCCACCTCGAGCTCGGCATCATCAAGGCGATCCAGTCGCTCGGCGAGGTCCGCCTGTCCGATGTCATCATGATGCTCGGCCGGGCCTCGGGCATCACCCCGGACACCCTTGCCGGCGGGGAAGCGCCGCCGCCATCCCCCGCGCCCGAGTCCCGCCAGGAGGCTCCGGCTCCCGCCACCCCGCCCGACCCGGCGCCCGCCACCCCGCCCGACTCGGCGCCCGCCACCCCGCCCGGGCTCGAGCCGACCGAGCCGGCGCCATCCGCCGCCCCGCCTGCCCCGCCGCGCCACCCATCCGGCGGCTCATCGGTCGCCGACTTCGACGCGCTGATCGCCTCGGCGCCGGAGAAACGCGAGGAGCCCGATCCACCACCGAAGCCCGCCGCCGAAGCAGCCGCCGCGGAGACCGCCGCAGCCGAAAAGAATCCCACCGAGCCGGAACCGGCCGATGACTTCTACCAGGACCCCCTCATCCAGAAGGCCCTCGGAATGTTCGAAGCCCGGATCAAGGCCTAGTGGAGTCACTCGTCACTCGTCACTCGAAATTACCATGAACATTGCCAAGATGATGAAGCAGGCCCAGCAGATGCAGGCCGGCATGCTCGCCAAGCAGGAGGAACTCGCCGCCCAGGACTTCGAAGCCAAGGTCGGCGGCGACAAGGTCACCGTCGTCGCGAACGGCGCCGGCGACGTGAAGTCGATCACCATCGACCCGTCCCTCGTCGCCCCCGACGACGTCGAATTCCTCCAGGACCTCGTCCTCAAGGGCGTCCAGGAAGCCATCGCCAAGGGCAAGAAGGCGGCCGCCGACGAGATGGGCAAGCTGACCGGCGGCATGGGCATGCCCGGCCTCTGATCCGCCCCCGCCCATGCGCACCACCCCCTGGTCCCGGCGCGCCGGGTGGACGCTCGTCGGCCTCTCGCTCGCGCTGCATCTCCTGACGGTCTACGCCTTCGCCCGGCAACCGGCCGGCCTCGCCGCGTTCACGGTGATGCCGATCTGGGTCTGGGGCGGGATCGGCCTGGTGCTCTCCTGCACCGCCTTCTATTTCCTGCGGGCGCCGCTGTCGCTCGTCCTGACCGGCGTGTGGGCGCTGACCGTCCTGCTCGGCGCGGACGAGGCCCGGATCATCGCCGGAATGGCCCGCGACGAGCCACGCCCGGGAACTCCCCGGGAGGTCGACGGAATCCGCCCGATCCGGGTCCTCACGCTCAACGTCGCCCTGTTCCGCTTCGGCAACCCGGCCGAGGACATCGCCCGCTGGAAGCCGGACATCGTCCTGATCCAGGAGGCCTCGACGCCGCAGCTGAAGTTGATCTCCGAGCGCCTCTACGGCCCGCAGGGCGACTACCGCAACTTCGCCCGGAACGGCGTGGCGACGCGCTGGAAGATCACCCGCGAGGTGCGCAACCCCGACCCGCGCTTCAGCTACTTCAACCACAACGTCACCGTCGAGCTGCCCGACGGCCGGCTGATCGAGGTCGCCAACATCCACCTCTCCTCCGCCGCCACCGACCTGCGGCTGTGGGACCCGGACTGCTGGACGACCCACCGCCGGCACCGCGAGGAGCGCGGCATCGAGCTCTCGGTCGCGCTCAGCGTGCTCGAGCAGACGACCGCCTTCCCCGGCGAGCAGGCCGTGATCCTCGCCGGGGACTTCAACGCCCCACCGACCGATCCCACCCAGTCGCTGCTGCGCCGCGACTTCGACGACGCCTTCGTCGTGGCCGGCACCGGCTGGGGCAACACCTACCAGCGCCGGATCCCGATCTTCCGCCTCGACCGCATCCACGCCACCCGCCATTTCACGCCGGTCCGCTGCCGCGCCGTCACCACGCGCCGAAGCGACCACCGCATGGTCGTCGCCGACCTCCTGTTCAAGTAGCCCAAGGACGGGCACTCCCGCCTTCCACCCGCCCTCCCCCGACTTCCACCCGCCCTCCCACCATGACCGAGATCAGCCGAGATGAGATCGCCCGGGTGCTCGACGAGATCGCCCTGCTCCTCGAGGTCCGCGGCGAGAACCCCTTCAAGACCCGCGCCTACCGCCAGGGAGCCGAGATCGTCCGCGACCACGACGCGGACATCGTCGCGCTCGCCCGCGACAACGAGCTCGACGGCATCAAGGGCATCGGCAAGGCCCTGCAGGAGAAGATCCACGAGCTGGTGACCACCGGGAAGCTCGAGTTCCACCGCAAGCTCCGCGACGACTACCCCGACGGCTTCTTCGAGCTCTTCGAGATCGAGGGGCTGGGACCGAAAAAGGTCGGCGCCCTGCACCGCGAGCTCGGCCTCGACTCGATCGACGCCCTCCGCAAGGCCTGCGACGACGGCTCCGTCGCCGACCTCTCCGGCTTCGGCAAGAAGACCGCGTCCAAGCTGCTCGAGGCGATCCAGCGCCGCGAGCACTTCGCCGAGCGCTACCGGCTCGACGAGTCCGCCGCGGCGGCCGAGGCCATCCTCGACGCCCTCGCCGGGCATCCCGCGACCCTCCTCGCCCGGTCGGCCGGCTCCCTGCGCCGCTCGCGCGAGACCATCGGCGACCTCGACTTCATCGCCGCCACCTCGCAGCCGAAGGAGCTCACCGCCTTCTTCGCCGGGGCTCCCTTCGCCAGCGAGGTGATCGTCCACGGCGACACCAAGTGCTCGATCCGGCTCGACAACGGCCAGCAGGCCGACCTGCGGGCGGTGTCGATGGAACAGTTCCCCTTCGCCCTGCAGTACTTCACCGGCAGCAAGGAGCACAACGTCGCGCTGCGCTCGCGGGCGCTCAGGCAGGGACTCTCGCTCAACGAGTACGGCTTCACCGCCAGCGACGGGTCCGCCGGCACCGCAATCCCGGAGGTCGAGGACGAACGCGGGATCTACAAGGCCCTCGGGCTCGACTTCATCCCGCCCGAGCTGCGCGAGAACCGCGGCGAGATCGAGGCCGCCGATTCCGGCGAACTGCCCGAGCCGATCCACTGGGAGAACCTCCGCGGCACCTTCCACAACCACACCACCGCCTCCGACGGCCACGCCTCGCTCGAGGAAATGGCGACGGCGGCGCGCGACCTCGGCCTGTGCTACCTCGGCATCGCCGACCACTCGAAGGCCTCGTTCCAGGCCAACGGCCTCGACGAGGAGCGCCTCGCCGCCCAGGTCGAGGCGATCCGGGGCTGGAACCGGGAGCACGGCGACGGCCTGTGGCTCTTCGCCGGTACCGAGGTCGACATCCTCAAGGACGGCTCGCTCGACTTCTCCGACGACACCCTCGCCACGCTCGACTACTGCGTCGCCTCGATCCACTCCTCGTTCACCCTCGACGAGAAGGAGATGACCCGCCGGCTGGTCCGCGCGATGGAGAACGAGCACGTCACCATGATCGGCCACCTCACCGGCCGCATCCTGCTCCGCCGCGACGCCTACGCGGTCAACCACGAGAAGCTCATCGACTGCGCCGCGGAGACCCGCACCATCATCGAGCTCAACTGCAACCCGAAGCGCTTCGACATGGACTGGCGCTGGTGGCGGCGCGCCCGCGACAAGGGCGTGCTGTGCTCGATCAACCCCGACGCCCACCGCCCCGGGCAGCTCCAGTTCCTCCGCCTCGGCGCCAGCGTCGCCGCCAAGGGATGGCTGCGGAGGCGGGATGTGCTCAACACGCGCGGGCTCGACGAGGTGAAGGAGTATCTCGACACCCCGAAGGCCCGGCGTTGAACGCGACATCGCCCCGCTGAAGGGAGAAAGCATCGGGTTCCATCCCCATCGCAGCCCGCCTCCGCGATGTTTTACGCGGTTTTCGACGATCCATTCAGGGCGACTTCGGAAGGCGCTCCAGACCATACGCCAAGGGGGCTGGCACATGATCCGGACAGGCGCACGAACGACCATCCGGAACCCACCGCCCGGGTCGCTGCTTGACCTCGACCGCGCGACACCGTGTCCTTGGGTCACACAGTCAGCCGCGAAACACACGTCACGTTTTGCGCCACGCACCCCCTGATGGGATTATTGTCGGTGCGTGTCGAAACCATCCCGAACGCTCCGCCCACCCGGGCGGGCCAGCCTGTCATTGTCATGTCACATACCACCAAGAAGATCGCGGACGACGAAGTCCGCCAGGACTACGGCGACAAGCCCACCGAGGTCCGCGAAACCGGAAAGTACAAGGACGAATACGTCCGCGGGTTCGTCGACAAGTGGGACGAACTCATCGACTGGGACGCCCGCGCCAAGAGCGAGGGCGACTTCTTCATCGAGGAACTCAAGAAACGCGGCGCCCACCGGATCCTCGACGTCGCCACCGGCACCGGCTTCCACTCGGTGCGCCTCCTCAACGCCGGATTCGAGGTCGTCTCCGCCGACGGCAGCCCGGAGATGCTCGCCAAGGCCTTCGAGAACGGCCGCCAGAGGGGCCACATCCTGCGCACCGTCCAGGCCGACTGGCGCTGGCTCAACCGCGACGTCTACGGCAAGTTCGACGCCGTCGTCTGCCTCGGCAACTCCTTCACCCACCTGTTCAACGAACGCGACCGCCGCAAGACGCTCGCCGAGTTCTATGCCTGCCTGCGCCACGACGGCTGCCTGATCCTCGACCAGCGGAACTACGACTCGATCCTCGACGAGGGCTTCTCCAGCGAGCACGCCTACTACTACTGCGGCGACAAGGTCCGCGCCGAGCCCGAGCACGTCGACGAGGGCCTGGCCCGCTTCCGCTACGAGTTCCCCGACAAGTCGGTCTACCACCTCAACATGTTCCCGCTGCGACGCGCCTACGTCGAGCGCATGATGTTCGAGGTCGGCTTCCAGCGCGTGCGCACCTTCGCCGACTTCCAGGAGACCCACCGCAAGTCGAACCCCGACTTCTACATCCACATCGCGGAGAAGAAGTACGAGGAGGAGGACGCGGGCCGGATGAAGGAGGGACTCGACGCATGAGCAGCGACTCCGGTTCCCAGGTCGTGGACATCGCCCGCGACTACTACGACAGCAGTGACGCCGACAACTTCTACTTCCGCATCTGGGGCGGCGAGGACATCCACGTCGGCATCTACGAGACGCCCGACGAGCCGATCCTCGACGCCAGCCGGCGCACGGTCGACACCATGCTCTCGCGCATCCCGGCGCTGCCCGCGGAGGGGCGGCTTCTCGACATCGGCGCCGGCTACGGCGGCTCGGCCCGCGTGATCGCCCGCGAGCGCGGGATCCACGTCACCTGCCTCAACCTCAGCGCCGTGCAGAACGAGCGCAACCGGGCGATGACCGCCGCGCAGGGCCTCGCCGACCTCATCGACGTCCACGACGGCAACTTCGAGGAACTCCCCTTCCCCGACGCGTCCTTCGACCAGGTCTGGTGCCAGGACTCGATCCTCCACAGCGGCCGGCGCCGGCGCGTGTTCGAGGAGGTCGACCGGGTGCTCAGGCCCGGCGGCGGCTTCATCTTCACCGACCCGATGCAGCGGGAGGGCGTCGACCCGGAGCTCCTCGAGCCCGTGCTCGCCCGCATCCACCTGCCCTCGATGGGCTCGGTCGACAAGTACAAGGGCTACGCCGCGGAGCTCGGCTGGGAGACGGTCGACCTCGACGGGCGCCCCGACTGCCTGGTGCGCCACTACAGCCGCGTGCTCGAGGAGCTCGAGAAGCGCGGCGGCGAGGTGGCCGACCAGATCAGCGGCGACTACGTCGAGCGCATGAAGAAGGGCCTGCGCCACTGGATCGAGGCCGGCTCGAAAGGCGCGCTCGACTGGGGCATCCTGCACTTCCGCAAGCCCGCCTGAGCCACGCCGATGAGCAAACGCGGGAAGCGTCACGGCGGGCTCGAGCCGGATTTCGTGAAGCTCGGGCCGCTGGAGTTCCACCCGGTCGTCTTCCCGGTCTCCGCGCTGCTCATCCTCGGCTTCACCCTCTGGGGGTTCCTCTCGGCGCGGGCCGATGCCGCCGCCACCGAGGAACTGTTCTCGGCGACCCTCGGCTGGATCGCGACCAACTTCGGCTGGTTCTACATCCTCACCGCCAACCTGCTGCTCGTCTCGGTCGGCGTGCTCATCTTCTCGCGCTTCGGCCGCATCCGGCTCGGCGGCGCGGACTGCAAGCCCGACTACAGCCGCGGCGCCTGGTTCGCCATGCTGTTCTCGGCGGGGATGGGCATCGGCCTGATGTTCTGGTCGGTCGCCGAGCCGATGAACCACTTCGGCTCGCCCCCGGGCATCCTCTCCAGCGGGTCGCCGGAGGCGGCGCGGGAGGCGATGCTCATCACCTTCTACCACTGGGGACTGCATGCGTGGGGGATCTACGCGCTGGTCGGTTGCTCGATCGCCTACTTCGCCTTCAACCGGAGCCTGCCGATCACCATCCGCTCGACCTTCTACCCGATCCTCGGCGAGCGGGTCCGCGGGATCGGCGGCCATGTCATCGACATCCTCGCGGTCGTCGCCACCCTCTTCGGGGTCGCCACCTCCCTCGGCCTCGGGGTGCTCCAGGTCAACTCCGGCCTGCACTACCTGTTCCCGGAGCGGATCGCCGCGGGCAGCAGTGACGCGGGCACCACGGTGCAGATGCTCCTCATCGCCGGCATCACCCTGGCGGCGACCGCCTCGGTGGTCAGCGGGCTCGACCGCGGCATCAAGCGCCTCTCCCAGGGCAACCTGATCCTCGCCGGCTGCCTGCTCCTGCTGGTGTTCTGCCTCGGTCCCACCTCGCACCTGCTCGACGCCATCGTCCAGAATCTCGGCAACTACCTGTCGCGGGTGCTGCCGCTGGCGACCTGGACCGAGACCTACCGCGTCGGCGACGACAACCCGGGTGGCTGGCAGCACTCCTGGACGATCTTCTACTGGGGCTGGTGGATCAGTTGGTCGCCCTTCGTCGGCATGTTCATCGCCCGCATCTCGCGCGGCCGCACAATCCGCGAGTTCGCCCTCGGCGTGCTCATCGTCCCCACCCTGCTCACCTTCCTCTGGCTCACGGTCTTCGGGAACTCAGCGCTGCACGAGGAGCTCGCAAACGGCGGCGGCATCCTCGCCGCGGTCAACGAGAACCTCAGCACCGCGATCTTCAAGCTCTTCGAGCACTACCCGCTGTCCCGGCTGACCAGCGGCCTGGCGGTGATCGTGGTGATCACCTTCTTCATCACCTCGTCGGACTCCGGCTCGCTGGTCATCGACACCATCACCGGTGGCGGCCACCCCAAGCCGCCGGTGATCCAGAAGGTCTTCTGGGCCCTCCTCGAGGGGGCCGTCGCCGCCGCCCTGCTCTTCGCCGGCGGCCTCAAGGCCCTCCAGTCGGCCGCCATCACCACCGGCTTGCCCTTCGCCCTCGCCCTGCTGGTCATGGCCTTCTGCCTGTTCAAGGGGCTTCGGGCCGAGCAGAGTACGCGCCGAGACGGATAGCAGTAAGTCGCGGAGCGCCGATCCACGAGATCATCAACGAACCGAAGCAAAGCACGGAGCGCGCCAGCCCGAGCGCCGGCCCAAGCGGAGACCCGAGCGGAAGCCACTCGCCTTGTTTCCGCCGGACATGGACCCATTCTCTTCCGAAGGCGATTGCAACGGGGGTCGAGCACATTCCACCGTTCATCAGGACCATAGCCGCCTCTTCATTCCACCGCCTGGACCTTGAGGGCGCGCAGCGAGAACAGCGGTGCATCGGTCTCTCCGATCGGCCGCGC